>NZ_JBFBBS010000026.1:0-100649 GCF_040682835.1 Streptomyces sp. NPDC051104 | reverse complement strand
GCCCGGCGCGGCGGCGCCCCCCCGCCCCGCCCGGGCCCGCGGGCCCCCCCCGGGCAGGCGTTCGGGGATCGCCGGAGCGGGTGTTCGCGGAGCCGGTCTTCGCCGGTGACGTGCCGGGGTGGGGCGGCAGCCGCACGGTGAAGCAGGCTCCGCCCTCCGGTCCCCGTCCCCGGACGGTGATGCGCGCTGCGAGGAGGCCGGTCAGGCGGTGGGCGATGGCCAGGCCTCAAAAGGCACCGTGCCGTGGCCACGCGCTATGACAAGATGTTCCGGCGCGAGCGCCGGGTCGACCAGGGTCTTGACCGGGCCGTCGGTGCACAGCAGTGCGTCGGTCAGCTCGAACAGGGCGTCCCGGCGGCCGCTCAGGCAGTCGTAGAGCTCCCGCCCGGAAGCATGACGGCGTCGCGAACGCCTCTCGCCTGCCCGGCCGTTGCAGCACACTCATCTCTACGGCCCCGGTCTGATCGCGTGGTCCTGGTCGGAGCACAGGATCAGACCGGGGCCGCCCGATGTCCGGCGAACGCCCAGGTGCGCAATCAAGTTCGAATCGCGTGTCGGACCAGGACCTCGAACGACAAGCTCAGGGGTACGACACCACGGTCGACGGGGTGGTGGAGGTGCCCGACGTCGGCGCGCCGGTCTCGTTGATGACGTGCTCGTACTGGCCCTGGCCGCCCAGCGAGACCACGAGCAGGTCGTGGAACCTCACCCCGGGCGCGGCGGGCGCCGAGAAGCCGTTGTGCTGCACGATGGTCGGGTCCACGTTGTAGTAGCAGTAGCTGCCCAGGCCCCAGCCCTCGTGGGTGGTGACCTGGTCGCCGACCTTGTAGGCGGCGTAGCCCTTGACCGGACCGTTCTGGACGGCGGCCTGGTTCGGGGCGTCGTACGCCTTCTCGTTCTGGAAGAAGATCGTGCGGCCCCGCTGCCCGTACCACTGCACGTCGTACTTGTTGAAGTGCTCCACGAACAGGCCGGTGCACAGCACGTCGTCGCCGTTCACGACGATGCCGTAGTCCGCGCGGTTGGTCTCCCAGCCGACGCCGGTGCCGTGGTCGGCGCGCCACAGCCAGGTGTGGTCGACGATGGTGTGCCGGCTGTTGATCACCATGCTCGTGGTCGCCTTGCCGGCGCCCGCGCCGCCGATGCGCACGAACACGTCCTGCACCGTGGTCGGATTGGCCGAGTGGTCCTTCGCCGCGCCCTGCGGGCCGACCTCCAGCAGCGTCGAGGAGTTGACCGGGCCGGCGTCGATCAGGAACCCGGCGAGCCGTACACCGTCGACGTCGGCCACCTTCATCACCGAGGCGCCGTTGTCGGGCACCAACGTCGCGTAACCGAGGCCCAACACCACTGTGTTGGGGCGGTCCACCTGGATCGGCTGGTCCACGTGGTAGATGCCCGGGGTCAGCAGCAGGTGGAGTCCCTGGGCGAGGGCCTGGTTGAGGGTCGCCGCGCTGACGCCGGGCTTCGCGACGTAGAACCGCGACAGCGGCAGGGACGTGCCCCGCGGGGTGCCGTTGCCCCAGGTGACACCCCGCGCGTTCGTGCGTTTCTCGGGCAGGAAGACCCGGAACTCGCTGCCGCTGACGTACAGGAACGGTTTCTCACGGGAGACCGGTGTGGTGTCGAGGGTGGTGTACGGCGGGTTGGGGAAGCTCTGCGCCGGGGCGCCCTGGACGCCGGAGAACACCATGTTCCACACGCCGTTGAGCCAGCTGCCGATCACGCTGTCGCGGGTGTACCACTGCTGCTGCGAGTACGGCCCGACCTGGCCGTCGATCCGGCTGTCCGCGATGTAGCCGCCGCTGGCCCAGCCGTAGCCGGACGGCGCCAGGTTGAGGCCGCCGCGTACGTGCATACGGCGGAACGGCGCGGCCTGTGCCACCGCCCACCGGTTGGTGCCACTGGCGGGTGTCAGGGCCAGGTTCTCCGCAGAACGCCAGAAGTTCTGGGTGGCGTTGCCGTTGAACCAGCCCGCGTCGACCGTGACGTCCCCGTTGATCGTCGTGTCGTCGGGGGAGAGGCCGAGGCCGGCGATGGAGGTGTAGAAGCCGATCTGGGCGTTGAGGCCGTTGTAGGTGCCGGGTTTGAACAGCAGAGCGTAGCGGCCGCTGCCGAACTGGGCCGACTCCTGCTGGTGGAAGACCTGGTCCAGCCTGGCCTGGATGTCCGGGGTGGACGGGTCGAAGACGAGCACGTTCGGTCCGAGATCACCGCCGCCGGGCAGGGCGCGGGGGAGCGTGCGGGACCGGGTGGCGGCCCGCGCCGGAGTGGACACGCCCGCCAGGACGGGCACGGCCGCGGCGGCGGCTCCTAGAACCGTCCGACGGCCCACGGGCGTCGGGGAGTCAGGGGAGTCAGGAGTGGGGGAAGACGGGGGCATGCGCGGCTCTCCTGGTTCAGGAAGTGAACGGAGTGGGGTGTGGGGAGCGCTCTCTCGCCGTTGGATGCTTCATTGGTGTGAAGCACACGTCAAGAGTTGTGACCGACATTCCTCATGCTTTGCATGACAGAGCGTCACATTCCTTACGTGGCCTTCGAGAAGTGATGTCAGTGTTCCGCTGATCCTTTGGTCGATTTCCTTGACGCCCTCGTGTCAACGGCTCAACACTCCAGCGGTGGGAGAGCGCTCTCCACGGACGGGGTGAGCAACAGCTACTGGGGTGCGCCCGCGCCCGGCGCCTCGGTGACGTACACCTTCCGCAAGCCGTTCCGCCTGGTCGACGTGATCACCGCCAACGGCCCGTCCAACGACCCGGAGCAGTACGCCCGCCAGGCACGCGCCCTTCAGATGGACCTGGTGGTGACGACGCGGGATGGCGGGCAGCAGCGCAAGCAACTCACCCTCAGCGACAAGGCCGGCCCGCAGACGATCCCCACCGGCATCAGCGACGTGCGGAGCGTACGCCTGGTCCTGCGCTCGCCCGTGGGTCTGACGACGGGCCGCCAACTGGCCCTCGCCGAGGTCGAGTTCTTCCAACGAGGCTGAGTCGCACCACCCGCGACGCTCGCGACCGGCCTCCATCGGCGCTGCACGCATTCTGATGCGCCACTTCCGCGGTCGCCCCGAGGCCTCAGTCCTCAGGCGCGTTCCACAGCTCGCTCAGTCCGGTCCAGTCGGGTGCCGGGCCCGGCAGCGCGGCGGCCCGGTCAGGGGCCGAGGTGTGCAGCCGGCGAGGACCAGGTGGCGTCCGCCTTGACCGACTGGGTCCGCTTCGTCGTCGTCTCCGGCCTCCGGTGGATGGGCAGAGTCGGCGTGGGGGAGCCGCGGTCGGGTGCTGGACGGCCGCGCCGGGGACGCTCCGGGCGGCCGCGTGCAAGTCCGGCAGCGCCGGTCAGCTGCGACGGTGCGCCGACTCCTCCAGCCGCTCGACGAGTTCGGCAGCCATGGCCTTGATGGTTTCCAGCCCCTTGCGCCCCCACGGCTGGGGGTCCTGGTCGACCACGCAGATCGTGCCGAGCACCACGCCGGTGCTGTCTATCAGCGGTGCGCCCAGGTAGGAGTGGACGCCGATCGCGTCGACCACCGGGTTACCGGCGAACCGCGGGAAGTCCCGGATGTCCTCCAGCACCAGCGCCCGGCGGCGCTTGACCACGTGCGGGCAGATGCCCATGTCGATGTCGCGGGGCATGACGCGGCCCGGCACCGGTTCCTCCAGCAACGGCGGTCCCCCGTGGGCCGTGGTGTCCTGCGCGGCGCTGTACAAGCCTGCGAAGTACTGGCGGTCGGCGTCGAGGAAGAAGTTGACCCCGGCGTAGCAGCCGCCGGTACGGTGTGCCAGTTCCCGTGCGAAGGCGTCGAGTTCCGCATCCGGACGGGCGTCGATGCCCAGCTCGCGCAGCCGCTCGGATCGGGCACGCACCTGTGGGTCCTCCGGGGGGAGGAGCAGGTGGCGCACGGCGATCCCGGACTCACGCCCGGAGGAGGGGTTGGTCGGTGTCGGTGCCATGGGAACTCCTTGTCGTGAGCAGATGCTGAATCAGTTCGAGCAGCACGCGGACGCCCGAGCTCTGGACGCGGGCGTCGCACAGCACCACCGGCACCTCCTGACTGAGGTCGAGTGCGGTCCGCACCTCCTCCCCGCGGTAGCGGTGGGCCCCGTCGAACTCGTTGACGGCGACGACGAAGGGCATGCCGCGCCGCTCGAAGAAGTCCACCGCCGCGAACGAGTGCTCCAGCCTGCGCGTGTCGGCGAGAACGACCGCCCCGAGCGCTCCCTCGGAGAGTTCGTCCCACATGAACCAGAAGCGCTCCTGTCCGGGCGTGCCGAACAAGTACAGGACATGGAACGGACTGAGCGTGATCCGGCCGAAGTCCAGGGCCACCGTGGTGGTGGCTTTGTTCTCCACTCCGTCCAGCCGGTCCGTGGCCGCGCTGACGGCGGTCAGCATCTCCTCGGTACTCAGCGGCTCGATCTCGCTGAGCGCGTTGACGAAAGTGGTCTTTCCCACGCCGAACCCACCGGCGATCAGCACCTTGATGCCCACCGGCAGCACTTCGGCCGGCAGCGGGTCACAGTCGTTTGATGAGGCCATCGCGTACCGCTTCCAGGAGGTCTCGATCAGGTCGTGCGTAGTGGCCCGGGGACGCCGGGTGCGTATCACCTGCGACCACCGCGCCTCCCTCGGCCAGATCGGAAAGCAACACCTTGACCACGGCGGCGGGCACCTGCATCCGGGCCGCGACCTCGGCGACGCTCACCGGCCGCTCGCACAGCGCCAGCACCTGGGCATGCTCCAGGCCGAAGGCGCCCTGCGTCTGGGCGCCAGTGGCCCGCACCATGGTCACCAGCGTGAAGTGGGACGTGGCCCTGGTCCGGCCGTCGCTCACCGTGTAGGGGCGGACCAGCCGCCCGGCCGCTTCGTCGACCAGCGGTCCGTCCGGGAGGACCGGCGTCATCGGTCACCCCACCGGGTGCCGGGGCGGTGTGGCCAGGTGCGGGCGCACGCTCTTCACCATCATCCCCATCTCGTAGCCCAGCACCGCCGCGTCGGCCTCGCGTCCGGCCAGCACGGCCAGCACCGCACCGTGCCCGGCGGAGGAGACGAACAGCAGCGAGGTGCTGAGCTCCGTCACGATCTGTCGTACGTCCCCGCCGTCGTCGAAGTGCCGGCCCGCGCTGCGCGCCAGCGAGTACAGCCCACTGGCGAGGGCGGCCAACTGGTCCGCGGCGTCCTCGTCGAGCCCCTCCGCTGCCTTCACCAGCCCGTCCGAGGACAGCAACAGGGCGCTTCGCGTGTGCGGCACCCGGTTCACCAGACCCGTCAACAGCCAGGAAAGGTCTTCGCTCGCCACGATCGTGTACTCCTCTTCGACGGAAGGAAACAGCTTGCTGGGCGGGGGCCATGGGCCCTCAGGGCGGCTCGGCCGTCAGGGCGTCTCCGCTTCCTCGGCCCTGCGTAGTCCGGCCTGGAACGCGGCCATCAGGCCCGGGTCGTGTGCGATGTCCTCGGAGGCATCGGTGCTGGGGACCGGGTGCGGCCGTTCCGCGGCGTGGCCCTGGCGGCGGCGCTGAGGCAGCTGCGGACGGTCGTCCGCGCCGTCGGAGGGCACTGGGGCGGGCTGGGGTTCGAAATGGGGCACGCGCGGATCCGTAACGACGGTCGCCACTGTCGCCCGGGGATCCGCCACGTCGGGTTCCACCGGGTCCTGCGGCCCCGCGTCAGAGGTCGGGACGGTGTGGTGCGCGGGCGCGGGTACCGCCGGCTGCGGGCCGAGCAGTGCGCCGGGCAGCACCATGACGGCCTGAGTGCCGCCGTAGACATTGCTCAGCAACTGCACGGCGATGTCGTGCCGCTGAGCCAGGACGGAGACCACGTACAGGCCGATCCGGCCGTCTTGCAGCAGCTCGCCGAGGGCGACCTTGTCGGGTGCACTCAAAAGGGTGTTCATCTGGTTGCGCTCGGCCGGGGACATGCCCAGACCCCGGTCCTCGACCTCGATCGCCACCCCCGCGGCCACGGGCTCCACCCGCACGTGCACGGTGGTCTGGGGCGGTGAGAACACCGTCGCGTTCTCCAGCAGCTCGGCCAGCAGATGGACGACGTCGACCACGGCGTGGCCGCTGACCGTTCCCTCGATGGGCGGGACCAGCTTGACGCGGGCGTACTGGTCGATCTCGGCGACGGCGGAACGCAGCACGTCGGTCAGGCCGACGGGTCGGGTCCACTGGCGGTGGGTGTTCGCGCCACCGAGCACGGCCAGGTTCTCGGCGTAGCGGCGGATCCGGGTGGACAGGTGGTCCACCCGGAACAGCCCCTTGAGCAGGTCGGGGTCCTCGACCTCGTTCTCCAGGTCGTCCAGCAGGCCGATCTCTCGGTGCACCAGCGACTCCAGGCGGCGTGCCAGGTTGGCGAACACCTCGAACTGCTCCAGCCGGGAGTTGTGTTCCGCACCGACCACCCCGGCGGCGGTCTCCAGCAGGGCTGCCTCCGCCTCCTGTCGGGTCGCGGCGATCTCGAATCCGAGGCGGGAGAGTTCGTCCGGGCCGGTCTGCGGCGGCAGTTCCGGCCGGCGCCGCGCAGGCCGCTCCCCGGCCCGCAACCGGCGGCACAACAACTCCAGTTCGGTCCTGCCCTCGGCCGTGATACGGGTCAGCTCGGCCAGCTCGGCACGGTTCCGGTCGGCCGCGCGGGACAGCTCCGCCCAGTGTGTGTCGACTGCTCGTGCCTCCGCCGAAGCCCGTATGCCCGCGATCCCCGCCGCCATGGTGCCGATGAGCACCACGCCGCCGAACACCGCGCCCCGGTCCGCCCGGTCCAGGTGGCCATCGCGGACCAGCGCGGTGGCCACCGCACCGGCCACGGCGACCACGCTCGGTGGCAGCACGGACGACAGCACCAGACGCCGCCTCAAGGCCCCGGCTCGCGACTCGGCCGTCACACGGGAGATCACGGGCGGCCTCGGCCGGTCGTCCGGCGGCACGGAAGGATCAGGCATAACAGTCCCCGGGCAGTGTGATGATCAGGCCGAGCGCGCACGTTATCGCGCACCAGGACCCCGGCGTCAGCCCCTGGCGCGTACAGAAATCGAACCGTTGTCCTCAAGTTCGCTTCGAAGCGCCCGTCCCAGGCGTGCGAGTGGGGAAGGGGCCACCAGCACTGGGGACAGCATCGCGCCCGCGGCCGTCACCAGCAGCCTGGTGCTTGCATTCCACGGATGCGTCGCTGAAGGAGTCCGGGTTCACGTCGATGGTCTTCGTATATGCAATGACGGCGGCAGCGGTGTTGCTCCTTGTATGGCCGGGGCGCTGTCGGCGTAACGCGCAGAGTCTCACCGGGACATCTGTCGGAACATCCGGAGTCTGGGCTGTCGTGGCGTGGTTCATCCCCGTGATCAACTGGTGGTTTCCGCGCCAGTTCGTGTTGGACATCGAGCGCGCGAGTGCCGGCGCGTCGCAAAAGGCGAGCAACGCGGCTTTGGTGAACGCCTGGTGGGCTAGCAGACCGACCCGGACACCGGCACCACGACGTTCGACAAGTACGACGACCTCAGCAACCTGCTGCAGACCACCTACGCGCGGCCAGACGCTCTCGTACGCCTACGATGTGCTGGACGGCAAGACCGCCGAGTCCTCCGGCGCCTGGTCCGCGACCCCGGACACGAGCAAGGAACTCGCGTCCTTCAGCTATGACACCCTGGCCAAGGGACACCCAACCTCCTCGACCCGCTATGTGGGCGGCGCGGGCGGAGACGCCTGCCCCCAGGCCATCACCGACTACACCACCGACTACCAGCCCACCGGCGCCGCCACCAGCGTTCCGACATCAACCGGTTTCCCCAGCAACGGCACCGGCAGCAACTCCAACACCTACACCGTCAAGTACAGCTACACGGAATGGCCGGGGGCTGGGCTGCCCCCGGTGGCAGCCGCGCGGATGATGGCCGACGCGGACAGCCTGGGTGGGCAGCGCAAGGGCTGCCCTCCCAGGCTGGAGGGTGGCCGCGGGATCAGTCGCCCTTCTCGGCGAGGGCCGCCAGTTCACGATCCACGGCGCGCTGGTGCTCCACCGCCTCATCGCGGGCCTTGCGCGGGCTCCAACGGCCGGTCATGACGAAGACGAACGGCAGGAAGAGCACTTGTCCGGCGACACAGATCAACCACCAGGTGCGCCACTGTTCGGGGCCCTGGGCTGCGGCGGTCTTCACCTGTGATCCGTAGCGTTGCAGCAGAGCCAACTGTGGCCGGGCCCTGCGCACGGTGGCCAGGTCGTCGGCCCCGACCTCGCGCACCGCCTGAGCCGCCAGTGCCGGCGGGACTGCGGTCGGAGGGTACGCCTCGAGTTGTGCGAAAAGCCGCGGGTGCGCGTCGATGATGGCCAAAGCAGGGGCGGCCTGGACGCTAGCTGCCTTGACCTGGGCGCCATGCTCGACCAGTGGTGTGGCCGACGTCACCACGACCGGGACGAACGCTGTGGAGATTGCGACCACCGCCCGGATGATCCATCCCCACACGGCCAGACCGGTCGCCGTAGCGGCCGGGTTCTGCTTCTCCACGGTTTCGGTGAAGCTCGCCATCCAGGGTGCGTAGGTCACGCCGGTGAGCACACCGATGGCGACGAACAGTGCGGCAAAGGTGTAGTAACCGGTTTGCGGCTCTGTGGCGTGCAGGGCGAAGAGCGTGGTGACCGCGATCGAGCCGATGGCTCCGACGATCATGAACGGTTTGCGCACCTTCAGCTTGTCGGAGAGTAGCCCCGCCGCCACCAGCGCGACCGCGTTGGCCGCCCAGTACCAGTTGGCCAGCCCGTTGGTGCGCTGCTCGCTGTAGCCGAAGGTCGCGGCGAAATAGACGACGAAGTTTCCCACAGCGCCGAAGTAGAGCAGGAGGAAGAGGCTGACAGCGGTGGCCGAGCCGACGATGTCCAGCCGCAGCATCTGCCGCCAGTGGCCCTCGGCCGCCGTCCTCGGATTGATGCCCTTGGCCCGCGCTTCGACCAGCGCACGGTCGCGGAGGCTGACCATGATCTGGTCACGCAGCCCGGGCGACAGCTCGCGCAGCCCCAAGAGTGCCAACACGAAGACGGCAAGCCCGGCCCAGCCGGAGTAGCGCAGCTCGTCCTGCCAGCCGGCGAAGGACAGGGTGCTGCTGGTGACGACGGTGACGACCAGGCTCCCGATGACCGGGCCCATGGTCCAGTAGCCCATTGCGGTGGCTCGGCCGAGCTGCGGAGAGAAGTCCCGGATCAGTGCCGGCGTGGCCACCAGCACGATGCCTTCGATGAAGCTGAGGCAGGCGAAGAGCACCAGGTAGGTGCCCTTGTCCGGGGCGTTGGGCAGGCCGAGGAGGCTGAGCAGGGCGGCGATGAGAAGCCCGTAGACCACCATGTTGGCCCGGCCCCAGCGGTCGGCGAGGCCCGCCACGAGCGAGGCGAAGGCGCCGACCGCGTTGCCGATGACGGAGACCCACACGAAATAGCTGTAGGTCATGTGGAAGTGCGTGATGATCGACGTGGCGACCGCGTACTGCACGTAGAGGGCGTAGTACAGGACCACGGTGGTCAACACCACGATCGCCAGGTACGCCATGCGGCGTGAGGTGACAGGGTAGTGGTTCAACTCGCGGCGCCACAACCGGGCGGCGCGGCCGGGAGTTTCCGGCCTGCCGGTATCGGCTGGTCTGAGATTCGTGTCGTCGGGCGAAGCAGGCATGGCAGTCATGCGGCGGCTCCTGGGTACGGGCCCATGGGCCCGGTGCGGTGGGTGCGGACAGTGCACGCCGTGCGGCGCGGCTGGCACGAGCACTGTTCGGCCGGGTGGGCCGAACCCCGGGGTCTCTGTGTCCAGACGGGGAGGATGTGCGCAGAGGCTAGTACCGACCAGTCGGTACGACCTAGAGGTGTGCATGGGGATGCCGAAATGTGACCTTGGGTCCGGTCACGCCGGGACCGGGAGTGTCTGATCAACGGTGGGTTCGGCCACCGAGCAGCCGCACCGGGCCAAGCGACGCTGCGGGTGCGGATACATCATCCGGCCTGTTCAGGCGGCCTGTTGATACGCGTGGGGGTTCCGCCGAGGAGGTCTCGCCGGCGTACCGCCCGATGTCTGATCTGCGCCGGCTCGTTGATCGGTTGGGGCGGGGGAGGAGCGGCTTGGCTCAGGGCTCGGTGCGGCCGATGGCCGTTGTAGAAGTTCCGGAAACCTGGCCCGGGCGGATGGTTCGTCGCGGTGCGGCAGCATCCTCCACGACGACACGCACGAGTCCTGACCAGCACGGATGAGGTATTCCGCAAGCGCGAGGTCAGGACTTCCACCGCACCGGCAGCTGACGCGGGCCTCGGATGAGCATGCCGGGGCGCCAGGTCAGGGCGGCCGGGTGGGCGTCGAGTGCGAGGTCGGGGCAGCGCTCCAGCAGGGCACGGATCGCGATCCGAGCCTCCATGCGGGCGAGCGGCGCGCCGAGGCAGTAGTGGATGCCGTGACCGAAGGCGACATGACCGCCTGCGGGCCGTCGGATGTCGAAGCGGCCGGGGTCGGGGAAGCGTGCCGGGTCATGGTTCGCGTCGGCCAGGGCCACGAGGACCAGTTCACCACCGCCGGGGATGACCGTAGTGCCGATCTCGACCGGTTCGGTGGTGAACCTGAACGTCGGCGTCTCCACCGGCCCGTCGTAGCGCAGCATCTCCTCCACCGCGTTGTCGATGAGCGTCATGTCCGCGCGCAGTGCGGCGAGTTGGCCGGGATGGGTCAGCAGGGCCAATACGCCGTTGGAGATCAGATTGACCGTGGTCTCATGCCCCGCGACCAGCAGCAGCCAGGCGGTTCCGCGCAGTTCGTCCGCGGACAGCCGGTCGCCGTCCTCGTCGGTGGTGCGGATCAGGGCGCTCATGAGGTCCTGGCCTGAGGCCTGGCGCTTGCGCTCCAACAAGTCGGTGAGATACCTGCCGACCTCACCCGTCGCCGCCAGCCGCGCCCCCGGGTCGGGATCGGTGAGGATCGTGCTGGTCCAGGCGCGGAACGCGGCCCGGTCGAGCATCGGCACACCGAGCAGCTCGCAGATAACCGAGATCGGAAGCGGGAACGAGAGTGCCTCGACGAGATCGGCCCGCCCTTCCGGGAGTGCCACCATCGCGTCGAGCAACTCGTCGGTGATCTGCCGCACCCGCGGCGAGAGGTGCTCGATCCGGCGCGGAGTGAACTCGCGGACGACCAGCTTGCGCAGCCGTTCATGGTCTGGAGGATCGGAGTTGAGCATGTGGGGTCCCGCAGATGGACTGGGGATCGGAAAGGAAGGCGAGGCGTTCTCCCACTGCTTGGACAACCGCGGATCCACAAGCGCGGCCCGCCCGGCCTCGTACCCGACGACAAGCCAGGCCTCCGCACCCTCGGGAATCCGCACCTTGTGTACGGGGCCGCGCTCCCGCAGCGCTGCGTAAACCGGATACGGATCGCGGACGAAGTCCTCGTCCATCGCCACCAGATCGATCACCTCGGCTGCCGCCATCCCCTGCCCCCGTCTCCTGGCTCGCTCCGACGCTAGCAATGGGCGCCGCTTCGTCGAAGGACGCATTCAGCCGAACCGGGTCGGGGAGAACCGGCGGCCCGTGGTCGGCGAGGGCGCGCTCGGCGACCGCCGTAATCGATGCGCAGACGTTGCGCACAGCAGGATCCACCGGGAGCCACATTCGCCCACGCTCCGGCGGGAGTTCCTGGCTGCAAAGCCATGATCGAAGAGGGCGCCACGCGTGAGCCCGCCGAACTGCGCCCCCACAAAGTGCCACGGGGAGGACAGCGGCTCCCCGGCCAGTTTCTGGCTGGGGAGGCCGCCCGCTCCACCCGTCCGCGTCCTCTGTGCTGGTGCGGGGCCTGCGAAGGGCGATGAACGTGCTCACTTCCCTCAAGCTCCGTGGCAGGTGCATGGCAAACTCGCTGAGCCGGCCGCTTCCACGAGCCGCTGGGCGTGGTCGGCCAGATCATTCCGTGGAACTTCCCGATCCTGATGGCCGCCTGGAAGCTGGCGCCCGCGCTGGCCGCCGGTAACTGCGTGGTCATCAAGCCCGCCGAGCAGAACCCGGTCAGCCTGCTGCTGGTGATCGAGCTGATCGCGGATCTGCTTCCGCCCGGCGTGCTCAACGTCGTCAACGGCTTCGGCGTCGAGGCGGGCAAACCGCTGGCCTCCAGCTCGCGCGTGGCCAAGGTGGCCTTCACCGGCGAGACGACGACCGGCCGCCTGATCATGCAGTACGCGAGCGACAACATCATCCCCGTCACGCTGGAGCTGGGCGGCAAGAGCCCCAACATCTTCCTGCCCGACGTGATGGCCGCCGACGACGACTTCCTGGACAAGGCGGTCGAGGGCTTCGTGATGTTCGCCCTCAACCAGGGCGAGGTGTGCACCTGCCCGTCCCGCGCCCTGATCCACTCGTCGATCTACGACGAGTTCATGGCCCGCTGCGTCGAGCGCACCAAGGCCATCGTCAGCGGCGACCCGCTGGACCCGCACACCACGATCGGCGCCCAGGCCAGCAACGACCAGTACGAGAAGATCCTCTCCTACATCGACATCGGCAAGCAGGAGGGCGCCGAACTCCTCACCGGCGGTGCGGTGGCCGCCACCGTCCTCGAAGCCACCAGTGGTCGCGGAGTTGACGTCTCCTTCGACGCGATGGGCTCACCGCAGACCCGCAGGGACTGCCTGCCGAGCACAGTGCCCGGCGGCGGGCTTGTCCTCGTCGGGCCGCACAAAGGCGAGACATCCTTCCCGGCCCCGACTAGATCATCCGGTCCCAGGTCACGCTCAGCGGAGTCTTCGCGTACTCGGTGGCCAACTTCCGCACCGCACCGCACTGCAGTGGCTCGAGGCGGGTCGGATCTGCCTGCGGGAGGGCGTCGTCGTGGCGCCGCTGTCGGACGGACCGCAGTGGTAGCCCGCTCAGCTGCCCCTCGAGCGCAGCGACCTGGTGGCGCAAGGCCAGGATCTCTACATCCTTCCCACGCGTTCGTCATGCGCAGGTATGCCAGTCGCAGCAGCACCACCACCCATCATGTCGCAGTGATCGTGCTCACGTGGGTGCATGCAGACGTCCACCGCGCCATGCCGCTCAGACACCCGCGACAGCTACTCCCACCTGCATGGATGAGGTATTCGGCATGAGCAAGGTGTGGATGGCCGGATGGCGGCCGGCACGACTCGAGATCAGCGATCAGCCTGCCACCCGCGCGGATGATCTATCGGCACCCGCACGCATGCCGGCCGGACCGGTGTACGTCACGGCCGGGTGACGCCTGCCGCGGTCGCCGTCCGGCTCGCCGGGAGGGTGGCAAGTGCCCGCGCTGCCGCATTCGTTGACGAGTGCATTGCTGCTCTGTAACTTCCTTTCAGTTACTTGTTCTGATTTTTCGTCAGGCTATGGCTATTGGACGAGGCCATCGCCGTAATTTTCCGAGCAGGTGTGGCCGTCAACGCACCGAGTTCGTCAACCCTCGCATCCGTATCCCACCCCCCAAGGAGCCGAGGACGAGGATGAGAACCACCGGAAGATCCTCCGCGCTGCCCGCGTCAGGCCGGCAGCGAACCGCCGTCGTCGCAGTGCTCAGCATGCTGGCCGCACTGCTGGCAGTGCTGCAGGCCGGACCCGCCCACGCCGCCGGGAGCGACCTGGCGGCGGGCAAGACCATGAGCGCCGGCAGCTACACCCAGACCTACACGCCGGCCAACGCCAACGACGGCAACCAGGCCACCTACTGGGAGAGCGCCAACAACGCCTTCCCGCAGTGGCTGCAGGTCGACCTGGGCGCGACAACCAGCGTCAACCAGCTCGTGCTGCAGGTGCCGGTGGCCAACTGGCCCGCCCGCACCCAGACGCTGTCGGTCCAGGGCAGCACCGACGGCAGCAACTTCACCACCATCGTGGCGTCCGCCTCGTACACGTTCGATCCGGCCACCAACAGCACGGTCACCATCAACTTCGCGGCAACCGGCACCCGTTACCTGCGGACGCTGATCACGGCCAACACCGGATGGTCGGCGGCCCAGATCTCCGAGTTCCGGGTGTACGGGCCGAGCACCGCCGACACCACGCCCCCCGCCGCGCCCGGCACCCTGACCTACACCCAGCCGCAGGCCGGTCAGATCGCCCTGTCGTGGGGAGCGTCAACCGACAACGTCGGCGTCACCGCCTACGACGTCTACCGCAACGGCGCGCTGGCCGTCACCGTCGGCGGCACCACCTTGACGTGGACCGACAACCAGCCGGGCACGGCGACGGTGTCGTACTACGTCAAGGCGCGCGACGCCGCCGGCAACGTCTCGCCCGCCGGCAACACCGTCACCCGCACCGGCACCACCGGCAGCGGCACCAACCTGGCGCTGCACAAGCCGATAACCGGTAGCCCGTACACGTACACCTACGCACCGACGAACGCGAACGACGGCGATCTCACCACGTACTTCGAGGGGTCCTCGTACCCGAGCCGGCTCACCGTGCAGCTCGGCGCGAACGCCGACGTCACCTCCGTCGTGGTGAAGCTCAACCCGGCCTCGGCCTGGTCCACCCGCACCCAGACCATCCAGGTGCTCGGCCGTGAGCAGAGCGCGACGGACTTCACCAGCATCTCGGCCGCGAAGACGTACACCTTCGACCCCGGCACCGGCAACACCGTCACCATCCCGGTGAGCGCCACGGTCGCGGACGTCGAGCTGAGCATCACCAGCAACAGCGGAGCCCCCGGCGGCCAGGTCGGCGAGCTCCAGGTGATCGGCACGCCGGCCCCGAACCCCGATCTGACCGTCTCCGCGTCCTCGTGGTCCCCGTCCGCCCCGGTGGAGACCGACTCGGTCACCGCGTCCGCCACGGTCGCCAACGTGGGCACCGCGGCCTCTCCGGCCTCCAACGTCAACTTCTACCTGGGCAGCACCAAGGTCGGCACCGCCCCCGTCGGCGCGCTGGCGGCCGGCGCCTCCGCCAAGGTGTCCGCAGTGATCGGCACGCAGACGGCCGGTACGTACCAGCTCACCGCCAAGGTGGACGAGGCGAAGAGCTTCATCGAGCTGAGCTACGACAACAACGCCTACACCAACCCGAACAACCTTGTCGTCGCGCCGGTACAGAGCTCGGACCTGGTCGGAACCGTGGACTGGACCCCGAACAACCCCTCCGCGGGCAAGACCGTCAAGTTCTCGGTGACACTGAGGAACCAGGGCACGGTCGCCTCGGGCAGCGGTTCCCACGGCGTCACGCTCACCCTGCTCGACAGCACCGGCAAGACGCTCACCACCCTCACCGGCTCCTACACCGGCACGATTGCCGCCGGTGCCAGTGCCCCGCCGGTGAGCCTGGGCAGCTGGACGGCCGTCAACGGCAAGTACACGGTGCACACCGTGATCGCCGTCGACACCAACGAGCTGTCGGTCAAGCAGGCCAACAACACCAGTGACACCTCGCTGTTCGTCGGCCGCGGCGCCAACATGCCCTATGACGTCTACCAGGGCGAGGACGGCCAGATCGGCGGCGGCGCCGCCGTGGTCGGCCCCAACCGCACCATCGGTGACCTGGCCGGTGAGGCGTCCGGGCGCAAGGCCGTCACTCTGAACACCACCGGCGCCTACGTGCAGTGGACCACCCGGGCCGGCACCAACACCCTGGTGACCCGCTTCTCCATCCCGGACGCACCCGGCGGCGGCGGTGCCACGGCCACCCTGAACGTCTACGTCGACGGCACCTTCCTGCAGACCATCACGCTGAACTCCAAGTACGCCTGGCTGTACGGCGCGGAGACCGGCCCGGGCAACAACCCCAGCGCCGGATCGCCGCGTCACATCTACGACGAGGCGCACGTGATGCTCGACCGGACCGTGCCCCAGGGCAGCGTCATCAAGCTGCAGAAGGACTCGTCCAACACCTCGCAGTACGCGATCGACTACATCAACACCGAGCAGGTCGCCCCGGTGGCCAACCCGGACCCGAACGCCTACGTCACCCCTGCCGGCTTCGGCCAGCAGGACGTGCAGAAGGCGCTCGACACCGTCCGGCAGGACACCACGGGCAAGCTCGCCGGCGTCTACCTGCCCGCCGGGCAGTACCAGACCACCGGCAAGTTCAACGTCTACGGCAAAGCCGTCAAGGTGGTGGGCGCAGGACCCTGGTACACCCAGTTCAACTCCCCCGCCACGTCGGAGAACTCGGACGTCGGCTGGTCGGTGCAGAGCAGCGCCAACGGCTCCACTTTCCAGGGCTTCGGCTGGTTCGGCAACTACACCTCCCGCATCGACGGGCCCGGCAAGGTCTTCGACCTGACCGACGTCTCCAACATCACCGTCGACGACATCTGGGTCGAGCACCAGGTGTGTGCCATCTGGGGCACCCATGTGAACGGGCTGAAGGCGACGAACATGCGGATCCGCGACACCTTCGCGGACGGCATCAACCTCACCAACGGAAGCCAGAACAACCTGGTGAGCAACGACGAGGCCCGGTCGACCGGCGACGACAGCTTCGCGCTCTTCGCGGCCCAGGACCACAACTCCTCGGACCTGACCAACAACACCTTCCAGAACCTGACCGCGCTGACCCCGTGGCGGGCGGCGGGTGTCGCCGTCTACGGCGGTGAGAACAACACCCTGCAGAACCTGTACGTGGCCGACACGCTGACCTATGCGGGCATCACCATCAGCTCGCTGAACTTCGGCTATCCCTTCCAGGGATTCGGCACACAGCCGACCACCATCCAGAACGTCTCGCTGGTGCGCGACGGTGGCCACTTCTGGGGAGGGCAGGTGTTCCCCGCGATCTGGCTGTTCTCCGCGACTCAGCCGTTCCAGGGGATCCGGGTGAACGACACCGACATCGTCGACCCGACGTACGCCGGCATCATGTTCCAGACCGACTACGCGGGCGGCACGGCGCTCAACCCGATCAAGGACACCGTCTTCACCAACACGTCCATCACCGGGGCACAGCAGAGCGGAGACGCCTATGACGCGAAGTCCGGCTATGGCATCTGGGCCAATCCGATGCCCGAATCGGGACAGGGCCCGGCCGTGGGCTCGGCGACGTTCAACCACCTGACCCAGACCAACAACCACATCGACATCTACAACCCGACCACGACCTTCACCATCAACGTCAATCCCTGACGGCAACGCGCCCGGGGGCCGGCCCACAACCGCGTGGGCCGGCCCCCGGGCCGTTGTGTGCAGTGCTTCTTTCGAAGCGCTGGGCGATATTTTCTTTATTGCATAGGGATCTTGCGACTTTTCAACAGCTCTATACGGTCGTGGCGCCCGTCTCCCACATTCCTTGAAGGAGCATCCGATGCGTCGGCCGCCGACGCATCGGATGTGCGCCGCGAGCACAGCGGCGGGCGCCACCACTCCGTCCATCACCTATGAGGCCGAGGCCGGCACCCTGGGCGGGGGTGCCGGCAGGGTGTCGCTGACCTCGGCGCCGACGACGCAGTACTCGAGCGCTGCACTCGAGGCGTCCGGGCACGCGTACGTCCATCTCGGCGCCACCGGTCAGTCGGTGCAGTGGACGAACAACACGGGCCAACCCATCAGCTTCATCAACGTCCGGGGCGGCATTCCCGACTCCTCGTCGGGCGGTGGCACCACCGGCAGACTGAACCTGCACGTCAACGGCACCTTCCGGCAGGCGCTGAACCTCAACTCCAATGCCTGGCCCTTCCGTACCCGGCCGCCGGACCAGCGGCGTTCCGCCCGCGGCCCGGCCGACAGGCGAGTGACGGCATGAGGGTGCCGCCGAGCGCCAGGGGACTCGGCGGCACACTGGGTTCGGGTCAGATCAGGTGTTCCAGACCTGGAACTCCGAGATCTGTCCCGCCGGCCAACCGGTGTTCGCCGTGATGTTCACCCGGAAGTACCGCTGGGTGGTCGCGGGGAAGGTGATGGTGACCGTGTTGCTGGTGGCGGGATCGAAGGTGTACGTGGCCGACGCCTTGACGGTGGAGAAGGTGGTGCCGTCGGTGCTGCCCAGCAGCGACAGCGTCTGGCCGCGGGAGCCCCAGCCGGCGGGCAGCTGCAGGACCACCCGGCTGGCGCTCTGCTGGGAGCCGAGGTCCACCTGCACCCACTGCGGCAGGGCGTTGTTGGCGCTCTCCCAGTAGGTGCTCTGGTTGCCGTCGGTGACGTTCGACGACGCGTAGGTCTGGGTGTGGCTGGACTCGCTGGTGGCCTTGCCGGCCGCGAGATTGGTGCTGACGGTGCCGGAGCCGCTGCCGCTGGGGAACACCTCGAAGTCCGACAACTGGGCTGCGTTCCACCCGCTGTTCGCGGTGATGTTCGCCCGCACGTAGCGCGCCGTGGTGGGGTTGAAGGTGATGGTCACGGTGTTGTTGTTGGTGTTGGGATCGAAGGTGTATCCGGCCGACCCCACGATGGTCGAGAACGTGGAGCCGTCCGTGGATCCCTGCAGTGACAGGGTCTGCGTGCGGGCCCCCCATGCCGTCGACGGCGGCAGCTTGAGGACGACCTTGCCGATGCCGTAGCTCTGGCCGAGGTCGACCTGGGCCCACTGCGGGAACGAGCCGTTGGTGCCCTCCCAGTAGGTGGACGGGTCGGAGTCGGTGAGGTTCGAGGCGACGTACGGGCTGTTGCTCGAACTGGCCGACGCCGGCTGGCCGGCTGCCACGTTGGTGCTGCTGTCGATGCCGCTGCCGACGAGGGCCACCGTGAGCGGGTTGTTGTTCGCGTTGCTGGACACGGTGAGGGTGCCGGTGCGGGATCCGGGGGCGGTGGGCTTGAAGGTGACGCTCACCGTGCAGGACGCACCGACGGCGACGGTGGAGCAGTTGTTGGTCTGGCTGAAGTCGCCGGTCGCCGCAACGCTGGATACGGCCGCCGTGGTGGTGCCGGTGTTGGTCACCGTCACCGTTTTCGCGGTGGCGGAGGAGCCGACCACCGTGCCGGGGAAGGACAGGTTCGCCGGGTCGGCCTTCAGCACAGGGCCGGCGGCGGTGCCGGTGCCGGAGAGGCTGACGGTGTTGGTGGTGCCACCCGCGTCGATGGTCAGCGTTCCGGTGCGGGTGCCGGTCGCCGTCGGCGAGAAGGTGACGCTGACGGTGCACGAGCCGTTCGCCGCGATGGAGCTGCCGCAGTTGTTGGTCTGGGCGAAGTCGCCGCTGGTGGAGATGGAGGAGACGGAGGCGGACGAACCGGTCGGGTTGGAGACCGTGACGTTCTGCGCCGCGCTGGTCGTACCGGTGGCCTGCGAGCCGAAGCTCAGCGCGCTCGGGGAGGCGGTGACCGTGCTGGCGGGATACGGCGGGTAGACCGGGGTGGGCCACGGGCCGCAGTACGCCGCCCCGCTGATGCCCGAGTTGCCGCCGCCGTCGGTCACCGTGAAGTTGCCGCCCTCGCAGCTGTAGACGGGTGCGGGCCCGTTGACGCCGGTCGCGGTGACGTTGGTGAAGCTCGCCGAGCCGCCGGTCTGCTCCTGAAGAGCGAAGGTGCCGGTCCCGGCGATGGTCACGTTGTTGAGGTTGACACCGCTGACGGTGCCCTCGACCCACTGGATCGCCTCATAGGGGCTCTGCTGGATCAGCGCGTTGGTCACGTTGATCGGGCCGTTGATGGCCCCCTGGCTGCCGTCGAACCACAGAGAGCCGACCCCGAACTGCCAGTTGGGGTCGAGACTTCCGTTGCGGATCAGCGTGTTGTTGGAGATGGTCGTGGTGCCGACCGGGGTGGAGCTGAAGCGCTGTCCGACGTGGATGCCGCCACCCTGGGTGATGCCGGTGTCCTGCACGAGGTTGCCGCTCACAGTGTTGTCGTGCCCGCCGTAGATCGCGATGCCGTTGGCGAGCATCTGCAGCTGCACCGTGTTGTTGGAGATGGTGTCGTTGGCGTCCGCGCCGATGCCGGCGTCCGCCCAGGTCGCGATGCCGTCGTCGCCCGTGTTGCGGATGTCGCTGCCCGTGACCTTGGAGTTGGTCACGCCGCCGTGGAAGTTGATGCCGTCGGCGGTGGTGTCGCGGATCCGCATGCCGCTGAAGGTCAGGCCGTCCATCGGCCCGTCCATCCAGGCGCCGACCTTCTCGTGCTCGATCCACACGTTGGACACGGTGGAGTTGCTCATCGCGCCGCCGATGCCGTTCACCTGCGCGCCGTCGTTGCGGTCCTGGACGTCACCGGAGATCGCGAAGTTCTGCAGGTGCACGCCGGTGCTCGGCGAAGGCGCGGAGTTGCCGTAGAAGCCCGGCGCCGACCCGGAGACCGTCGAGTACCACATGCCCGCGCCGGCGATCGTCACGTTGTTCACCGCGATGTGGCCCGGGATCTTGTACGTGCCGGGCGGGATCCACACGGTGCCACCGGCGCCTGCGGCGCTGATCGCCGAGTTGAAGGCGCTGGTCGAGTCGTTGACTCCGGTCGCGTCCGCGCCCTTGCCGGTCACCGACACCGAGCCCGCCGGCTGCGTCAGCGGGGCACCGACCTGCTCGAAGTCGGCGAAGTCGATGGTGTAGGACGTTGCGGTGTCCTCAGGGTCCACCTGTAGCTTGAAGGTGGTCCCGGCCGGATAGGTCTGCGTGAAGAGGCGATGGGCCTCGTCGAAGAAGTGGTGCGGGTTGCTGCCCGGGCTGTTGGTGAAGGGGTAGCTGCCGTAGAACCAGCTGTATGCGTTGGTCAGGGTGAAGTTGCTCTGCTTGGTGCCGTTGATGTAGAGGGACAGCGGCGCGTTGTAGACGGACCCGTTCGAGCTGTCCGGGATGCTGTACCGGAAGTTGATCGAGTTCGTGGCCACCGGGGTGGTGAAGGTGACGTACTTGCCCGCTCCCTGCAGCGTCACGGCCTTGCGGTAGGAGGCTTCGTCGGCCAGCTGGCCCTGGGTGTAGCTGGGGCCGATGGCGCTGCCGTTGGTGGCGGCGTTCTCCGCCTGGACCTCCGCATAGGGCAGGGCGGCACCGCTGCCGCCGGTGGCGGCGGCCCATGCCGAGGGCGCCGTCAGGAGGATGCCCGTGGCGACCAGCAGTGCGCTACTGCCGCCCAGGGCGACCGCGCGTCTGAGTGTGCGTAGGGAATGTAGCAAGGGTTGCTCCTTGGGACCGAAGCCGTCGTGAGGCGTGCCGCCGTCGGGTGGGGGTGCCCGAGGTCAAGTGCCCTTGGGCACGACGCAGCGCTTCGCCGGCCCTTCGTGGCCGGGCAAGGTCGAGCAGGTGCCAACAGGTGGAGAGGGAGGATCCGATCACAGACGGCGGCGCGTGCAGCACCGTATTGGCTCGGACAGATACGAGCAATATTCCGACTAGACCTTTGTTTCGTCCTTACTTTTTTTTGTAAACTTTCGATGTCCAGCATCGTGGTCGCGCCGACGCATGGAGAAGGCCTCCGCTCCTGGGCAGGGTGCCCCGGCCCCGGCGTCGGATCGTCCCCGGTGCAGCTTTCTCGCCGTGGCTGTCCCGACGTTCTTGCTGCAAGAACTGACGAATTTTTACGCCGGGCCGTAAGTGAATTGCGGATCATGCCCTAGGCTTGAGTCATGACACGACGACTTGCCGAGGTGGCCAGGAAAGTCGGGGTCAGCGAGGCGACGGTCAGCCGGGTGCTCAACGGCAAGCCCGGTGTCTCCGAGCAGACCCGCGAGGCTGTGCTGACCGCCCTGGACGTGCTCGGCTACGAGCGACCGACCCAGCTGCGGGGCGAGCGCTCGAGGCTGGTCGGGCTGGTCCTGCCGGAGCTTCAGAACCCCATCTTCCCCGCCTTCGCCGAGGTGGTCAGCAGTGCACTGGCGCAGCAGGGCTTCACGCCGGTGCTGTGCACGCAGACGGCGGGCGGTGTCTCCGAAGCCGACTACGTGGAACTGCTGCTCCAGCAGCAGGTCTCGGGCGTGATCTTCTTCGGTGGCCTGTACGCCCAGGCCGAGTCCCCGCACGAGCACTACGAGCGACTGGCCCGCCGCGGTCTGCCGACGGTGCTGATGAACGCCGCCATACCCGACCTGGACTTCCCGCAGGTCAGTTGTGACGACGCGGTCGCGGTGGAACAGGGCGCCGGGCACTTGCTGTCGCTGGGCCACCGGCGGATCGGCGTGGTGCTCGGCCCGCCCGATCACATGCCGTCGCGGCGCAAGCTGGCAGCGGCTCGCACGGTACTGGAGGGGGCCGGGCTGGAGCTCGAGGAGGCGGACGTCGCACACGCGCTGTTCTCCCTGGAGGGTGGGCAGGCTGCGGCTGCGCGCCTGCTGCAGCGCGGTGTCACCGGCATCATCTGCGCCTCGGACCCGTTGGCCCTGGGGGCGGTGCGCGCTGCCCGCAGGCGCCGCCTCGATGTGCCCCGGGATGTGTCGATCATCGGCTACGACGATTCCTCCTTCATGACCTGCACCGATCCGCCGCTGACCACCATCCGCCAGCCCATCGAGGCGATGGGCCGCGCCGCCGTGGAGCTGCTCGTGGGGGAGCTGGCCGGCGCCAAGGTCACCCACGACGAGCTGCTCTTCGAGCCGGAGCTCGTGGTGCGCGGATCGACCGGTCTGGCGCGAGAGAGCCCAGCCTCTGACTGAGCGCCAACTGGCAGCGCCGGCAAGGGCCGTACCCATGGGGTGCGGCCCTTGCGTTGTCTGTGGCGCGTCCCATCACGGTTTCGCGTTGATTTCTTGCAAAGTACCGTCGAGATATTGCGGTGCCGACGGGTCGGTGCTTAAGTGAGGCACGCCACACCCCCCGCACTCCGCCCATGAAGGGGTCTTACACCCATGCGCAGATCCGCAGCGCTGCTGATCGCCGGCGCTCTCACCCTGACCGCTGCTGCCTGTTCCAACTCCTCCAACGGCGGTGCCAAGCCGACCAACGGCAAGGTCTCGATCTCCATCGACTGCGCCCCGCCGAAAAGCCGCCCGACGCAGCGCAGGCAGTGGGCCGATGACATCGCGGCCTTCGAGAAGCTGCACCCGAACATCACGGTGAAGAGCATCGACACGTTCCCGTGCGAGACCCCTGAACTGTTCACCGCCGCGCTCAAGGGCGGCACCGAGCCCAACGTCTTCTACACCTACTTCACGGACAAGCAGCAGGTCCTGGACGCCGGCCAGGCGGCCGACATCACGAAGTACGTCACCTCCGAGAACCTGCCGGTCAAGGACGACATCATGTCCTCGGTGTGGGACACCCAGAAGGCCGACGGGAAGATCTACGGCATTCCGCGCACCAACTACACCATGGGCATGATCATCAACCGGCAGCTCTTCCAGAAGGCCGGACTCAACCCCGACCAACCGCCGCAGACCTGGGCCGAGGTCCAGGCCGACGCCAAGAAGATCGCCGCCCTGGGCAAGGGCATCGCGGGCTACGGCGACTACAGCGCGGGTAACAACGGCGGCTGGCACTTCACCGCCGAGATCTACGCCCAGGGCGGCCGGATGGTGAGCGACGACGGCACCAAGGCGGCCTTCAACAACCCCCAGGGCCTGGCCGTGCTGCAGAACCTGCACAAGCTCCGCTTCGACGACAACGTCATGGGCAGCACCCAGCTCTACAAGTGGGGTGACCTCCAGAAGCAGATGGCCGCGGGCAAGTTGGGGATGTACATCGCCGCCCCTGACGACATCACCTACATGGTGCAGAGCCTCGGCGCCCACTACGAGGACTTCGGCATGGGCCCGGTCCCCGGCCAGAACGGACCCGGCACCGGCACCCTCACCGGCGGCGACGACTACATGTTCAACGTCAAGGACACACCCGAGCAGATCAAGGCCGGGATCCAGCTGCTCAGCTACCTCTGGCTGACGGAGGGCCAGGGCCAGCAGTACAACTACCCCCGCTCCAAGTCCTCCGGCCAGGCGGTCGGGCTGCCCCAGCCGCAGCTGTTCCAGGGGGCCACCGCCACCAAGGACGCCCAGCTCAAGGCCGCCAACGCCACCATGTCGGTGCAGGCCTTCGAGCCCTTCGTGAAGGCCAACGTCCCGGGCGTCGTCGAACCCGGCAACGCCCAGGCCATCTACAAGATCCTCGACACGGCAATGGCGTCCACGCTGACGAACCCCAACGCCGACCTGAAGAAGCTGCTGGACACCGCTGAGCAGCAGGTCAACCAGGTCCTCGCCAACGCCCAGTAGCCGCAAGGGCCGCCAGGCCCCGGGACGAGCAGCCTCCCAAGGAGATCGACGATGGCGGTCGCGACCGCATCCTCCGGAACCGACGCGCAGCCCACCGCGGCGGCCGGCCGGGCCGGGGCACTGCGCAGATCCGTACAGCGCAACCTCACCGCACACGGCTTCCTGATCGGCGCGGTGCTCTGCTTCGCCTGCTTCCAGTGGTATCCCATGGTCCGCGAAGTGATCATGAGCTTCCAGAAGGCGAAGGCGGGCAGGACCACCTGGGTCGGCCTGCACAACCTCGACCAGATCGTGCACGACCCCAGCTTCTGGCCGGCCTGGCGGAACACCGCCGAATTCACCGGCCTGGCCCTGCTGTTCGGCTTCGCGCTGCCGTTCGTCACGGCCGTGGTGATGAACGAACTGCGGCACGCGCACGGCTACCTGAGGATCCTGGTGTACCTCCCGGTCATGCTTCCGCCGGTGTCCTCACTGCTGCTGTTCAAGTACCTGTACAACCCCGAGTACGGGCCGATCAACCGGGCACTGCAGCTGCTGCACCTGCCCACCTCCGGCTGGCTGCAGTCCCCGGACATGGCGATGCTCGCCGTTGTCATCGCCTCCACCTGGATGAACATGGGCAGCGCCACGCTGATCTACCTGGCGGCGCTGCAGAACATACCCGGTGAGCTCTACGAGGCCGCCGAACTGGACGGAGCCGGACTGCTGCGGCGCGTCTGGCACGTGACGATCCCGCAGACCCGGCTCGTCCTCTCGCTGATGCTGATGCTTCAGATCGTCGCCACCATGCAGGTCTTCGTCGAGCCCTTCATCCTCACCAACGGCGGCCAGGGGGTGGAGGGTTCGACCACCACCGTCGTCTACCTGATCTACCAGTACGCCTTCAACTTCTCCAACTACGGCGCAGCCTGCGCCCTCGGGCTGCTCCTGCTGCTGGTGCTCGCCGGGTTCTCGGTGATCTACGTGCGACTCAACCGGAGGCTGGAGTCATGAGCGACACCCGCACCCTGGTCAATCCTGCCCAGCTGAACCGCACGCTCTACCGCGCGACGCTGATCCTGGTCGTCGTCGCCTTCACGCTGGTCTTCCTGGGCCCCCTCTACCTGCTGGTGACGGGCGGGCTCAAGGGCACCACCGAGTCCATCCAGACCCCGCCCACCTTCTACCCGCACCACATCGTGGCCTCCAACTACAGCGACGCGTGGACCCGCCTCAACATTGCCCATCTGCTGCTCAACACGCTCTGGTACGCCTTCGGGGCACTCGCCTTCCAGCTCGTCCTGGACGTCGCCGCGGCCTACTCGCTGTCCAAACTACGGCCGGCGCTGGGCAACGCGATCCTCGGCCTGATGCTGGCCACTCTCATGATCCCGGCCATGGTGCTGGTCGTCCCGCAGTACCTGACCGTGCTGGACCTGCCGCTGACCCACCAGAACCTGCTCAACTCCCCCTGGGCGATCTGGCTCCCGTCGGTGGCCAACGCCTTCAACATCTACCTGCTGAAGCGCTTCTTCGACTCGGTGCCCCAGGAACTGCTCGATTCCGCCGCCATCGACGGTGCCGGACCGCTGCGCACACTGCTCTCCATCGTGCTGCCCATGTCCCGGCCGATCATCGGCGTGGTGTCCATCTTCGCCCTGGTCAACGTGTGGAAGGACTTCCTCTGGCCGCTGCTGGCCGAGCCCGACCCGACCAGGCAGACGCTCAACGCCGGCATCTACTCGCTCTCCCTGGGCGTGCCGGAGAACGTACTGATCGCCGCCTCGGCCATCTCCGCCGTGCCGACGGTGGTCTTCTTCCTGATCTTCCAACGCAACATCATGTCCGGGCTCACCGCCGGCAGCCTCAAGGGCTGACACCATTTCCCGAGGAGACTTCTACCGTGCACCAACCCCACGAGTGGTGGCGTGGCGCCGCGATCTACCAGATCTATGTGCGCAGCTTCGCCGACGCGGACGGCGACGGGGTGGGCGACCTGGCGGGCGTCCGGTCCCGGCTGCCGTATCTCGCCGAACTCGGTGTCGACGCACTCTGGTTCACCCCCTGGTACACCTCACCGATGGCCGACGGCGGCTACGACGTGGCCGACTACCGGGCCATCCACCCGGCCTTCGGCAGCCTGGGGGAGGCCGAGAAGCTGATCTCCGAGGCACTGGCGTCGGGTATCCGCACCATCGTCGACATCGTCCCCAACCACGTCTCCGACCGGCACCGCTGGTTCCAGGAGGCGCTCGCCGCAGGCCCCGGCTCGCCGGAGCGCGATCGGTTCTGGTTCCGTGAGGGCCGAGGCGAGAGGGGCGAACTTCCTCCCAACAACTGGATGTCGCAGTTCGGTGGCAGCGCCTGGACTCGCGTTCCGGACGGCCAGTGGTACCTGCACCGCTTCGCCTCCGCCCAACCCGACCTGAACTGGCAGCACCCCGAGGTGCACCGGGAGCACGAGGAGGTGCTGCGCTTCTGGTTCGACCGGGGCGCGGCCGGGGTCCGCATCGACTCCGCCGCCGAGGTCATCAAGGACCCGGCGCTTCCCGACCTGGTGGACGGCATGGACCCGCACCCCTACCTGGACCGCGACGAGATCCACGACGTGTACCGGGACTGGCGCAAGGTCGCCGAGTCCTACACCCCGCCGCGCGCCCTCATCGGCGAGGTCTGGCTGCCCGACCCCGAGCGCTTTGCCCGCTACCTGCGCCCCGACGAGCTGCACACCGCCTTCAACTTCGGTTTTCTCACCTGCCCTTGGGACGCCGTGCGGCTGCGCGAGGCGATCACGACCACGCTCGCCGTGCACACGCCCGTCGGCGCGCCCGCCACCTGGGTGCTGGCCAACCACGACGTGACCCGGACCGTCACCCGCTACGGCCGTGCCGACACCGGCTTCGACTTCGCGGCCAAGGCCCACGGCACCCCCACCGACCTCGCACTGGGCACCCGGCGCGCCCGGGCGGCAGCGCTGCTGAGCCTGGCCCTGCCCGGCTCCGTCTACCTCTACCAAGGCGAGGAGCTCGGCCTGCCCGAGGTCGAGGACCTGCCGCACTCGGTCATCGAAGACCCGATGTTCCACCGCACCGGAGGAGCCGACCCCGGCCGGGACGGCTGCCGCGTGCCGCTGCCGTGGAGCGGCGACGCCCCGCCGTTCGGCTTCGGCCCCGAGGGCACTCAGCCCTGGCTGCCCCAGCCTCACCACTGGTCGACGATGACGGCGGAGCAGCAGGTGGCGGACCGGGACAGCATGCTGAGCCTGTACCGCACGGCGCTGCGCCTGCGCCGGAGCGAGACCGCACTCGGCGACGGGCAGATGACCTGGCTTCCCAGCGGCCCCCAGGTCCTCTCCTTCACCCGCGACCCCGGGTTCGGCTGCGTCGTCAACCTGGGCTCGGAGCCGGCACCGCTGCCACCGCACCGGCAGGTCCTGCTGAGCAGCGCACCGCTGACGGACGGGCAGCTGCCCACCGATACCGCGGTCTGGCTGCGCCTGCCCTGACCCGGACGCGGCACCGACCGCACCCGGGCCGTGCCGCTCATGGAAGTGAGCGGCACGGCCCGCCCCTTCCCGCAGCTCCCGCGAGGATCCATCGCCTTCCACCAGAGAATCGAGGCGCAGTGAACCGCACAAGCAAACGTGCCGGCGCGCGGCGAAGAGCCGCCGCAGCCCTGGCGGTCGTGACAGCGACGGTCGGCCTCACCGCCGTGCCGGCCGGCGATGCCGCGGCGGCCGGTGCCGCCCAGGAGACCCAGGCTGCGCCGGTGACCCGCGCCGGGCTCGACCCCGCCCTGGTCGCCGGTCGAGGAGCCGACCTCGGCTTCCTGGAGCAGGAGGCGGAGCACGCCCCGACCGACGGCACCGTCATCGGGCCGGGCCGCACCGCGTACACGCTCGCCGCCGAGGCTTCAGGCCGCAGTGCGGTCAGTCTCGCGCCCGGCCAGTACGTCGAGTTCACGCTGCCGCGAGCCGCCAACGCCATCACCGTGCGCTACAGCATCCCGGACGCCCCGACCGGCGGCGGGATCACCGCCCCGCTCGACGTCAGCGTGAACGGGCGCCACCGCAGCACCATGACGCTGACCTCGCAGTACGCCTGGCTGTACAACCAGTATCCCTTCAGCAACGACCCCACCGCCGACGTGCTGCACCCCGACTGGTGGATCACCGAGTGCGGCTGCGTCCCCAACGCCACCACCCCGGCCCCGGTGATTCCCAAGCCGTTCCGGCCGAACCACTTCTACGACGAGCAGCGGCTGCTGCTCGGCCGTACCTATCCGGCCGGTGCACACATCCGGCTGCGCGTGCCGCAGCGCAGCGAGGCCGCGACCACCGTGATCGACCTGATGGACTCCCAACTCGTCGCTCCGCCGAAGGCGGACCCGTCCGCGGCCAACGTGCTGGCCTTCGGAGCGGACCCCAACGGCCGGCGCGACTCCGCCGACGCGATCGACAAGGCCATCGCCTTCGCCAGACGGGCACACTTGAAGGTCTACATCCCTCCGGGGACGTACCAGGTCAGCCGTCACATCATCGTCGACGACATCACGATCGAGGGCGCCGGCAGCTGGTACACGATCATCAAGGGCCACCAGGTCACCCTCGGGGCACCGGCCCCGGACGGCTCGGTGCACACCGGCGTCGGTTTCTACGGCAAGGACGCTTCGGCGGGCGGCAGCCACCACGTGCACCTGTCGGACTTCGCCATCGAGGGCGACGTGCGCGAACGGATCGACACCGATCAGGTGAACGGCATCGGCGGGGCACTGAGCGACTCGACCATCGAGGGGCTGTACATCCACCACACCAAGGTGGGCATGTGGTTCGACGGACCCATGAGCAACCTGCGGATCACCGGCAACCAGATCGCTGACCAGATCGCCGACGGCATCAACTTCCACACCGGGGTGACCGACTCCCTCGTCTCCAACAACTTCATCCGGAACACCGGCGACGACGGGCTGGCCATGTGGTCGGAGAAGACGGAGGACGCGGGCGACGTCTTCGACCACAACACCGTGCAGACCCCGGTGCTGGCCAACGGCATCGCGCTGTACGGCGGAACGGACAACACCGTCTCCGGCAACCTCGTCGCGGACCCCATCCGGGAGGGCAGCGGTATCCAGGTCGGTTCCCGTTTCGGCGCCGAAGCCTTCACCGGCCACCTGTGGATCACCGACAACACCACGGTGCGTGCCGGTACATACGAGCTCAACTGGAACATCGGGCTCGGGGCGATCTGGTTCTACGCCCTGGAGAAGGACATCGGCGCGGACGTCGAGGTGGTGGGCGACTCCTTCCTCGACAACACCTACAACGCGGTGATGTTCGTCGCCGACTGGCCGGTCAAGGACAAGTACTCGATCACCAACGTGCACTTCAAGGACATCAAGGTCGACGGTACGGGCACGTCCGTGGTCAGCGCCCGCGCCGCGGGGTCGGCGAGTTTCGAGGACGTGCAGGCCCGCAACGTCGGCGCGGTCAGCGTCAACAACTGCGGATCCTTCCACTTCACGCCCGCTGGTTCGGAGTTCTCCGTCTCCGACCGCGGTGGCAACGGGTCCTGGCTCGCGCCGTGGGAACTGCCCAACACCATCACCTGCGACGACCGGCCTGCGGTGGTGCCCCCACCGGCACCCAGCCCCTGGCCGTAGGAGTCCGGACGATCCCATGTGATGGTCACCTCCCCGGGTCTCCAGGCTCCGGCGTCGAGGCGGCCGACTGCGAGGCCCTGGACCGCCCGTACGACCTGGCCCGGGTCCGTCACCGGCTCACCGAGTCGCTGCCGGCCCCGGGCGGCGGCGAGGACGCGCGTGAGCGGGTTCCCGGTGGGTCGGCCCGAGGAGGCCCGGCGAGAGGTGCGCCAAGTTCCCAGACCGTCGCCGTCATGGCGTCGAGCCGGGTGGCGCAGTCGGCGCTGACTCGCTGTGCATCCCGGGTCCGGCCCAGGGAAAGATGCGGGGCGAAGTTCTTGGCGGGCCCCCGACAGCGCGGGAACCGCTGCTGCAGTGCGCTGTGCAGGTCCGCCCACGGCGCCTTGCCGCCCGCCGTCGGGTCGAGCCACACGGTGGAGTACGCCCTGTGCCGGAAGGTGCGCACCCCGTCCAGCCGGGCGGTGAAGACCGGCGTCTCGGCCGTCGCCGCGGCGAGCAGCGGGGCGGCCCGCTCGAAGTCGGACTCCGGCACGAAGCCGAAGAGGACATTGACGTGCGGCGGCCAGCGGTGGATCTGCGGATCGTAATCCCGGCGCGCCGATCTCCCGGTCCACGGCGTAGTTGTCTTTGCCACCGAGCAGGTACTCGTAGACGCGGGCGATACTGGGCCTGGTGGCGTCGATGGAGGAGCCTTCATCCGTCATGTCGACAATCCTCTCCTGCGACGTCGCCCGCTGACCATCACTTTGGAATCCTTGAACGGCCTTCCCTCGCGAAGAGGGATCGGGCTGATCATCCGGCCGTGTCAGTTCACGTCGGCAGGGTCCACAGCTGATTGGGGGTGCCGGCGCAGGTCCAGATCTGCAGCCGGGTGCCGTTGGCGGAACTCTGCCCGGTGGCGTCCAGGCACTTGCCGGACGCAGAGTTCACCAGCGTGCCGTTCGCCTGGGGCTTCCACTGCTGAGCACCGCTGCCGTTGCACGAGTACAGCTGGATCTTTGTGCCGTCGGCTGTCCCGGCGGCGGTGACGTCCATGCACTTGCCGAGGGCGCGCAGGGATCCGTCGGTGGCCACGGTCCACTGTTGGGCCGGGGTGCCGTTGCAGTCCCAGAGCTGGATGGCGGTGCCGTCGGCGGTGCCGGCCCCGGCCACGTCGACGCACTTGCCGCCGATACCGGTGATCGGACCGACCGGGGACGGCGGTGACGACGTACTGGAGGCAACGTAGGGGTTGTCGGCGTTGGTCAGGGTCTCCCAGGCCACGAAGAGGTTGTTGGTGCCTTGCGGACGGTGGGACTCCGTGTACGACTGCGTGTTGGCCATCGCATAGCCGTACCGGTTGTGCATGGCGTTGAAACCGGGCTCGGTGATCGGGCCCAGGCCGAGGTTGAGCGTGCCGTTGCACAGCCACGACGGGACCGCGGCGCCGTTCTCGTAGGTGGTCTGGAAGCCCAGCGCCTGCCGCAGCCGCTCACCGACCTGGGGGTACAGATCCTGACCTTGGATCAGCGCAGTCTCCGCGACGTGCGAGATCGCGGAGATGCCGTACCCGGTGTGGGTGAAGTCCCGGCAGGTCTCCTGGGTGAGGCCCGTGACGAAGGTCGACTGTCCCTGCCAGTAGTTGATGACCTTTTGCGAGGTGTCCAGGCCGCTGCCGGGCACCGTCTTGGGGAGGGAGCCGTCCGAGGACAGGTAGATGTAGGCCGGGACCCGGTTCAGGTAACGCTTGATGGCCGAGTCGTAGCCCGCCGGGTCCTCGATGAAGACGGAGATGCCGACGGCGGCCTCCATCATCGAAAGCTCCCAGTTGCCGTTGCTGTTGGATCCGTTGATGACCTCGGGGAGGTAGACGTTCCGCAGCATCGCCGTGAAACGGCCGATGTCCGAGGAGGACCAGCCGGTGTAGGTGTAGCGGATGATCTCGGCGGCCCGGGGCCACACCGAGCCCGCCCAGCCGGTCTGCAGCGGGGCGTTGCTGTTGGTGTGGTCGGTGATCACGGCAGACCACGCGTTCATCAGCTGGATCGACTTGTCGGCGTACCGGCTGTCGCCGCTGATGTACCAGATCAGCGCGTCGGTGTAGGCCGCGATGGCGTCCTGCCGCTCGTCGGTGCAGCCGTGGTCCGGGTTGGAGTAGGAGCCGCAGTCGACGACCGACCACGGCTTGGGGACGCGCGACAGCGAGGCATAGGAACTCGACGTCATCTGCTGGTATGCGGACGCCCACGGCTGGACGCCTGTCTGCACCTGGGTACGGACGTAGTCCAACTGGGGTCTGCTCACCATCACGCCGGGATGGGTGAAGGTGGTGGGCGAGGCGGCGACCGTCGCCCCGGTGGTGGCGGTGCCCTGCGCGGTGGCCGGGCCGGCGAGGCTGCCGCAGAGCAGGGCCGCAGCAGCCGCGAGGGTGCCGGGAAGCACGGTTGCGGCGCGGATCCGCCGCAGGAATCGACTCAGTTGCATGGCAGTTCCTGCCCTTCGGACTCGTCTTACCGGTGCGGAACGGATCAGGCGGGGAGGGCGGCGGCACCGAGCAGGGAGACCGACGCCAGGAAGCCGACGAGGGGGGACAGACGTCTGATACGCATGGGCCATCCAACTGGGTCTGGTGAGGGACCGGTTCGTGGGGGAGAAGAAGGAGCGGCCGAGCAGCGCGAAGTCAACTAGCGAAGAGAGCAACGCGCAAGAGAACTGACAGGAAAGGTTCCTGTCGCGGTTGACTTCGACTTCTTCGAACGGCCGCGCGTCCCGGCCCGCGGTCCAGTTTCACGAGGTTGCGTCACAGACCCCGCCTGACTCCCTTGACGCCTTGCTGCGTACGGGAGTTGAATGCGCGACGGCCGAGCACCGCAAGGGGAACCGGCCTTGCACCGTCGCTGTCGGTTCGCCGCGTTCGCCGTCGGAGAGGGCTGGAGGTGACCGGCTTCCTCCTGCACGGCAACGATGCGGGCAAGCCGCCGGATGCAGTCGTCGTCCGCGTTCGTTGCCGTCCTACCGTGGCTGCGAGGGTGGCCTTGACACGGCCCGGCTCCGCCCGACCCCGTCCCCCGAGCCACCGCAGCATGGACTCCGTCACGTCGCTGACTGGTGAAGCTGACGCGCGGTGAGACGCCGCACGTCCCAGATGAGCTCGGCGAGGCCCGCGGCGGCCGACCGGAGGTTCGGGGACACGCCGGGGAGCGGGGTGCCGGTCAACGCCGCCAGGTCGCCGGCGGGCACGTCGAGCACAGTGGAGAAGTCGACCAGCAGCTCGGGGGTCAGCTGCGTGCGATCGTGCCCCACCCCGCCGTAGGCGGCAGCCGACCAATACCGGCCGGTGACCACCAAGAACGTTCCGGCGGTGGCGAGCCGGTCGAGATTGCGGTTCCGGGCCATGCGCATCGGCAGAGCACCGGGGCCCGGAAGATACCGCTCGTGGACCGGCAGGCCAGGAACAGGCTGCGTGCGCTCCTGGCGCGGCAGCGACGCCGCGAAATCGCGCGACTCGGCGCGCTTCTCCGGCGGCAGAGCGAGGGCCTGACGGACGAGGCCGGGCACCGCACCCGCTCTCCGGCCCGGTGTCCGCAGGGGCGAGGTCGGCGGGCACCTCGGCACCTCCATGAAGAGGTCCGCGGTGTGCGGGCGGAGCGCGGGCGCAAGCCGCCGAAGCAGAGACGGGCTCGGCGCCCCGCCGAGGAACAGGCTCAGCAGTTCGGGCTCGGACACATCGGCGCAGGGCGCCGATGTCCAGTTGCCGGTGATCCGCCGGCCGCTCCAACAGCGCACCGCACCCGTCAGCCGCTGCCATCAATCCGGCCGGGCCTGGTCAAAGCCTGGTCAAATGACCACACCCCCATCAGCGGCCGGCCACGATCGCGGTGGGCGACGGCGTGGGCACCGGTGTGGCGACACGCTGACGCGGATCGCGGCCTGTGCCGGTGGCGGAGTGGCTCAGCCCTCCGTGCGGGCGGGCAGCCGCCATCCCGGGCGGGGGAAGTGGCAGGTGTAGCCGTCGGGGTAGCGCTCCAGGTAGTCCTGGTGCTCCGGCTCGGCCTCCCAGAAGGGGCCGACCGGCTCGACCTCGGTGACCACCTTGCCCGGCCACAGTCCGGAGGCGTCCACATCCGCGATGGTGTCCTCGGCGATCCGCTTCTGCTCGTCGTCCACGTAGTAGATCGCCGAGCGGTAGCTGAGGCCGATGTCGTTGCCCTGGCGGTTCTTGGTGCTCGGGTCGTGGATCTGGAAGAAGAACTCCAAGATCGTGCGGAAGTCGGTCTTCTCGGGGTCGAAACGGATCTCAATGGCCTCAGCGTGGGTCCCGTGGTTACGGTACGTCGCGTTCGGCACGTCGCCCCCGGTGTAGCCGACCCGGGTCGCCGTCACGCCCGGGAGCCGGCGGATCAGGTCCTGCATCCCCCAGAAACATCCGCCCGCCAATACGGCCCTCTGCGTCTGCGCTGCCATGTCGGCCCCTCCACTGTCTGTCGCCTCGGTCACTGGCGCCGCTCGGCTCGCACACCGTCGGCGTCCCATACCTCTGGCTACGTCAGCGCGTGAGGGCTCCGAACAATTCCGCGCCTGCCCACCCGGTCCTCCGGACGCCGTGCGCTCGGCTTGTCAGCGGGCCCGTGCTGCCTTGCGCGCCTCCCGGCGACTGCACAGGACCCGGGTGCGTCCGACCGCGCGGCGTTGCGTCCGTGACCCTCATGCGCCCTGACGGGCGCGCGGCAAAACCTCGGGCCCTGTGACTCGGATCAGTCCTCGACGGCCATTTCCCCGAGCAAGGACCAGTCGTCCTGTTCGAGTTCCGTGTTGACGATCCGCGGTGTGTCCGCCAGGTACGGGGGCAGGGTCTGCTGCGCGGCCTTGAAGTGGGCGGACTGGACGTGTGCGGCGCCGGCGTCGGCGTCTCGGAAGGCCTCGACGAGTACGTACTCGGCCGGGTCGGCCAGGCTGCGCGACCAGTCGAACCAGAGGCAGCCGGGTTCGCTGCGGGTGGCCTCGGTGAATTCCCGGGCGATCTCCGGCCATTGCTCCGCGTGCTCCGGCTTGATCCGGAACTTTGCCGTGATGAAGATCATTTCGCTGCTCCCTGCAGTACCGGTGATGGTCAGCCGAGGTTTCCGAGGCGGGCGTCCTGCCACAGGTCGACGCCGCCGTCGGTGGCGTACTTGTCGATCTCGGCCAGTTCCTCGGTGGTGAAGTCGAGGTTGTCCAGCGCGGCGACGTTCTGTTCCAGCTGTTCGGTGCGCGACGCGCCGATGACGAGGGAGGTGACGCGCTCGTCGCGCAGGGCCCAGGCGAGGGCCATCTGGGCCAGGGTCTGCCCACGACGGGCCGCTATGTCGTTGAGAGCGCGCAGCCGGTGCAGCATGTCGTCCGACAGCCACGCCGTGTCGAACGACGTGCCCTGTGCGGCCCGCGAGTCACCGGGGATGCCGTCGAGGTACCGGCCGGTCAGGAGCCCCTGGGCGAGGGCCGTGAATCCGATGACGCCGAAGCCCTCCTCCTGGGCGGTGTCGAGCAGACCGTCGGTCTCGATCCAGCGGTTGAGCATGCTGTACGACGGCTGGTGGATGAGGAGCGGCGTGCCCAGGTCCCGGAGGATGGCGGCCGCCTCGCGGGTCCGTTCGGCGTCGTAGGAGGAGATGCCGACGTACAGCGCCTTGCCCTGACGGACGGCGGTGTCCAGTGCGCCCATCGTCTCCTCGAGCGGTGTGGTCGCGTCGAGCCGGTGGGAGTAGAAGATGTCGACGTACTCCAGGCCCATGCGCCGCAGCGACTGGTCGAGCGAGGCGAGCACGTGCTTGCGGGACCCGCCGCCCTGACCGTAGGGGCCGGGCCACATGTCCCAGCCGGCCTTGGTGGAGATCACCAGTTCGTCCCGGTACGGCGCGAGGTCCTGCTTCATCAGGCGCCCGAAGTTGATCTCCGCGGAGCCGTAGGGCGGGCCGTAGTTGTTCGCGAGGTCGTGGTGGGTGATCCCGAGGTCGAAGGCGCGCAGCGCGATCTCGCGCTGGGCCTCGAACGGCCGGTTGTCGCCGAAGTTGTGCCAGTAGCCCAGGGACAGGACGGGAAGGTCGAGTCCTGAGCGGCCGGTGCGCCGGTAGCGCATGGTGCTGTTGTAGCGCTCAGGATCCGCGACGTGGTTCATCGGGCGATCTCCGGGTGGGGCGGTGAATGCCCCCGTCGGGTTCGAGGGGACGGTTCCAACGGTGCTCCTGCGCGACTCTGAAGTCCAATAACGCCAAGTCATCTGATTCAGCAGTGTTGCTTCTGAATGGGATCCAGCACCCCACGCCCCCACTTTTCCTGTCAGTGGCGTGGAGCAGCCGCGACAGGTGACACCCCGTTGCGCCGGTCATGCATCGTGAAGTCGGACCGGACGGCCACACCGGACTGCAGCAGCTTCTGGCGGACCACTGGATTTCGGCCGGGGTACGAGACAACGTCGAGAAGCGTGCCGAGCTGCTCAAGCAGGTCGTGCACCACCTCCAGCACCACGGCGTCGCGCAGATGTCGCTGAGCCCGCTCGCCGAATCGATCGGCACCACCAAGCGCATGCTTCTGTACTACTTCGGCAGCCGCGAGAACCTGCTGGCCCAGGCACTGGCCGCCAGCCGTCCCGACGCCCACGCGATGTTCGACGACGTCCACGACACCGCCGGGCTGCGCAGGGCAGCCCATGCCCTGTGGGAAGCGATGACCGTCGGGGAGCAGTCCGGGCCGGTCCGCATGCTGCTGCAGCTGCTCAGCCTGGCCGCCACCGATCCGGAGCGGTACGGCAACCTTGCTGCCGACAGCGTCGAAGTCATGATCGGCCCCATCGCCGCCGCATGCGTCCGGCTGGGCCACCCGCCACAGCAGGCGCGGGCAGGAGCCACGCTGCTCGTCTCCGGCCTGCGCGGGTTGTGCCAGGACCGCCTGGTGACCCATGACGTCGCCCGTACCGACGCGGCCGCCCGCCGCCTCATCAAGGACGCGGTCGCGGCGGCCGACTGAGCTCGATGGGGCCTTGCGGCTTCCCCACTGGCCCATACGAATGATTCACCGGCGCCGCAGGGTGAACGATGGGACCAGGTGCCTCGAGCCGGCGGCCGACGGCCGCCCGCGACCATACGTTGACTCCTGTGTCGCTGAGCTACGCCTTTGTGAACCTGAAGCCCGGAGTGGGAAAAACGACGAGCGCGGTCTGGTTGGCGCACGCACTTCACGAGTCGGGTATCCCACCGCTGCTGGTCGACAGTGACGCCGCCTCCTCCGCGCTGCGCTGGAGCGAATTGGCAGGTGGCTTCCCGTTCCCGGTGGTCGCTCTTCCCGTGGGCGACGTGCACCGGCGCGTGAACGACTTCCTCGGCGACCGCAAGGCCGTCGTCTTCGACGCCCCGCAGCTGGAGGACCACGCGCACATCACCCGGAGCATCATGAGGTACGCAAGCGAGTGGATCTTGCCGGTGACCCCGGCTCCCATCGAGCTGGATCGCATGGCGCCCATCGGCGGCGAGATGGGCGACGTACAGTCCCTGCGCGCCCAGCCGGCCCGTGCCGCCGTTCTGCTGAACCGAACGAATCGCGCCGAGGCCACCCGCACCGGTCCCGACGCCGACGCCCGCGAGGCTCTCACCGAGCGGGGATTCCACGTGTTGTCCACCCACATTCCGCGGCTCGACCTGTACGCCCAGTCATTCGGCAGTCCCGTCGACGTCAAAGGCTCGGCGTACATGGACCTCGCGGACGAACTCATCAAGCGACAGGACAAGGCATGAACCAGCGCAAGGACACCTACCGGGCCGCATTGCAGCGCGGACCGGACGCCGCCGTACCGCGTCCCGTCAAGGTCACTCGGCTGCACACCCGATACGTGCGGGTGACCATCGAGCTCGACGCCGGCTTCCCGCGCGACCTCATGCGATGGGCAGGGTCACCGGTGTCCGCGATGGCGCGGGTCGGCGCCGCTGCCCTGCGACCCCTGAGAAGCACCCCGTAAGCGGGGTGGCGCAGGCGCGCGTGCCCCGAACGGCGATCAAGGCCGCCGTACCCGTCAGGAGCGGTGTCGAGATCCACGGCGAGGTCTTGCGCCTCGGTCCAGAACCTGTCGTCCGCATCCTGGAGCCGAGAGGCTGCGTGCGTCAGGTGGCGGCGCGCGGCGGCGCGTGCCGCCTCGGCGTCACCTGCCTCGATCGCGGCGAAGATGGCGTGGTCAGCTCGGCTTCAGGATGATCGCCTGGCCTCCCGCGCCGGCCATGGCAACGTCGAGCGTGGACTGCGAGGTCACGGTCAGAGAGGTAGGACGAGGACGGCACCCTCGAGGTCCCCGGCGGGGTCGAGACGGGTCCGGCATGCCGGTGACGCCTCCGGTGCGGCAGCCGGGCGCCACCCTCCACGCCCCCATACGATCACGGCCATGGGCGAGCATGGGTACGCAGCGGAGCCTCGTCGGCAGCCTCGTCATGGCGGATGGTCGCGGCCGGTGTCCTCGCGCTTCGTGCCGGCCGTGGTGATCTCCCTCATCATCGCGGCCCTGGCCGGGCTCTTCGTCGGCGCCTACTGCTGGGCCATGGCCGATCCCGTTCCGCATCGCATCCCCGTCGCGGTGACGGGAGAGTCGGCCAAGGGCGAACGGTTCGTCGGTGCGCTGGAGGCCGCGCTCCGCACTTCGCTGGTCCTCCACCCGTATGCCGACTACGACAAGGCCCTCGCCGCGGTCGACGCGCAGCGGGAGTTCGCGATCCTGCAGCGCCACCCCGCCGGGGTGGAGGTCGACGTGGCGAGCGCGGCGGGTGCGTCGGTCGCCCGGGTCCTCAGCCAGAGTGCCCCAGCGGTGGGCCGGGCGCTGGGCATCCCCGTCCAGGTCAGGGACGTGAAACCGCTTCCGGCCACCGACCCGCAGGGGCTCGCGCTCTTCTACATCGCCCTGGGGTCGACCATCCTCGGTTTCGTCGGCGCCATCCAGCTCGGAGTGCATGCCCTGGCTCTGCGCCCCGCCGAACGGATCGCCGCCACCGCCGGCTACTCCGTGCTGGGCGGACTGTCCATCTGCGCCATGACCGACTGGGTGCTCGGCGTGGCACGGCTGCCGTTCGCCCAGTCGTGGGGAATCTGCGCGCTCACGATGTTCACCGCCGGCATGATCTTCACCGCGTTCCACACCTTCCTCGGCCGGTGGGCGCTGCTGCCGACGTGGCTGCTGCTGGTCATCCTCGGCAACCCCTCCTCCGGGGGTGCGGTCGCCTGGCCGCTGCTCCCTCCGCTCCTGGGCTTTCTCGGGCGGTACCTGCCACCGGGCGCGTCGGTGAGTGCCCAGCGCAACGCCATCTATTTCCCTCACGACCAGCACGTCGAGCCCTATGTCGTGCTCGCCGCGTGGTGCCTGGCCGGCACGTCGGTCTTCCTTGCCTGGCGTGCACGCCACCCCGGCAGCCCGGCGAACGCACCGGCCACCGCGCCCGGTGCGGGAAGCGCGTGATGAGCGGGCACCTGGATCGCCCTGTGGGTCGAGGTGCGCGAGACGTCGGCGGCTGCGTCGCCGCCCGCGGTCGGTTACGTTGATAAAGCCTGGTCAGAGGGTAGTGACAAGTCGTAACCACCCGGGGACGCACCATGACCGGCCTGACCGTCGTCCTTCTGCTCGTGGTCCTGGCCACAGCCGTGGCGACCGGTGCCCGGCGCTGGAGCCTCCCGGCCCCCTCGCTGCTCGTCGTCGCCGGTCTCGTCGTCGGGCTGATGCCGTGGGTTCCCGAGGTGCGCCTGCCGCCTCACACGATCAACGTGCTTGTGCTGCCGCCCCTGCTCTTCGCCGCGGCCGGGGAGATCTCCGTCCGCGACCTGCGCACCGTGTGGCGGCCCGTGACCGGCCTGGTCTTCGGCCTGGTCCTCGCCTCCGCCATCGCCGTCGGGTACGTCGCCCGAGCGATCACCCCGCTGACCGCCGCGACCGCGTTCATCCTCGGCTCGGTCCTGGCCAGCACCGACCCCGTGGCCGTGACCGCGCTCGGCCGGCGCTTGTCCCTCCCACCGCGCGTGCAGGCCATGGTCCAGGCGGAAAGCCTGTTCAACGACGCCACGTCCCTGGTCCTTTACAAGGTCGCCGTGGCCACCGCGGTTTCCGGCAGCGCCATCACCCTGTCCGGCACCGTCGAGCAGTTCCTGATCCTCGCAGGCGGAGGAGTCCTCATCGGCGCGGCGGTCGCCGCAGTGGTGACCCTCATCCGCCGACGGACCGAGGATCCCATACTGGACACCGTCATCGCCTTGGTCACTCCGTACGCCTCGTACGTCATCGCGGAGCAGTCGCACACCTCGGGCGTGACCGCCGTCATCGTGTCCGGCGTCGTGCTCGGGAGCACCGGTCACCAGCTCAGCAACGCCCCCATCCGGCTCCAGGTCCACGCCGTCTACGACACCGTGGCCTTCCTGCTGGAGAGCGTCGTCTTCGCCCTCATCGGCCTGCAGCTCCCCTCCGCCGTCCGCCAACTCGCGCACGACGAGCGCGGCTGGCCGCTGTGGGTGCCGGTGATCGCCTTCACCGTGCTGGCGATCCGCCTGCTGTGGGTCTTCCCGCTGTCCGCCCTGATGCAGCACCGGCACAGTGCGGGCGACGGTCGTCTCTCCTGGCGCGTTCCGGCCGTCCTGTCCTGGGCAGGCACCCGAGGCGTCATGCCGCTGGCCGCCACGCTCTCCATCCCCCTGACCACCGACGCAGGGGCTCCGCTGCCGCACCGGGCGCTCATCCTCACACTCACCACCGGGACCGTCGTGCTCACTCTTGTCTTCCAGGGGTTCACCCTCGCCTCTGTCGTCCGCCGCTCCGGCATCGCCCTGGAACCGGAGCACACCGCCCGCGAGGAGGCCAGGACCCGCCGGCACATCGCCCACTCCGCTCTCGAAGAGCTCAAACAGCTCGGCGATCTGGATCAGCTCGCCGAACTGGGTGGCGCCGCCGAGGCTGCCTTGAAACAGGCCCGTCGCCATCTGGAAGCGCGTATCCACCAGGTCGAAGACGCCGACTCCAGCGACCCGGACGCCCGTCCTGCCGACGTCTACCGCGAGATACGCCGGACACTCATCGCGATCGAGGCGGCCGAGCTCCAGCGCCTCTACGAAGCCAACAAGATCAGCGACGCTACCCGGCGCCGGATCCAGCACGAACTCGACCTCGAAGAAGCCAGCCTCCGGGACCGCGGCTGACTGCCGGCCGGTGACCCGCTCCTGCGGGGCCGGGTATGACCGGTTCTCCGACGCTTGGTGCCTCCGCCGGCGCGTGCCACCCCCATGGACCCGGTGCGCTCGCAGGTCGTCGCAGCCGGTGCCAGACTGACGACGTGGCCGTCATGTCACTCTCGGGCGGCACGTTGCGGGCGCAGAGCGCCGACGCCCGCATCGTGGCCGTCCGCCGTCCGCCGTCCGCCGTCCGGCGGACCTCGGCCCGCCGGTACACGTGGCATGGTGAGGAGGCCGGGTACCGCCGTGCACAGTCAGGGAGGCGCCCGTGCCCGCTGGACGACCTGTCCTGTCGACGGCCGCCGAGGGCCCCGCCGCCGAACGGCGCAGCCGTGCCCACGTGCGCCGCCGGGCCGACGACTGCGGGCCCGGGACTTGTCGCGACCGGGACGTGTCCCGCCGGGACCTGTCCCGACCCGGGATCCGCCCCGACCCGGGACCTGTGGAAACCTGCCGGCCCGAGGCCGCGCTCGGCTGAGGACCTGATCAGGCCTCGCCCCGGTGGGAAGGCCCAGGGAGGTCTCCCGCATGAAGACCTGGATACGGAACGCCGTCCTCGCTGTGACCGCGGTGTCGGTGGCCGTCGCTCTCGCGGCCTGCGGACAGGGCGGTGGGAGCGCTGTCGGCGGCGGGAGCGGTCGGAGCATCGGCCTGCTGATGCCGGATGCGGTCACGTCCCGCTGGGAGAGGGACGACACGCCCCTGCTGGAGAAGAACATCAAGGAGTTGTGCGGCGACTGCACGGTCGAACACGCCAACGCCCGGGGCGATGTGGCCACCCAGCAGCAGCAAGTCGACTCCATGATCACCAGGCGGGTCGATGCGCTGGTGCTCGTGGCGGTCGACGCCAGGGCGCTCAGTTCCGCGGTCGGGAAGGCGGATCAGGCGGGTATCCCGGTGATCGCCTACGACCGCCTCTCCGAGGGTCCCATCTCGGGCTATGTCTCCTTCAATGGTCAGGAGGTCGGCAGGCTCCAGGGCAGGGCGCTCCTGCAAGCCATGGATGACAGAAGGCACGGCGACGAGATCGTCATGATCAACGGCGACCCCACCGACCCCAACGCTGTCGCGTTCAAGGAGGGAGCCCTGTCGGTGCTCAGAGGCAAGGTCAAGATCGGCAAGGTGTTCGACACGCCCATGTGGCGGTCGGACCTCGCCAACATGAGCATGTCGGGAGCCATCGCCGACCTGGGCGCCGACCACATCGACGGCGTCTACTCCGCCAACGACGCCCTCGCCTCCGGCGTCATCTCCTCCCTCAGAGCGAACAAGATCAGCCCACTGCCCCCGGTCACCGGGCAGGACGCGGACCTCGGAGCCGTCCGGCGCATCGTCGACGGCGAGCAGTACATGACCGTCTGGAAGCCGTTCCGGCCCGAGGCCGCCGCGGGTGCCGCCATGGCCGTGGCCGCCGCCCGGCGCGAGAGCCTCGACCGCGTCGCCACCGGCAAGGTGAGCAACCGCAGCGAGAAGGCGGTTCCGGCCGTCCTGCTCACCCCGGTGGCCGTGACCGTCGGCAACGTCAAGGACACCCTCGTGAAAGGCGGGGTGTACACGATCCAGCAGATCTGCATTCCCCGACTCAGGGCGGCCTGCGACAAGGCCGGACTCACCGGATAGGCCGAACAGGCCGAATGGGTCGAACAGGCTGAATGGGTCGAACAGATCGAATGGGACGAACAGGTCGAATGGGACGAACAGGTTGAACGGGCCGAACGGGCCGGATGGGACGAACAAGTCGACGGACCGACGAGGCCGGACAGGGCCGAACTGGCCGGACGGGCCGGACAAGCCGGTTCACCACGGCCGGGCCCGGGAAGGAGATGGTTTCCGTGCCGGCTCAACCCCTGCTGGCACTGCACGGCGTCTGCAAGCGCTTCGGCGTCGTTCAGGTCCTCACCGACATCGAACTGGAGGTTCGAGCCGGTGAGGTCGTGGCGCTTCTGGGCGACAACGGGGCCGGCAAGTCCACCCTGGTCAAGGTGATCTCGGGCGTCGCGCCCGCGGACACGGGCGTCATCGAGTGGGAGGGCCGGCCGGTGCAGATCAGGCGTCCCCACGACGCCCGGGGACTCGGCATCGCCACCGTCTACCAGGACCTCGCCCTGTGCGGGAACCTCGACGTCGTCGGCAACCTGTTCCTCGGGCGCGAAATCCGAAGGTGGGGATTCCTCGATGAAGTGGAGATGGAACGCTGTACCCGGGACCTGCTGAAGCGCCTGGCGACCGGCCTGGTCGATCTGCGCTCCCCGGTCGTCTCCCTGTCGAGCGGCCAGCGGCAGATGGTCGCCATCGCGCGCTCGCTCCTCGGCGACCCGCGGCTCCTCCTCCTGGACGAGCCGACGGCGTCCCTCGGATTCCAGCAGACCGCCGAGGTCCTGGAGCTCGTCGACCAGCTGCGTGACCGCGGCATGGGGGTACTGCTCATCAGTCACAACATGGCCGACGTCAAAGCTCTCGCAGACCGGGCGGCGGTGCTGCGACTGGGCCGCAACAACGGCTTCTTCAACGTGAACACCGCGTCTCAGGAAGAGATCATTTCCTCCATCACCGGGGCCACGGAGAACGTTCCGCATCGGGTGGCCCACCGGGAGGTGGAGTGGTGAAAGAGAGCCGCAAGAGGGCAGACGAGACGCGGGCCGCCCCCGTCGCCCCCCGTCAGCCGCAGCCCGGGCGGAAGATCGTCCCTGTCGTGGCGGGCTGGGCCGCTGCGTCCCGGCGCAGGTTCATCGCCGGCGAACTGGGCTCGCTCCCGGTCATCCTCGTGCTCGCCTCGGTGTGGATCGTCTTCCAGTCCCTCAACCCCAACTTCCTCTCACCTCGGAACCTGTCCAACCTCAGTGTCGACATCGTGGGTACGGGCCTGATCGCGGTCGGCATCGTCTTCGTGCTGCTGATCGGCGAGCTCGACCTGTCGGTCGGCTCGATCAGCGGCCTCGCGGCGGCCGTCTTCGCCGTACTGAACGTCAACAACGGCATGCCCGAATGGCTCGCCGTCATCCTCGCCGTCCTCACCGGCACGGTGGCGGGGACCATCCAGGGCTTCTCCGTCGCCCGGACCCGCGTACCCGCGTTCGTGGTCACGCTGGCGGGACTGCTGACCTGGAACGGCGTCATGCTCTACATCCTCGGCACCACCGGCACCATCGACCTCGACGAGAACGGTTTCGTCGCCCAGCTGACCAGCCACTACTTCGGCCACCACAGCGTCGCCTACGGTCTGGCGGCGTTCGGCGCCGGCCTGTTCTTCCTCATCTCCTACCGGGACAGGCGCCGCCGGCGCGCCCTCGACCTGCCACACCGCTCGCTCGGGGAGATCGGGGTACGAACGGGAGCACTCGCGGTGGTCGCGTTCGGCGCCGCCTGCGTACTCAACCGGTTCCAGGGCCTGCCGCTGGCCCTCCTGATCTTCCTCGTCATCACGGCCGGCCTGGACGTCCTCCTGCGCGGCACGCACTACGGACGGCAGGTCTACGCACTCGGCGGCGGCATCGAGGCGGCCCGCCGCGCCAGTCTCAGCGTGGTCTGGGTACAGACCGCGGTGCTCGCGTTCTCGGGCACGATGGCCGCGATCGGCGGCCTGTTCCTCGCCTCACGGATCACCTCCGTGAGCCAGTCCTCCGGTTCCGGCGTCCTGCTGCTGAACGCCATCGCGGCCGCGGTCATCGGCGGCACCAGCCTGTTCGGCGGACGCGGTACCACCTGGTCCGCGGTGCTCGGCGCACTGATCATCCAGTCGATCTCCTCCGGCATGGCGATCACGGGCATCCCGATCGCCCTCCAGTTCGTGATCACCGGCGGAGTCCTCTTCGCCGCAGCGGTCATCGACGCGCTGTCACGACGCTCGCAGGAGGCGCATGGGCGGGCGTGAGGGGCCTCCGATTCCGGCCTGCCGCCCGCGGCGGCGCGAAAAAAGTGGAAGAGTAAACGAAAAGAAACTCTCCTCATTCGTTTACGCCGTCAACGAGTCATTTGATTGAAGGGCTGACGCGGCCCTGTGTACGGTGGCTCGCATGGCAGACACACCCGCCACCTCGGGCACTCCCTTGGTCACCGGCTCCGAGATCGCCCGGCTCGCGGGCGTCACCCGGGCCGCTGTCTCGAACTGGAGGCGGCGGTACGACGACTTCCCCGCGCCGGCGGGCGGCGGTGTGAACAGCCCGCTTTTCGACCTGGCCGAAGTGAAGGCATGGCTGGACAAGCAGCGCAAGGGACGGGACCTCTCGGAGGAGGTCCAACTGTGGCAGGCCCTGCGCAGTGCCTACGGTGATGAGATGATCGCCGCTGTCGCGGATGCGGCGCAGCTCGTTGCCGGGCCAGAGAAGAAGGCCCCGGCCGCGCTGCCCGAGGATGCCGTCCGATTGGTGCGCGGCTTGGTCGAGAGCAGTTCGGCGGGGGATGTGGTGAACGCTCTCGCCGAGCGCTTCACCGATTCGGTGCGACGGGCGGGATCGGACCAGGTCACCTCACCGCGGATCGTGCGCGCCGTGCGGCATTTCGCCGGTGAGGTGGAGGTGGATGCGACACTCTTCGACCCGGCGTGCGGTACAGGAACCCTTCTGCTCGCCGTGGGCCCCCAGAGCGGGCCGAGGCGGTGCGGACAGGAGGCCGATGCCCGTAGCGCCAGGTTCGCGCAGCTGCGAGCCGACCTCAGCGGACGTACCCGCGTCGACATCGTCACGGGGGACTCCCTGCGTGACGACCGGTGGGCCGATCTCAAGGCGGACCTGGTCGTGTGCGATCCGCCCGTCGGCGACACCGACTGGGGACGGGAGGAGCTACTCCTCGACTCCCGCTGGGAGCTCGGCACGCCCTCGCGCGCCGAGGGAGAGCTTGCCTGGTTGCAGCATGCCTACGCGCACACCGCACCCGGCGGCCGCGTCCTCATGGTCATGCCCGCCTCGGTCGCCTACCGCAAGGCGGGCCGCCGCATCCGCGCCGAGCTCGTACGCCGCGGCATCCTCACCCAGATCACCGCGCTGCCGCCCGGTGTGGCGGCATCGCATGTACTGCCTGTGCATATTTGGCACCTGCGCCGCCCGCATTCCCTCGGTGACGCAGGCACCAGTGTGCGGATGGTCGACCTGACCACGAACGACCCGGACGGCTCGCTGGACCCACGACTCGATCAAGTGGCGGACGTCTCGCTGATCGAGCTCCTCGACGACCTGGTAGACCTGACTCCAGGCCGCCACGTGGAGGGGTCCCATCGCGACTACGCGGCCGAATACCAAGCGCTGCAGAGGGAGCTGACCGAACAGGTCCGGCTGTTGGCCGAGCCGCTACCTATGCTGAGGGCGGCCGGCGGACCAAGCACCTTGGACGGTGCCTCCGTCAGCGTCGCCGACCTCGCGCGCGCCGGCCTCGTCGAGTACGGCGATCCGGAACCGGTTTCGGCCAGCGACCAGCTCGACACCGACTTCCTCCAAGGCTTTCTGCGCAGCGCGGCCAATACTCGCCGCTCCACGAGCGCCAGCGGTACCTTCCGGCTCGACGGCAAGGGAGCCCGTGTCCCGCAGATGGACATCGCCGAGCAGCGGCGGTACGGGGCCGCATTCCGCGCCCTTCAGGAGTTCGAGGAGCGGGCGAGGAGACTGGCGGAGCTGAGCCGGGAGGCCGCTGCGCTGGCGCGGGACGGCCTCTGTAACGGCGCTCTGGCACCCGACGACTGACGAACCGTCGCTCCTGGGGCCCGCCAGGGCCGCTACGTCACGTCGCCGGTGGTACGAACGAGCTGGCCGTCCCGCTCCACGACACCGCGAGCGCTTCCCGGGCTCGCGTGCTGGCGACGAACAGCAGGCACCGCTCGCGCAGCAGGTCGGACTCGTGCTGGAGTGCGTCCACCGAGGCCGGCGTCACCTCGCGTGCGAACGGCACCGCGCTCGCCGTCACTCCCAGCACGGCGACGCAGCGGAACTCGAGCCCCTTCATGGCGTGCATGGTGGCCAGACGCACCCCGTCGACGTCCGGCGCAGGATTGTCCCGGACCCGGACCACCGGCACTCCGGCGGCGGTCAGCTTGTCGTAAGCCTTGTCGAGCAGCACGTTGAAGCGCGCGCACACACCTACTTCGGAGGGGCGGATGCCCTGCGCGATCCACCCTTCCACGCGCTCGACGAGGGCGGCCACCTCTGCCTGCTCCGATCCGTACGCGTCCACCTGCGGTCTGCGGCCGTGCAGCAGCGAGCGGTAGCCGGCCAGCGTGTCACTGCCCTCGCCGCCCAGGTCGTCGACCGACACGGGGCTGAGTATCCCCGTCGACCAGGCGAGGATCTCTTCGGTGCTGCGGTAGTTGATGCGCAGGCGGTGGGTGCGCCCGGTGACCGAGATGCCCAGTGACCCGAGGGAGACCCTGGAGTCGTAGATCCGCTGGTGCGGGTCGCCCGTGATGAACAGGTCGTCACTGCCGGGTGCCACCGCGCCGCGCAGGACGCGCCACTGGGCCGGGTGGAGATCCTGTGCCTCGTCGACCACCACGTGATCGTGCGTGGGCGTCGAGGCGGCCAACAGCTCGGCGGCCCGTGCGCACACCTTCAGGTGCGTGGTGGCCTTCTGCTCACGCAGCAACGACTCGAACAGCTCGACGGCGGGCCACAGTTGGTCTCGCTTGGCCGGCGACAGTGCGCTGCCACGGCCGCGGCGGGTCGCCGCGCGGTACGCGTCGAGGCTGCGCAGGTCCTGGGCCAGGATCACGTGCCGGTACTCCTGCGCCAGGAACTGCTCCGTCCACGGCAGCCCGAGCTTCTTGGCGACCCGCTGCCACAGCTGCCGTTCCTCCCGGTCGTTGATGGGGGAGGGGGCCTTGCCGTCGAGGCGGGTCACGATGCCGTGCGCATAGGCGTTGACCGTCGTCACCTCGACGCGGGCGAGCAGCGACTCGTCCCCGTCGAGGAGGAGGGAGAGGTTCTCGCGCAGCGAGGCAGCCAGTGCGTTGGTGTAGGTGGTCAGCAGGACCCGGGTGTCCGGCGAGCGACTGAGGAGGTGCTTCACCCGGTGGAGCGCCGCGACCGTCTTGCCGGTACCCGGACCACCCGTGACCTGGACCGGTCCGCCGTACGACACCCGGTAGGCGACCCGTCGCTGCGAGGGGTGCAGGAACACCCGCCAGGCCGCGAACGGCTTCTCCAGGATGTCGGCGAGCTCTTCGGGGCCGGTGACCAGGGTGATGCGGCTCGTGGTGTTGGCGATCGCCACGGCGAGGCTCTCGTCCGGTTCGGGACCGGCATCGACGGGACGCCGCACGGCGACCACATCCCGGTAGACCTCCTCCGGACCGAACCCTTCGGCGAGGTACTGCAACACCTCGAACTGGTCCTCGGGCAGCAGTGTCCCGAACGCCTCCAGCTGCGCCTTGTCCACGATGGTGCGGACCGCACGCAGCACCTGATCGTCGATGCCGAGCTCGCGCAGCACAGTGTCCGAGTAGGCGGCGAACAAAAGGGCATCGGCGGCGGCCGCCGCCTTCTCCAGCTGCGGGGTCAGCTGCTCGATCGCCACCACGTTGCGCACCTCTAGCGCCCTGGTCGCGGAGTTCGTCGTGTACAGCCGCTTGGCAGCCCAGGTGTACGCGTCGTCGTGGGGAACGACGTTGACGAGCAGGAACACGTCACTTCCGTCGTCCGGGGCGAGAACGACACCGCGCCAGAAGTCGTTGATGCGGATGGTCCGCATACGCGGATCCCGGGCGTTCTCGACGGACTCCAAATGCAGCCCCTTGTCCGCCTGCATTTCCGGAACGGTGAGCTGCTGGAACTTCTGCATCGCCTTGCGCACGCCGGCCCTGACGGGCCTCTCGAGGACGTCGTAGCTCTCCCAGAAGCTGTTGGCGAACGCGAGCTGCGGCACGACGTGCACTCCCCACCCTGAACGGACACTGCGCAGTCGATCATACGCGCGGGGTGGTCAGCGCAGGTCAGTCGCGTCGCACGCCGGTCATGCGCTGGGCGACGGCCGAGATGTCCGCCAGGAGCCCCGCCGGCTCCTGATCCAGGTCGAGGGCGTGCTGGTGGATGACGATGCCCGCGTGACGCACTCGGTGGGCCGCGTGCGAGGCGTTGCCCTTGGCGTACACGAGGTGTCCTTCGCGCAGACGCAGGGCGGTGCAGTACGCCAGCATCTGGTACAGGTCGGCGTCCGGGAAGCCGCCCCACTTCTCCGCCTTGTACTTCGCGTCCGCCACCGCGCACGGGGTGCCGTCCGGCCCGTACAGCACGAAGTCCGGCTTCATCCGGATCGCGGCGGCGTCGTCGAGGTGGTGCGTGTCCTGGAACCGGGCGGAGAACCCCGAGCCGCGAAAAGCCTCCCGCAGAGCGACCGTGACGAAGTCCTCGAAAAGCTTGTTCATGTCGAGCAGGAATCCGTCGATCCGCAGCCCGCCCGGCGCGTGCTCGACCGAGGTGCCGTCGAGCACGGCGCGGGCGAGGTGCAGCGCATGGTGGTACCGGGCGTTGAGGCGGGTCGGCCGCCACTCGGGAACCGGCTGCCCACGCACGATCGCCGGGACGTCGGCGAGTCGGGCACGCTGGTGCAGCAGTCTCCGGCGCACGTCGCGCGGTACACCGGGCAGGCGCAGCAGACGTTCGACGGCCGTGCGCAGGATGCGGTTCTCCGCGATGTCGGTGGTGAACTCGTCGTAGGCCACCTCCACGGGCAGCGTCGCCCCGAACCGTCGCCGTATCTGCTCGGCCTCCCGGATCCGGCCGCGGACGACGAGAGCTGTCTCCTCCGTCGCCCGGTACCCTTGCAACAGGCCCTGTCGCAGCGCCCGGTCCACCTGCCGCTCCACGGCGTGCGCGAGTGCGGGCAGCACATCGCGGTGCTCGGCCACCTCGACGTCCCCGTCCCGCCATGTGCCTTTGGGGTCGAGGCTGTAGCCGAGCAGGAAGAAGAGGCGCGCGATGGGCACCTTCGGCCTGACGCGCACGGTGAACGACTCCCTGCCGCCCGGCACCGCGACGGCCACCGCGCCGACCTTGCTGCCGGCGCGCAACGACCAGCGGCCGGGGGTGTAGGGATCGGGTGACGCATCCACGACACCGCCGGCGGCGAGGGCCCGGCCGATGCCATCCGGCAGGGCGATGCTGATCGCCGGCGCGTGCTCGACGAGCTCGACGGACGATGCCGGCCCCTCGACTTCAACGACGGCTGTCACGCCAGGGACTCCCGCAGCGCGGCCAGCCCGTACCGCTTCTCGATGTCCACGCCTTCCCCGTAGTGGTGCTCCTCCAGAAGCGGAAGGATCTTTGTCCGCCAGGTCCGCTCCAGACCGCCTTCCCGAAAGACCCCCTTCTTCATCAGGTACGAGGGCCCGATGCGGAAGTCTGGGTCATCGATACGGGAGTTGAGCGCGTCGAGCAGATCGGCGGGCTCGGCGTCCTTGCCCTCCCTGACCAGCCAGCGGCGCAGCAACCCGCTCGTCGGCTCCGTTCGGGGCGACAGCTCGACGAACGCGAAACGACGGCGCATGGCCGCGTCGACGAGCGCGATGGACCGGTCCGCGGTGTTCATGGTGCCGATCACGAACAGGTTCGGCGGCAGTGCGAAGTCGTCACCGGAGTAGGTCAGGCGCACCGACTTGTTCCGGTACTCCAGCAGAAAATACAGCTCGCCGAAGACCTTCGCCAGATTGGCGCGGTTGATCTCGTCGATGATCAGGAAGTGCGGGATGTGCCGGTTGCCCTCCCGGGAAGCGAGGTCGGCGAGTTCGCGCAGCGGCCCGGCGGTGAGCCGGAAGGCGACCTCCCGGGTCTCCGGGTCCTCCTGCGGCCGGAAGCCCTCGAAGAAGTCCTCGTAGGAGTACGAGGGATGGAACTGTACGAGCTTGACCTGCTCGGGGCCTCCGCCCAGGAACTCCGCCAGCTTCAGCGCGAGGTACGTCTTTCCGGTGCCGGGCGGCCCGTACAGCACGAGCTGCCGCTCGTCCCAGAGCAGATCCCGAACCTCGCGCAGCCATTCCACGCCGTGCACGAGGAGTTCGGCGGCCAGTTCGTCCGTCGGCTCGGGCAGTTGGAGCTCGCGGCGGGCGGTGAGCGCAGCGAGCTCGACGCTCGGATCGCGTTCTATGGCCTCGGCTTCCTCGACCAGCTCCTGATCGCTCAGACCCAGCCCCTCCACGAGGGCCTGAACGGACGACAGGTCGACGACGTCGTGCTGGATGGACAGCCTCTGCTGCAGTTCCTCGGGCAGTTCGTCGTAGGGGTGGCCATCGGGCTGCCACTCCACGGGACGGCGCAGATTGGACCGCCGGTCCTCGGACTCCGTCTGCTCCACCTCACCGGTGACCTCGCCGACGTACAGTCGGCCACCGGAGATGGTGCAGATCGTGTCGCCGGGCTTCATGCGCGACAGGAACGCGTGGAACTCCTCCACCAACTGCTGCTTCTGGCTGTAGGTGGCCGTCGACTCGTAGTCCTCCTGGACCAGTGCGCGCAGCTGGTCCTTGCTGATGCCCTGCTCGACACCCTGCCGCAGCCGCGCCGCGGCAAGGGTGACCCGACCCTCGGGCAGCCAGAGGCGCTGGACGAGGTCCAGCCCGCTGACGTTCGAACCACGTACCAGCCACGGCCGGTTCGGGCCGGGCCAAATCCCTGGCATGAAGTCGGCGAGGGGCCGGCCGTCATCGGCCTTCCAGTCGAACCAGCCGTTCGGGTTGCGACCCGTCAGTACCGCTGCCGCTCTCGATGGGGAACCGAAGGTGATCGCTTCCGTCGTCTCCAGCCAACCGGGCCACTTCCCGGACGGCCCGATCCGCCCCTGCCGAATCAGCTCGTCGCGCTGCCGATGGGCGGCCACCGCGCGGGTGGCGAACGACGGCACGATATCAGGCCGTACGGGCTGGCCCGCGTCTACGACGAAGCTGCGGCTTCCGTTGTCGCCCACCTCGTTCGTAGGGCGCCCCTGGGCGACCGGCCCGCCGTTCGGCAGCCTGAGATAGAACTCCGGGTACCGCAGGCCGTCGTCGGCCATCGTCACCACTCCTCCCACACCGCGCAGAAGATCCACCGAGAACGATAGGGCCCTCCTCTGACAACGAGGCTTCAAGGGAGGCAGAGCCGCCAGCTCTGCGGCGGGCCTCCGTCCGCAGGTGCTCCCGGTCCTGCCGGCGCGGGCAGGTCTGCGTGACGGTCGAGGCGGGGCGACGCCTGCCTCACGCCGGCGACGCGATGGACGCCGAAGGGTGTGCCGACTCCCGATGCCCGCGGAACAGCGGTGACGCAGGGCATCGGGGTGGGATCACCGGCTCCGGGTCATGCTGGAGTGCCGCCCGAGTAGTCGCTGTTGAAGGTGGTCTCAATGGTGGTGGCCACGGGCTCCGCCACCCCGGTACCCGTGAGGATGAGGCCCAGTTCGCGGTTGTTGTTCAGCGAGTTGCTGCTGATGTTCATGGAACCCGCCTCCACCTTCTGGGTGGACAGACCATAGTCGGCGACCATCGCCTTGGCGTGGATGTAGAAGCCGTTGGGGTCTGAGTAGCCGACGACGGTGCCGCCCGCCGCCTTGATCGCGGACACCTCGCTGGAGTAACTGGACGGGTTCTCCAGGACCACCCGCACGGCCACGCCCGCCTTCGCACGTGCCACGACGGCATTGACCACTGAGCTGTCGCTGAGCTCCAGTTCCTCGACATCGAGCTTCGCGGTGGCGCCGTTGATGACGGACAGCAGGCGGTTGCGGGAGTCGGTGGGGGACCAGAGCAGATGGTCGCCGTCGGTCGGAGTGATCGAGGTGCCGCCGTAGTCGGCGTTGAAGACCTTCTCGATCGAGGCGACGTCGCGGCTGTCGTCGTCGAACACGCCGTAATCACGGCTGGTCGTGTAGTACTGGGAGGTGAGGTTGCCCGTCATGATCAGCGACTTGACGGCGTCCACCGTGATGGTCTTCTGGTGGGTGTAGACGAAGGTGGACGGCGACCACACCACTCCCACGCCCGCGCTCTTCAGGGAGTTGTACGCCGAGCTGTTCGCGCTCTGGTGCTGGCGATCCAGGATGACCCGCACGGTGACGCCCTTGTTCTTCAGGGCTATGAGGTCGTTGACCGCCGTGGTGTCCTCCAGCTCGTACATCGTCATGTCGAGGGAGGTGGTGGCCGAGTTGATGAAGTCGTAGATGGTGGGCTGGCTGCCGCTCTGCGAGAAGGCGAACGCGGTGTAGCTCGCGGCGTTCGCGGGGAGGGCGGTGGCGAGTACGGCGGCGCCGGCGGCCAATGCGACACCTGCACGGCCGAGGACCTTCCACAGCATGCGTGACTCCTGGTCGAGTTGACGTTCGGAGTGGGGGATGGGCGCGTGCATGACACCACGCGCGTAGAAGCCGAGGAAGGGCAGCGCGGTTAACTTGGCATGACCGACAGGCCGTGCGCGCGGTCAAAACGGACCCCGCGCAGGTGGAAGGCGGTGTGAGCGATCCCCTCGAAAGCGCAAAGATTTCGTAAGCGACGGGCCACGATCGCGTCCGTAGAGGATGACTGTGCCGCTGGTGCGCCGAGCGGCCGAGCCCCGGCTATCGTGATCGGCATGCCGTCCACGCACCTGCTGATCATCGGAGACCGCGCCGCCCTGAGCTGGGTGGTGACCGAGCAGCGGATGGCGTTCCCGGCGGGGCGGTCCCAGACGGCCCGTGCCCTGCAGGAGGGCGACGAGGTCTTCCTCTACACCACGCGAGGCTGCTTCGGGAATCCGACGCGCGACCTGGGACGTGTCATCGGCCGGGCTTCGGTTGCCAGTCCCGTGCGGGTCCTGGACGAACCGGTGGTCTTCGGGGAGCGCACGTTCACGGAGGGCTGCCGCCTGGAGGTGTCCGGGCTGGCGGGGTTCCGTGAGGGGCTCGTCCTGCGCGACCTGGTTCCGCGGCTGTCCGTGTTCCCGGACCCGGCGACGTGGAGCGTCCGGATGCGGCGGGCGTCGTTGACGCTGCCGCCGGGGGATGCCGACCTTGTGCGTACGGAGCTGAAGCCGCTGTTGCGTCCCTACGACGAGGCTGTCGAGCAGTACCGCTGGGACCCTGCGTCAAGTTGAGCCAGTGTGCGGCTCCCCCTGCGCCTGTGCGAGACGTGTCGGCAACCGGCTTGCTTCTGACCGACGGCTGCCCTGCCGGACTCGATCCCCACTGACTGGCTGACCGGGCAACAGCGCGGTCATTCCCCTGGCTTACTACCTCCACCGACGCGGCCTGGGCGACAGCTACCGCACCTCGGACGCATTCAGGGACGACCGTGCGGCGATCCGCCGATGGCTCCAACGCTCGCTCATGAAGTCCGGCGTGTGGGGCAGCGGTCTGGACCGGTTGCTCACCGGTCTGCGTGCGACCCTGGAGAAGGAAGGCGGACAGGGCTGGCCGACCGAGGCCATCGAACGGGAGATGGCACGGCAGGGCAAGTCGCTCCGCTTCGAGCCCACCGAGATCGAGGACCTGCTGGACCTCAAGTACGGATCGAAGCGGCTGTTCCCGATGCTCGCGATGCTGTACCCGGGTGTCGACACCCGTGACCAGTTCCACGAGGACCACATCTTTCCGCGCAGCATCCTGCGCTCACGGGCCAAACTGCGCGCGGCCGGCCTTTCCGAGGAGGCGCTGCCTCTCATCGAGGACTGTGCGGACAGAGCGGCGAACCTGCAGCTGCTCAGGGGACCCGAGAACATCTCGAAGCAGGCCGCCCTCCCGGCCGCCTGGCTCCAGAAGCACTTCGAGTCGGATGCGGAGCGCGAGAGCTGGTTGCGGGAGTACGACGCCACCGGCCTGCCTGAGGACGTGGTGGGGTTCCCGGAGTTCTATGAAGCACGCCGGGCGCGCATGCGTCAGCGCCTTACGCGCCTCTTGGGGACGGCCACCCTCGCAGAGCAGGCGGTCGACACGCCGGATGCCCCGCAAGCCGTGCCGGACGACGAGCCCGATCCGGGAAACGAGGGGCTGTAGCCCTCCGGTCAGCGGCGGGTCGGGAACGATCTGCGGGGACTCATGCGCGCCCTGGGAGCAGGCGCTGACGTGCCCGCGCACGCGGGACGGCCCGCACGCTCGCACCGGACGCCACGGCACCCTCAGCGCTTCTCGGTGGACTTTATGTGGCCGCGTCCTTTCCCGGTCCAGCGGATGTCGATGCCGCCTTGGAGTTCGCGGCCGGAGCACCGGACGGTGACTCCGTTGCCTACGTCACCGGCGCGCTGCTGGGCGCCGTCCACGGCATCGAGGCACTGCCCGGGGAGCTGGTGAGCCGTCACAACTGGCGTGGGCGCTCGACACCTTGGCCCGCGACCTGCTGCTCGAGCTCGTGGATTCACCCAGCGGCGGCGAGTACGTCCCGGGCTGGTACCCGCACTGGTGGGACCGCTATCCCGGTTGGTGATCTCGCCTCCTAACCGTGCCGCTGCCGCGGCTCGCTGGGACCGAGGAGAGTTCGGCCCACACGGTCTTGCCGCCGGGCGGATACGGCTCTGTGCCCCAGCGGTCGGCCAGGGCGGTCACGAGGAGGAGGCCGCGGCCGGTCTCACTGTCGTGCGTGGTTACGAAGTCGTCCACCGCCGTGGGGAGTCGGTCACCGCGGGCGTCGGTGACCGCGATGCGGAGCACGCCGGCGGCCGGGTGGTCGAGGGTGAGGGCGAGACGGAAGTCGCGGCCCTGCACGCGGCCGTGCAGGACGGCGTTCGCGGCAAGTTCGGCGACGATCTGCTCGGCACGTTCGGTGACGGTGGGGGACAGCTCCCAGGAGCGCAGCTGCTCGTAGGCGAGCAGGCGGGCGAGGCGGGCTCCGCGGCGGGTGGACGACAGCTGCTGCGTGAACGTCCGTGCCGTGGAGGGGAGCTGGGGCGTGGTTGCGCTCATGAGGCCACGGTGACGGGCGGACGGGGTGTGTTCCAGAGGCGACTCCCGTACGGTACGTCGGCGTACGGGCGCCTTCTGCTGTGAGCTTCGTGCTCGGGTCAGCTCGGGAAGTCGAGGGCCCCCTGGCCGGGCCCCGGGCTGCGGCGGGAGGGGCGTGGTGGCTTCGGTTCTTTGGCCGCGTGGGGAGGCACGGGCAGGATGCCCTGCTCCCGGAGATCGCCGATGGTGATGAGGGGGCCGTTGCTCACGGCGTCCAGGAGGCGGGTCTGCTGCGGCTCGAGTGCTACGAGGAGGCCGAGCACGTTGATGAGGTCCAGCAGGTCTATGGTCCACCGGGCCGGCCAGGTCGGCGGCAGGATGTCGTTCAACGGGGTCTGCCGTTCGACGTCCGGCTTGCTCTTGCGGAAGCTGAACCACTTGCGGATCACCTGCACCCCGCCGATGCGGTAGTCCCAGACTTCCGGTGCCACAGGATGGACCGCCCCGGTGCCCACCGCGAGCGTGCGCGTCGTCGGGTCATAGGAGATGCTGTCCGGCAGCCCGTCGTCCTCTCCGATCGCGACGCTGCAGGTGGGTTGCTCTGCCTGGGGCAGTCTCGGGGTCTGTCCGGGAGGGCGGCCGCGTGAGGCGGAAGCGAAACGCTCACCATACGTGTGGATCCACACGGTCCGCCTGCCCACCTCCACGACCTCTTCCCACAAGGCCGAGTCACGAGTGAGTGGGATACGGGTTCCACGTTCAGCCAGGTGAGTGGCGAAGCGGCGCGTGTAGCCGCTGTGGCCGGCTATGCCCGCGATGTACGCGAAGAGGTCTTCGGCGGTGACCGTCACGCCGAGTGTCTTGGTGAGGAGGTGCAGCAGTCCGGGGGTCACGTTTGGTTCCGGTAGTTCGGGGTGCCGGTAGAGGGGGGCGATGCGGCCGCCTTCAGTGCCCTTGAAATGATGCATGTCGGGTATGAGGGCGGTGAAGGTCACTGCCGGACCTGGTCGACCTGACTCGGTGTGAAGTTCGGACAGGTAAATCTGGCGGCGGTCGTTGTGGGCGAACCACAAGGCCGGTCGTGGATAGTCGATCACCCTCCGGTCCGCGATGATGTACTGCTGGTCGAAGGTCATCCGTCCGTATCGGACGATGACCGGCACCGTCTCCTTCTCGTCGGCGAGACTGCCCTTCTCCTGCTGGCCGGGCAGGGGTGCTTCCGGCTTTTCTGGACGGCGATCTCTTGTGCTTTTCAGCAGTGTCGCCTTGGCCGCCGCCGGAGCTTGGACGAGCGTTCGCCAGCGCTTGCGCAGCACGTCCTCGCTGGGTGAGACGGGCCAACTGCGATTGTTCTTGTTGCCGGAGCTCGTCCAGGGCAGCAGGGCGTCCACTGGGGGCATGGCGGTCCACTCAGAGGCGGATGTGACGTGAAAGGGAGCGGTCCACTGCGTCGGACAGAGCTGCCAGGAAGCGCCGTTACTGTGGCCCTCCACGCTGAGTCCTTCAAGCCAGTCGAACTTCTCCTCGCGCGTTCCCGCGGGTAGGTCGAGTCGCCACACCCGCGCCGGGTTCTTCGGGTCCGGGGCGCCCTGGCGGACGAAGACGGCGATGCAGATCTCGCGCTTCACGTCCTGGAAGACGCGCGTGCGCGTCTCGGAGAAGGCGCCTTCGGGGGAGAGACCGATGACCCAGCCCTCGTCGGCCGCCTCGCGCAGGTAGTGGCGCATACCGGCCGCTCCCTCACTGTCCAGATAGCCGGAGTTGGTGATGAGAGCGACGACTCCGCTGGGTGCCTTTGGTGCGCCCGAAGCTGTCACCTGGTCGAAGACCTTCCAGGTGGACCATGCCCAGAAGTACACGTAGAGGTTGTCGAGGGCGTATCCGACGCGCCCGTTGTCCTCGGGGTGGAAGCGCGCGAGGATCGGACCCTGATCATTCGGGTTGCCGTCGGTGACCCAGCGTCCGACCCCCGACTGCTTCGCACCCCGGAGGTAGGGCGGATTGCCGATGACCACCATGACCTTCTCATCGGCCTTGACCTTGTTCGCCATGCGGCGGTGCCGGGCGATCGCCTCGTACATCAAGCCCAAGTGGTGCTCGACGGAGGGATCATCGAGGGTGTCGGCCACCAGAAGCCGTGGTGGCTGGCGCGTGACATCGGCATCGTGAGCCTGGAAGGCGTGGTGCACACGGAGTTCGGCCACCGCGTACGGCCCGGTCTGCTTCTCCAGTCCGACCAACCGTTTCGAGAGTTCACGAAGGAGCCCGGACTTGAGAACGCTGCCGTACTTCAGCGCGAAGTTCTTGGCGACATGGTCGATGATGTTGATGAGGAAGGTACCGGTGCCCATGGCGGGATCGACCACGGTCACGTCCTCACTCCCGTACCCGTCCTCCTGGCCGAGCCGGTCACGCAGCACCTCGTCGGTGAACCTCACCATGAAGCGGACGACTTCGCCGGGTGTGTAGTACGTCCCCGTTCGCCGCCGCAGCTGCGGGTCGTAGGCGCTCAGGAAGCCCTCGTACAGATGGAGGTAGGCGTCCCCCGTCTCGTCCTTGAACATCTCGGGATCGACGGCGGATATGACATCGATCAGCGTGTCGATGACTCCTCGGAGATCATCGAGGGCTTCGTCGGTCAGGACCGCCAGCGCCTTCCCCATCAGGGAATGCCGTTTGCCCAGTCGGACGGCGACGTCGGGAAGGGAGAGCTTCTCCAGATCGATGCGTTCGAGACGGGCCAGCAGGATGGCGAAGGTCAGCGTCTGACTGTAGTGGTCGGCGAACTCCGCCGGCTGTGCGTCGGGAAAGAGCAAGTCCTTCCAGTTTCCGGCGAGGATCGAGAAGGCGGCGTCGGCTTGCCCGTGTTCCTCGCGGGTCAGGCGTTCGGCGACCTCGTCCCGCAGCAGGGCGCAGATGCCGGCGATGCGCCGGACCAATTCGTCGATACTGCCGTGGATGACGGGCGCGGGCGTGAAGAAGTGCGTGAGCGCGCGCTCGAATCCGTTGTCAGCAACGACGAGTTGGCGACGGCCGGTGTCAAGGTCCCCCAAAAGGCGCCCGGTCGGGCCGAGCTGCACGCCGAAACGATAGACCGCCCAGTGGTATCCGTCGGTGTACAGGACGTTGGGGAGGGCCTTGATCTTCTCCCACTGCTTCCGGTCATGGCTCTTCGGGGACCACTTCTGCGGCTCGACTCCTCTTCCCGGCTGTTTCAGCTCGACGTGCCCGATGGTCCTCCCGCCAGTGCTGATGGCGAAGTCGGGTCGTATCCCGAGTCGCTGGACACGGCTCTGGCCGTGGGCGATCAGCTTCATGTGCTGCCGGGCGGCCATACCGCACAGCAGATGCTCGACCGGTGTGGTGAGGCTCTCCTCCTTGCTGCTGACCGCCCCGGCGGGACCTTGCAGCTTCGCCCTGACCTCCCGGCCGAACTGGGCGACGAGGTCGGCGACCGATCGAGTGGTGCTCTTTCCTGTCCGGACGTCCCCTTGCGACATCGGCCCCCCAAGGCACTGCGCACGCACGGCGATCAGACCCATACAGAATGCCCATGACAGAGCAAGCGGCAAACGCCCGCACTTGTGGCGCAATAGCAGCACACATCAGTTCTTGAGGGTGCATCGGGGCGCGAACCGGGAGCGCGACCCGTACGGTGCGTCAGCGTACGGGCGCAATCGGTGGCCGGTACGGCCATCGTTCCGTCACTCTGGGTGCTGTCGATCGCGGGGATGCAGCACAGTACGTACGCACCTGGAGGTGGCCGCGGATGACGAACGGTGGCGCGGACGAGAGCGCTGAGCTTGCGGTGTGTGAGGTGGAGCGGGAGCCCGACCCGTCCGACAGTCTGCGGACGTTCGGGGCTGTCGTCCAGGCCCTGCGCGAGCATGCCGGGTTGAGCAGAGCGGAGTTCGGGGAGCTCGTCTGCTACTCAAAACACACCGTGGAGTCGGTGGAGTTGGGGAGGAGGATGGCGGACGAGTCATTCGTGGAGCGGGCGGAGGAGGCGACGGGGAACACGGGGGCGTTGAGGAGGTCGGCGCAGTTTCTGACGCGGGGTGAGGCGGGGCTGGCGGCTTGGTTCCGGCGGTGGGCGCGGCTGGAGAGGGTCGCAGTGAGTCTGTGCACGTATGAGTGCCGGTTGGTGCCGGGGCTTTTGCAGTCGGAGGCGTATGCGAGGGCGCTGTTCGAGAACCGCATTCCCTTGCTCACTGACGAGCAGTTGGAGGCGCAGGTTGCAGCGCGTCTGGAGCGGCAGAAGATGCTGTACGAGCGGCCGACCGTGCCGTTCCACTTCATCGTCGAGGAGTCCGTCTTCCGGCGGCGGCTGGGCGGTGTTGAGGTGCAGCGGGGCCAGCTGGACCACGTGCTGGAACACACGGCGCCCCGTAATGTGACGCTGCAGATCATGCCGACCGATGCCGAGTTCCACTCCTGCATGGATGGCCCTCTACGGCTGTTGGAGACGCCCCAGGGTCGGCGACTCGCGTACTCGGAGGGGCAGGAGAACGGCCGCCTGATCGCTGACGCGAAAGAGGTGAGCCTCCTTTACCAGCGCTATGACACACTGCGGTCGCAGGCCCTGAACCCCCAAGACTCGCGGGGCCTGCTGGAGCGACTGCGAGGAGAGCTATGAGCACGACCGAACTCGCCTGGTTCAAGTCCAGCTACAGCGGCAGCTCCGGCGACGACTGCGTTGAGATCGCCGTCACCGAGCAGGCCGTCCACGTACGCGACTCCAAGGACGTGACGCGTCCTCGCTTCGCTGTGGGGCGAGAGGGATGGTCGCGGTTCGTGGGGTTCGCGGCGGGGTCCTGAGCCGCGTCGTCCCGGCGGTCGCGTGGTCACGTTCACCGCCGGGACGACGGGTCAGTGGAGGTCGGGTCCGCCCGCCTCGACGATCTCGTCGAGCACGCTGATCTCCTCGTCGGCGTCGTCCGGCGCGTCGGGGTCGTCGCCGAGAAATGGTCCGGGTGCCTCCTCGTCAGCGAGATGCGGGTACTTTTCCAGGAGGAACCGCCGCCGGTACGCCAACTCGGCGGCGTCGACGATTCCCTCCAGAGTCGTCCAGTTGAGGGTGCCTCCTACGACGATCCCGAATGCGGGTACGGCCTTGCCGAGGCCCTTCTTGGTGAGACGAAAGCCGAACGCCTTCGCGAACTGCGTGGAGACCTTGGTGACGACTGACTCGCTGAGGACTTCCCACGTCTTGCCGCGGAAGAGCGCCTGGGTGAGCCGCGAGATGTCGGCCATCGCGGCGTTCTTGGCGGTGGCCGAACTTGCTGTCCCGACGTTGACAACAGACATCACGAAGAGCTTCTCGGCAGGCTCTTCGGGGTCGTAGCCGTAGAACAGCGAGACATGGCCGACGGCGCGGGACGCGAGTCCGAGGACGGCAGCGGTGTCGGCGGCAAAAGCGCCCGCGATCGCACCTCCCGAAGGCGCTGCCGCGGCGCCGGCGGAGGCGGCGAGGACGAGCTCTCCTCCGGAGATCACAAGTCCCGCACCGGCTCCCGAGAGCGCCGCAGCGGCCGGGTAGTACCAGCTCGCCGCCCGTCCACGGACAGCGTCGATCTGCTGGAGGTCGAGGCGGCGCAGGTCGAAGAGCGACGCGACGTCGTGCCCGCGCTTCTTGTGGAGCGCCACCACCCGCTTGGAGGAGAGGCCCGCTCGCGAGACCCGTCCCACCGTCCGCCGCATGGACTGCAAAGCAGTGCCGCTCCAGTCCGGCAGGGCGTCGGCGGCTCCGCGAGCCCCGGCGCCGACCTTCTGAGCGCCCTTGGCGACGATTTCCTGACCATGCGAAACCGCCGATTGGGCCCGTGGGTGGTTCTCCAATTGCTTCGCGGCGCGCTTGCCGAGTTCCGCGACGCCGTTGGCCACATGCTCGCCGGCGTTACTCATCGCTCGTGACAGTGGGCGGCCCTTGAACTGCTGGATGGCACGCCATGCCTCGAGCTCGTAGTCCGATGGGGTTCGGTCGGGCTGCTGCGGGTAACGCGGGCTGCTCATGGTCCGTGGCGCTCCTGTCTCTGGGGCGAGCTGTCAGGCGGGGTGGCGAGGGCCGTGGCCCGGGGGCGGGGTGAGGGTGGAGGTGTAGTTCTCGCCGTCCACCAAGGGGTTTTCGAGGCTGACGCCGGCTGCGGCCATGCGGTCGTACTCGGCGAGGATCAGTTCCTTGGTGCGGTAGGTGCCGTACTTGGCCTCGTCCTTGCGGCGGACTATGGGGAAGGTGTCAAGGATGTAGTCGACGTCGTTGCGACTGACGTCATAGAGGTGAAAGAAGAGAGCGTCGAGTTCGGAACGAATCACCTGACGGCGAGATTCATCCCATCGGAAAGGTGCACCGCTATCCCCCATTTCGCGAGCGAATGGTGCCATGTCCCATGCTGTGTAAACGAGTTCAAGAACTCGGGTTCTCAGAATGTCGCCATGAGCTTTGAGGTCTTGCGGAGACGGCACAGGGAGCTGACGTAGATAGATCATGGTCAAGTGAGTTCCTGCAACCTTTTGGCGTGCTACGTAGTCCAGCCCGAATGACGAGAGGGCTGCCAGTAGCAGAGGAGAATCATGGGGGTTGTTGACGGAGGCCAGTGGAAGCGTGTTGGCAAGCGCGGCCCGTGGAAGCAGCGCGGCAATCACTGTGCGCTCGTCAGTTGATCGGCAGATATCCCGCCAGCCCATCATCCAATTGATATCCCAGCGGCCCTGAAGTCGATCATCCACTATATTCTTGCGTACCCAATAGCGGGGTTTGGCCACCTTGTCGGGTGTGGCGTGAAGGGCGTCATCGACTTCCTCGTAGGTGAACCACCTGTGATCGTAGTGGTGGATCATTTTCGCCTCATAGACCTTGTACGTGTCTATGGTGCCCTGGTCGCCGTTCATTAGTTCGTTGGCTGCGTGGGAGAGATGCAGGACCTCGACATACTGGAATCCCCAGGGGTTACCGTCGGAGTTTTCCTCCTTGATGAGGACTGGGACGCGGCGGTAGATGCCGAGGGTGATCTCGGCGTCGCGGCGAGAGCGGAACACGGGGCACGTACCCGTGTTGGGGTTGAGGACGGTGATCTCCTCCGGAGTGAGAGTGAATGTCTTGTCCCCGTCATTCAGCTCCGCCGGGTCATGGAGAAAGAAGGCGAAACGTGCGGCCGGTTCGTGCAGGCTGCGGCCGGTGAGGGACAGGATGCTGAACTTGAACGAGCGGTGCACACCAGGGAAGAGAGGCGATGCGTTCTCGAAGTCGTACAGTGCCGCGATCGATCCGTTCTGCACCAGTTCCTTGAAGAAGAACTGCGTCGTCGCGTCCGTCGCGATGCCCGTCGGCACGATGATGCCCATGCGGCCCAGCGGTCCCGTCATCACCCGGTCGGTCTCGGCAAAGACGGCGTACGTGTTGATGTCGCCACGCCCGGTGAGTGGGTAGCGCATCGACAACCGCAGAAACTGACTCTCGCCCTCCGACTGACGCTTGGCCGCCGCGAACTCGGCGTAGAGGTCGGGGTTGGTTTCCGGCAGGGCCGCGATCAGGCGCTTGCGGGTGGCCGAGTTCGCAGCGTTGGCGATGACCACATCGCGCTGCGCGAAGAACTCTTGTTCCTGCAGCTTGATGCGCTCCCACGGCGGATTTCCCAGCACGCACGAGAAGCCACCGGCCCACCCCGTACCCGGATCCACGTCGCCGTTCGCAGCTTCGGAAACTTTGAAGACTTCCGGGAACTCCAGGTGCCAGTGGAAGAACCTGTACTCCTGCGCCAGCCGGATGATCTCCTCGTTCGTGCTCACCGGAATGCCAGCGCCCGCGCTCTGGAGGTCGCGGAAGACCCCTTCCGTCACCGGCGTCGGTGCGCCCTGGACCTTCGGCCAGACGAAGGCCGCACACCAGGCGTCGGCGATGTGCAGCGCGCGGAGGTAGTCCGCCGACTGCTCCAGTTCCCGGAAGCGGCTCGACTGGAGGCGGACGTCGTGCAGGGTGTCCGCCGAAGCGGCAGTGATTTCACGCAAGCTCGCTGCGAACGCCGCGTTCGACACCCAGATGCTCTCCTCCGTGTGGAAGCTCAGCTGTCCGCCGCGCTCCGCCGCATTCCGCTTCCTGATCGCCGCCGCGATCTTCTTGTCGTCCCCCTCGATCGGCTTGAACGCGTCGTCGGGGATGCCCTTCGCCAGCAGCGCCGGCGTCGCCCCGATCAGCGCGTTGCCGTGCTTGATGTGGGCGTCCAGGAAGCCCAGCGGCTTGCCCGGTTCCAGGGCCTCCAGCCACAGGGACACCTTGGCCAGCTCGACCGCCATCGGGTTGAGGTCGACCCCGTAGATGCACCGCGCGACCACCTCGTGCAGCGCGTGCCGTACCGCGTCGATCGTCGGCTCCGGGTTCTGTTCCCGCACCGCAGCGACCCGCTTGGCGATCCGCCGGGCCGCCGCCACCAGGAAGTGGCCCGAGCCGCAAGCCGGGTCGCAGACCGTCAGGCTCAGCAGTTCGTCGACGATGGCCGGGCCCGGGTCCGGCTGTCCCGAGCGCGTTGCCCGAATCTCGCCCCGCTTCACCGCGTCGTCGATGACCGGGTCCAGCGCCGAGTCCAGCAGGCACTCGATCAGCGAGGACGGCGTGTAGTAGGAACCCGTCGTCTTCCTCGCGTTGCCCGCCAGCTCGACCAGCTCGAAGGTGCGCTCGGTCGCGTTGTGCTTGGGGACCAGCTCCAGCAGGGACTCGTAGATGGAGCCCAGCTCCTCCGCGTCCAGATGCCGGTAGTCCACCACCCGGTTCCGCTTGGTGCTCGTGTCCCGCACGATCGAGAGTGCCCGGACCGCCTCCAGCAGCGGCTCGTTCGACAGGGACAGGCGGTGCAGGACCTTGTCCGCCTCCGTGTCGTCGAAGATGCCGCCCAGGCCCGGCAGGCCCAGCTCCGGCAGGCCGTCGTCGTTGCCCAGACCCGACAGCACGAAGCGCAGCGCCTGGTACAGGTCGCCGTGGGCCGTGCCCCGGCGTCGCTGGGCGTGCCGGCGCAGGCGGGCCGAGGAGAAGTACGCCGCGTACCGCTCCTTCGCCGTCTCGTCCGCCGACGGGGACAGCAGGACCTCGCGGTCCTCGGCCACGAACAGGAACAGGAGCCGGTAGACCATGCGCAGCAGCGCGTAGTGGAAGGTCTTCACCTCCAGCGACTCCCGCAGCTCCCGGTTGTCCGGGTGCTTCAGGAAGCCCGTGCCGAGGGTCGTGATCGCCCGCTGGACGCCCTTCCTGAGCTGGTCCAGGGCGCGTGTGCCCTGGGCGATCGCCTCCGTGCGCCACTTCTCCAGCCAGCACGTCGACGGCGCCGCGTCCTCTGCGACCTCGAAGCGGGACTCGTGCAGCAGCCGGTACAGCAGTACGAACTCGCTGAACAGCTCGCCGTCGAAGATCGCCTCCAGGTCGAACTCGACGTACGACGCCGTGGCCAGCGCGCTGGAGTCCCGGAGCAGGCGGACCTGGCGGCCGTTCGTCAGGATGCCCCACAGGTGGGCCTCGGTCCGGTTCAGGCACTCCTGGAGCATGGACTGCGGCGGGACCGTGCCCGCGCCGCCCGGTCGCTTGTCCAGGTTGGCGTTCCACGCCACCTGGTGAATGAGTGCGTGCTGCCAGCGGTGCGAGACCTCGAACCGCTTCTCCGCGTCCGAGTCGGCCGTGACGCCCTCCGTGCCGATCGGCGTCAGGCGGCCGAAGCCCAACTCCCGCCACAGCGGCGCCAGCCAGTCGGCACCCGCTCGGCCGGTCGGGTCGGTCGTGGGCAGGCCCGTCTCCCGATCCTCGGGGAGGTGCTTGCGCAGCTCGCGCCAGAGCGGCTTCAGGTACTCCCAGCTGCGCTCGGCCTCGTCCCGTACCGAACGCGACGACGGCAGGCCGTAGTCGGCGGGCTTCGAACCCGGGACGTCCTTGCCCTCGGAGATGCGCAGCAGCATGTCGGCCGGCAGCAGACCTCCGACCGTGTGGACGGCGGTGAACACCTGGTTGCGAGTCGTGGCGGACATCAGGCGGACGCTCCAGAGACAGCAGCAGGGGCGGGGGAAGAAGCAGCGGGGTTGGCGGGCAGGTACAGGTACGCGCCCAGGACGTCGGCCGGCTTCTGGGCCGTCACCGACAGGCCCCGGACGATCTCGCCGGAGGCCTGCCGCACACGGCGGTGCGAGGCGTCCAGCTCGGCGGCCAGTTCCTCGCCGTACGTCTCCAGGTAGCCGTTCGCATCCGGGAGTTGGGCGAGGATGCGCTTCATCATGCGCTCGCCGAAGTGCGGGTCCGTGTTCTCGGACGCCGTCGCGTCCAGCAGCGCCGCCGCACGCTCCTGCGACAGCCACACCGCGTTCTTCGGGGAGCCCTCGAAGGCCAGCAGCCTCGCGTCCTCCGCGACCAGTTGCTTCTCGCCGCTGCGCGACGGCAGGGTCAGGTGGAAGCGGTAGCGGACCAGCAGCAGGGTCGTGCGCGTCGTCACCGCGTCCGTCGTCACCACACCGCAGCGGCGTGCCGGGCGCGCGCCGTCCGCCTGGGCGTCCAGCGCCGCGTTCAGGACGTGCGACGCCAGCGCGCCCACCACCGGGTCCGTCCGCACCAGTGCCGCCTCGCCCCGCGCCACCGCCGGGTCCGTCCGGAACGGGATCGGGCGGTCCTGCTCGATCACCTCCGCGCCCACGGCCGTCGCCAGCGCGTCCCGCAGGCCCGCCGGCGTACCGCCCACCTGGGCCGTGAAGTCCTCCGACGGGTCGGCTCCCCGCAGCACCGCACCCAACGAGCCCAGCGCCTCCCGTACGAACGTCCTCACCTCGCCCGTACCGCCCAGCGCGTCCCGGATCGCGGCGACCTCCCTGGCCACCTCCTCCGGGTGAATCGACCGCTGCGCGAACCGCGAACGCGACGCCTTCTCCCGCTCTGCCGCCGAGTTCCAGTCACTGTCCAGCTTCGCCGTGCTCACCTTGAACGCGTCCGCGCTGAACAGAGCGTCCTCGTTCTCGCGGCCGCGCATGAGCAGCCACTCCACGATCGCGTCCGTCACGCCTGTGGACAGCTCGTCGGGGACGGACACCGAGATGCCCAGGTCCTTCTTGATCTGGCGGTGCTTCTTGATGAGGACTTCGAGGACCTTGCCGTCGATGCCGTTGTCGTCGCCGTACAGGGTGATGACGCGGACCTCGTCCCGCTTCTGCCCGTACCGGTCGACGCGGCCCTCGCGCTGGTCGTGGCGGGTGGGGTTCCACGCCAGGTCGTAGTGGACCACGGCGTCGAAATAGTGCTGGAGGTTCACGCCCTCCGACAGGCAGTCCGTGGCGATCAGCACACGGCGCGCGGCGGCGTCCGCGCCGGCCTCCGTCGCCAGCGCCTCGATGTTGTCGATGCGCTGCTGCGGCGACAGCTCGCCCGTGACCGCCTTGACGACCGTCTTGGCACCCAGCGGGCCGCGCTTCTTCGTCTCCGGGTCGTTGGCCAGCTGCTCGGCCAGGTACTTGGCGGTGGGGATGTAGCGGCAGAAGACGATCGGGTTGTAGCCGTCGGCCAGCAGCCCCTTGAGGTGCTTGATCAGCGCCTTCAGCTTGAGGTCCTGCGCCGGGCCTTCCAGCTCCTGCGCGCGGTCGGCGAGTTCGGCCAGGCGCGAGCGCGGGTCGTCGGTCTCGATCTCGGCGCCCGGTGCTACGTCCATGCCCTCCATCGAGTCGCTGTCGGCCGCGTCGCTGTTCAGCGGGGCGCCCAGCTTGTCGGCCTCCTCCGCCGAGGACGCGACCGCCGCCGCGGACCTCGTGCGCAGCGTCTGCGCCGCCGCCCGCGGGGACGACACCAGCGAGCGCAGCAGCGCGATCGCCGACCACCACGCTATTCGGGCCTCCCTCCGGCCCCGGCCGTCCGCCTCCTCCACCCGCTCGCTCGCGTAGGCGATCGCGTCGTCCAGCAGGGCCCGGTACTCCGGGGACAGCTTGTACGTCTCATCCTTGAAGTAGCGGTCCGAGGGGAGCGCGGTGCGCTCGGCGAGCGAGTCGTCGGCCAGGCCGTCCTCCTTGGTGAGGTACTGGCGCACGTCCGCGCGCTTGCGGGCCACGAAGTGCTGGGCCAGCAGCTTTCGGCCCGCGTCCGACTCCAGGTTGACGTGTGCCAACTCGGGCTTGACCAGGCCCAGCAGGTTGCGGAATGCGGACTCCTTGCCGCTGTGCGGCGTCGCCGTCACCAGCAGCAGGTGCCGTTCCGCGTCCTCGGCCACCCGCCGCAGCAGCTCGTAGCGCAGCTGGTTCTGCGTGCCGGTCTTGGTGTCGTCGGCAGCCACGCACGTGTGCGCCTCGTCGACGATCACCAGGTCGGGGCAGTGCCGTACGAAGTCGTCGCGGTGACGGGTGGACTTGATGAAGTCCGTGGAGACGATGACGTTCGGGTAGCGGTCGAAGAGGGACTGGCCGAGGTCCAGGCCTCGCTCCAGGCGAGTCACGGTCGATGACAGCACCAGCTCCGCGTCGATGCCGAACTTGCTGCGCAGCTCCTGCTGCCACTGTTCGGCGAGCGCGGGGGAGCACAGTACCGCCAGGCCCGACGCCTCGCCCTGTGCGAGGAGTTCGCTCGCGACCAGGCCCGCCTCGACGGTCTTGCCGATGCCGACGTCGTCGGAGATCAGCATGCGTACCGTCTTCTGACGCAGCGCCATCAGCAGCGGGACGAGCTGGTACGCGCGGGGTTCCACCGCGATGCCGGCCAGCGAGCGGAACGGGCCCGCGCCCGAGCGGAAGCCGACCCGCAGGGCCGTGCGGAGCAGGCCGGCCGCGCGCTGGTCGCCGAGGTCGCTCGGTTCCGGCGTGGCGAACCGGGCCTCCTCGACCGTTTCGAACGCCGGGAAGACGGCGGCGACATCGTCGTCCGAGCCGCCTAGCGGGCGCAGGACGAGCAGGTCGGGCTTGCTCTCGGGGAGCACCACCCATTCGCGGCCGCGGGCCTTCACCAGGGAACCTGCGGAGTACGTGAGTGCCATGTGTGTTTTCGAGTCCTCAGGAGAAGCCGGTCGTCAGTTGGCGGTCGGCGTGCCGAAGTAGCGGGCGTTGTCCGTGGCGATGGCGTCCCAGTCGGCATCGTGCGGGAAGCGGACGACGTCCCAACTGGCGTTGAAGAGGCGGTCCTCGGCGTCCTCGTCCCGGAAGGTGTCCTGCTCCTTGCCGGGGGTGTCGACGAAGACGGCCACGTTTCCGCCCGGGAGCCGGTACACGAAGTCGGGCATCGCGTTCGCCTCGGTGAGGAAGGGTCCCGCCTCGTCCGGCAGGTGCAGTCCCCGCGCCTTCGCCCAGCCCAGGAAGTCACCGCGCGCGGCCAGTTCGGCGGCGACCGAGGCCTCGACCGCCGCCGGTGCCGCCGGGGTCTGGTCGAGCAGCCGCCGGTACTGCTCCGACCGCGACTCGCCGCGCGACTCGCGCTCCGCCCTCGTCGAGCCGAACCGGACCAGCAGGTGCCGCGCCGAGTGGCGGTTGATCAGCGCGTGGTCGAGCTGATTGCCGTACGTCAGCAGGCACTCGTAGCAGCCCAGGGCGCAGGGGCGGTCCGGGTGCGGGCCGCCCAGGTCGGTGCCGTCCTCGTCGAAATGGCAGATCGACAGGGCGTACCGGGCCGCCTTCGCCAGGGCATCCGGCTCCGCCTGGAGGCGGCGCAGCACGCCCGCGCCGCCCTCGGCGGCCTCCATGAACAGGAACCGGTTGCGCGGTCCGCCGTCCGGCGGCAGCAGCTCACTGGACAGCTCGGCGTCCTCCAGCTCGAACGCGGCCTCGATGCCCCGCTCCAGCGCGTACATCAGGGACAGCGCCTCGGGCTCCGGCAGGGCCTCGTCGAGGGTGATGACGAGGATGTTGCGGCGGTCCTCCACGTACGGGATGACCCGCTTCTTGCGGCGCCGCTCCTTGCCGTCCTCGTCGACCACCGGCAGCTCGCTGGAGTCGCCGGAGGCCTCCGCGGCGTCCTTGTCGTTCATCCAGCGGCCGTCGGCGAGGTCGAGCCAGTAGCCCGCGGGCTCGTCCTTCTTGGCCCGCACCCGGCCGAGGTTGGTGATGCGGACGGTCGCCGAGTCGCCGTACGCCAGATCGGCCAGCGACGCGCCCGTGGCGTCCGCGACGGAGGCGTTGAGGCGGCCCTTGCGGGCGCCGTGGTCCTGGAAGCGGTACGACATCTCCAGGCGGAAGCCCGCCCGGCGGCGCTCCTCCTCGTCGGAGGAGATCCGCTCCCGGCGCGTCGTGTACACGGTGTGCAGTTGCAGCAGGCCGTGCGTGGCAGCGCCCAGCGGTTCGTCGCACATGTGGCAGCGGTCCTGCCGCTCCGCCGGGTCGTGGTGGTAGCCGCACTGTGCGCAGCGGCGGGCCTCGCTGGTCGCCAGGTCGCCGGAGGAGTCCGGCGGCAGCTGGATGCGGGTCACCTGGTAGCGGGCGCCCTCGTGGTAGATGAGCGCGCCGGGCCCGAACTCGCGGATGGCGAGGAAGCGGGGACGCTGGAGGTAGTCGCCGTCGCCCCGGCGGCGGCCGATCGTCGGGATGTAGGCGGCCAGGGGCAGGCGCGGGAAGCTGTAGCCGGGCAGGAAACCCTCGGAGGCGAGGTAGCGGTAGGGGTTGAAGTCGGAGAGGACCGACTTGCTGTCGACGCTCTCGTTCATCAGCAGGTTGAGCTGAGTCTCCGCCTCACGACGGCGGGCGTTGGCCCGGTTGCGGTCGCTCTCGGTGAGGCTGTAGTCCAGACGCCGCTTGTTCTGGATGTACTGGTCGTCGAGCGCCGCGCGGAACAGCTGCCGCCACCGGTCGAAGGCCCGGTCGAAGCGCTCCGGCACCGTGCGGACCCGGTCCTGGATCCAGTCGTCGTGCCACCACGTGGTGTCGGCGAAGTCGGGCAGAAGCGGGCCGAGCACCCGCAGGGCCGCGTCCACCGTGCGGTGCTGCGCGGTCTCGTCCAGGGAGGCGTCGAGGATGTCGGGGAGCAGCTTCAGGGCCGGGTTCGGGCGGTCGCCGGTGTCCGGGTGCGACACGTCCAGGACCTCGGGTATCGCGCGGCCCAGCTTCAGGCCGGCCTCGGCGATCCATATGCCCTGCAGGTGGGAGAGGACCAGGTCCTCGTTGGCGAGGTCCAGACGCGGCGGGGCCACCGCGCCCGCCACCATCCGCTCCGAGCGGCGGAAGTAGTACTGGTCGTGGCTGTTGCCCGTCGCGCAGTACGTCGTCACCAGCGCGGGCTGGCCGCTGCGGCCCGCGCGACCGGAACGCTGGGCGTAGTTGGCGGGCGTCGGCGGCACATTGCGCATCATCACCGCGTTGAGGGAGGAGATGTCGACGCCCAGTTCCATCGTGGGGGAGCAGTAGAGCAGCTTCAGCTCCGCCTTGCGGAACGCCTCCTCGCGCCGCTCCCGTTCCTCCGGGGCGACCTGGGCGGTGTGCTCGCGGGCGAACAGCCCGGACAGCGCGCTCGCCGCCTCCTGGTACAGGTCCCGGAAGAAGGTGTTCACGCGCGGGCCGTCGCCACTGGGGTAGGTGCGGGTCAGCGGGTCGTGCGTGCCCGTCTCGCCCTTGCCGGCGCGCCAGATCAGCGACTGGGCCGCCACCCGGTAACCGGTCGTGGCCGGCGTCGTCGGCCTGCGGTAACGGCCCGCGCGCTGCGGCGCCTCCGCCACCTCCTTCACCAGGCCGTTGGCGGCCAGCACCTTCAGCAGTTCCGCGATGAGGAGCTGCAGATCGTCGGGGGAGAGCTTCTTGAACGAGGCGTCGGCGCGCTTGAGGTACTTGCCGAACTTGCCGCGCGCCGAGAGGAACAGGCCCGAGCGGTCCAGTCCCCGGCCCGAAGGACGTGGGTAGGCGGTGCCGACGCTGGGCCGATCGGAGGCCGACAGCACCCACGGGTCCACCAGCCGCTCCTCGCTCGCCCGCTGCAACGCGTCGAAGTCGTCCCGGAAGTACGACACGTCGATGGCGAGCGAGCGGCGCATCTCGTTGAGCAGCACCTTCATGATCTCGGCCCGCAGCGCCGGGTCGGCGTCCCGCAGCGCCGCGTGGGTGTGCGCCCAGCGGTCCTGCTTGTCCGCGACCCAGCGCAAGTCCGCGTAGTCGATCTCCAGCAGACCGGTCTGCTCCAGGTTGGGCATAGTGATGCGCCAGCCGCGCTCCAGGTCCAGGTAGAGCCGGAAGGCGACCACGTCGCGCAGTGTCTTGGCCGCCGACTTGGCGAGCGTCGGGGGCTGGTCGGCCTCGCCGGTGTAGTCCATGGGGCTGATACCGAGCGCGTTCGTCACCGCAGAGGCCAGCTCCTCATGGGTGAGGCCGTCCTCGCCCGCGTCCAGGGCGGCCCGGTACAGCGCCCCGCGCAACTGGGTGATCTGCACGAAGTCGTTGAAGTGACCGGCCTGGAGCGAGGCGTCCTGGCGGTTGTCGACGAAGGTCAGGAACTTGCGGGCCTCCTTGTCGAGGGCCTCCTCCGGCACCGACTTCAGGGACCGCACCACCGAGGCCGAGATGAGGGAGGTCGCCGAGGAACGGCCCTCCTGGTCCAGCGTCGCCAGCTTGGCGAAGTCCCGGCCGCGCGTCTGCTCGTAGGCCACACCGCAGTGCAGGCAGAACAGGAACGGCGACGGGATGAACGCGGCCTGCAGCTCGCCCCGGCCCTCGTAGCCGAGCGGGTCCACGGTGACCGCGCGCGGCACACGGTCGCGGTACGTCTTCCTGACCACCTCCTGGTCCCTGTCGTCCAGCTCCAGCCAGGACTCGGGCAGCCGGCGGTCGTCGACGGCGTACTGGACGCTGGACGGCCAGGGCCGCTCCTGGTCGATGAACAGGTAGCCGTCGCCCTGGCGTCCGCCCGTGGCGGAGGTGTCCCGGCGGGCCTCGTAGCGAACCTCGCCGTCCTTCTCGGTGCGCCAGACGGTCAGGTACTCCTGGCCGCACTCGCGGCAGAACGCCAGCGGCATCAGCAGCTTGCCGCCGCTGCCCGGCTGCTCCAGCTGGTAGGAGCGGGTGAGATGGCGGGAGAGCTTGTCCTCCAGGGTGACGTACACGGTGTCGCCCTTGGAGAGGAACTGGTGCAGACGGAAGGCGAACAGAGGACGGTTGGTGACCGGGTGCCGGGCTTGCGAGCCGGCCTCCAGAGTCGCCTCGATGGCCCTCGCGCAATCATCCTTGGCCACACCCGACTGCTCCGCCAGTTCGCTTGCCGCGACCTCGATCTTCGTGGGGCGGCGGCGCACCAGACGGCCCGTGTCCTCGTCCGTGGCGAGACCGAACCGCGTCTCGATCCAGCGGGCCAGCGGGTCGCGCACCAGATCGTCGTACGCGCGCGGCGGCGCCGGTGAGGTCAGGCGCTCGGCGGGGACGGTGTCGGGAGCCTCGTCCGTGGCGCGTACGAGCGTCTCGCCGATCACGTGCTCAGGGCTGACCGTCGTGCCGAACAGCCGGCTCGCCACGTCGGCGACCACCTTCTTCTGGTCCTCGACGGTGCCCTCGGTCGACATGGTCGCCGAGGTGCCGATGCACTGCACGTCGGGTGCCTGACAGGCCTCGCGGACCCGGCGGATCAGCAGGGCCACGTCGGCGCCCTGCCGTCCGCGGTAGGTGTGCAGTTCGTCGAAGACCAGGAACTCCAGGCCCTTGGCCATCTTGATGAGGCTCGCCCGGTCGGCGGGCCGGGTCAGCATCAGCTCCAGCATCACGTAGTTGGTGAGCAGGATGTCCGGCGGGTTGTCGCGGATCTCCTTGCGCTTCTCGTCATCCTCCTGGCCCGTGTAGCGGGCGAAAGTGACCGGCTCATGGTCCTGGCCGTAGCCGTCGCGAAGGTACTTCTCCAGTTCCTTGAGCTGACTGTTCGCCAGAGCGTTCATGGGGTACACGATGATGGCGCGAACCCGCTTGACTGCTTTCGAACCTTCGGAGTCCCGCTCATGAAGGACGCGGTTCACGATCGGAACGATGTACGACAGCGACTTACCGGAACCGGTTCCGGTGGTCAGCACGTACGAGGCACCGTGCGCGGCGGCGTCGATGGCCTCGCGCTGGTGGCGGTGGAGGGTGAGCGGCCGCCCGTCCGGGACGGTGCCGCCCTCCGTCTTGCCGGCCTGGAAGATGCGGGCGCACTCCGGGTGGAGGACCTTCTCCCCGACGAGTTCCGCGACGGTGCCGCCGCTCTGGAAGAACGGGTTGAGCGACAGCCATGGATCCGGCCACTGCGACTTGTCGTCGAGGTCCTTCTCCACGAACGCGGCGACGCGGTCGTCACGGATGACGGTGCCGCCCTCGGTGAAGTCGCGGTAGTCCTTGATGAGAGCGCGGTGAACACCGAACACGTCCATCGCCGTGCCGGAGGCGGTGACGGGCGCCGGTCGCGGCGACGGCGAGGACGGCGGGGGGACGATGCGGGCGGCCATGGCGGCCAGGGGCCGAGTCGGGTCGAGAGCGCTCCAGTGGGGAAGTCGCGGCGTGTCGCCGTCGCCTACGGCCAGCGGATACAGGGCGTCGTGGACGTCGGCCGCGCTCGCCGGGCGGTCGGCGGGGTCCTTGGCGAGCAGCCGGCCGACGAGACGGATCAGTTCGGAGGGAATCTCCCCCCGGATGACGCCGAGCGGCGTCGGCTCGGTCTCGAGGTGCTTGCGGGCGAGTTCGAACGGCGACTCGCTGACGAAGGGCGGTACGCCGACCAGCATTTCGTACAGCACACATCCGAGGGCGTACAGGTCGGCGGCCTGAGTCACCTGGCGGGCCTCGAACTGCTCGGGCGCCATGTATCGGGCGGTGCCGACGCTGACGCCGGTGCTGGTCAGCCGTGCCTCGTCCGGGTCGTCGACGATACGGCCCATGCCGAAGTCGAGCACCTTGACTGTGCCGCCCCGGGTCAGCATGACGTTCGCGGGCTTCAGGTCGCGGTGCACCACGTCGGCCGCGTGGGCCGCGCTCAGGCCGTCGGCTATCTGGGCGCCGATCGCTGCCACCCAGGAGATGGGCAGTTGGCGCTCCTCCTCGATGAGGTCGCGCAGTGTCTCGCCGTCCAGGAACTCCATGGCCAGGTAGGGCAGTCCGCCGTCCGCACTGATTCCACCGGCTATGAGGCGTGTGAGGTTCGGGTGCTCGAGGCGGCGCATGATGCGCACCTCGCGTGCGAAGCGCTCCACGGCCTTGCTGTCCGCGCCGGTGTCGATCAGGCCACCCGTACGGCGGCGAAGGATCGTCTTCACGGCGACCGGGCGTTCGGCGCTGCCCTCCGGGGCCTGGAGGTCCTCGGCCCGATGCACCTCCCCCATGTTGCCCTTGCCGATGACCTGTCCGATGCGGAACCTGCCATCGATCAGCTCTCGGCTCACGGGCTCTCCTCTGCGCTCATCTCGCCGTCCCCCCAGGGACTTGCCCCCTGCACCTGACGCCGCTTCGCTCATGTGGTGTCACAGTGCGCAGTGCGGTCCCGCGTACCGTACACGAGAGGGGTCATCTTTCATAGAGGTTCAATCCGTTGACAGTGTTAACGAGTCAGCTCTACGCTCCACCCGTGTAGTTGGGTTGGGGGGTGGACGAAATGCGGCATCCGGCGGCCGACGCCCAGGGCGCGCCCGTGACGAGAGCCGCGCCGGCCGAGCTGCTGACTCGCCTTCGGTGCGCTTCCCTTGACGGTGTGGTGCCGGACGGGGTGTTCGCGGCGCACGTGCAGCGGCTCGGGCTCGCGACGTCGAGCGGGAGCGGCTGCGTGAGGAGCTCGCCACGCTGGGCGCGCTCGTCCGGAAGTCGATGGTGCATGCACACATCGACCGTCCCGATGTGGAAAAGGTTGCATCAAAGCGTGGGGAAAATGTGTTCGCTCGACTCGCTCCCGTCTTGCCGCTCCTCGAGAGGTACGCGGACGCAGAGGGGTATGTGACGACTCGGGTCCTGGAAGGGGGCGTCCGACTGGCCGGGCTCAATGCGCGTGAGGCAGTAGCCCTTAGGGAGACGGCCAAGGTGCGGGAGCCTCTGTCGGTCGGGAAACCAGACGCCGAAAAGCGGCCTGACGGCACGGAAGGCCAGCCGCTCCACGCGTCCTCCCCGTCAGCCGCGCCCACGGACACCGGCCTTGGCGCTGCCATGGCCGCGGCCCGGGTGCTCCTGCATGAGGACCGCTTTCGTCGCCGACCCGAGGAGTACCTGCTCACGGCCGAGGAGGAGGTAGGACTCAGTGTGCTCCTGAGGGGCGGCGTCGACCGCGTGGATGGGGAACCTGACCAGGAGACGCTGAGCGCCCTGCCGCGGGACGACATCAGAGTCCGCGCGCGGGACTGCGTGGTCCTGCACAACCAGCGGCTCGTGCATTCCCTGGTGCGGCAGCACCTGGAACAGGGGCTGGACTACGAAGACCTCTTCCAGCACGGCGTCCGGGGCCTCCATGAGGGAGGCGCTGAAGTTCAACGCGACCATGGGCAACAAGCTCTCGACGTGCTCGTCGTGCCGGCGGCGGGCGGTACCGCGCTCGGAGCGGGCCGGTCGCCCGTCGTGACCGTCACCGCTGCCGAACCGCCTACGCCGTCGGCCTCGGGCGGGGTCCGGGACCTCGCCCCCGCCGTGACACGGCAACTCGACGAGGCCGTTCGGCGGGTCATGAGGGGAGGCGCACGTGCCCGGCGTGACCGTGGGGCTGTGGACGCCCACCAGGGCAGCTACGTACGGTCGTTCGGCGTCGCCGACCGGAGCAGCGGTCGGCGGATGTCGCCGGACCTGTACCTGCGGATCGGCAGCGAGACCAAGACGTTCACCGTGACCGCGCTGCTCCAGCTGGTCGATCGGGGCAGGGTGGCCCTGGACGACCCGATCGGGAAGTACGTCGACGGCGTACCGGGCGGCGACGGGATCACCCTGCGCCAACTGGCCGGTATGCGCAGCGGATTGTTCAACGGTGCCGCTGGCCGAGCTGTTCGGCTACGCGACCCGCCTGCGCAGCCGCACCCAGGGCCGGGGGACCTTCACCAACCGCCCCGCCGGGTACGCCCCGGCCCCGCACGGCACACCGACCCGGTAGTTCAACGATGGTCCCAACTCGGTAGCCCGACGACGGTCCCGACCCGGTAGTTCGGCGACGGACCCAACTCGGCAGCCCGACGACGGCCCCGACCCGGTAGTTCGACGACGGGTCAACCCGGCAGCCCGACGACGGTCCCGCCCCGCGCGTGGGGCGGGACCGTCCGCTCCGCACGTCCGCACGTCCACACGTCCACTCACCTCCGAACATCCGTACGTCGCCACGCCTGCGCCGCGCAGGCCCCACGCGCCTGCCGTGCGCCGTCGTGTGCGGCCCGCGCTCCGGTGGCTCGCCGCCGCCGGTCGTCCCACGGGACGTTTTCCCCTGTCCCTGGCACAACGGGACGGAATCCCCGGCCGTCCGCACGGAAACGCTGGGCGACATGAGATCACGCAGACCGTGATCGGCATCGTCAGCACGGAGGTTCCCATGATTCGCCGGACACTGCAGAGCGGCCTGGTGGCCGCGGTCGCGATGTTCGCGCTGGTGCCCACGGCCGCCGTCGCCGCCGACGGCGGCCGGCCCACCTCGGCGCCGGTCGTGCGGACGGTTCCGCACCGCCCGCACATCCTGCTCCCCGCCCCGGCCCGGCACATCCCGGCCCGGCACCGCGCGCACCGCTCCACACGGTGCTCCCACCCCGCCCGCCACACCCGCCACGTCACGCGCGTGGTCCACCACCGGCGCCCCGTCCGCCTCGTGGGACACGTCGCCACGCGCCACGTCAGGCTGAACGTCCGCTCCGGTCCCGGCTTCCGCTACCGCGTCGTCGGCCACGCGCACGTCAACGGCCGCCTCGTACTGGTCTGCAAGAAGAACGGCTCGTACGTCTTCGGCAACCGGCGCTGGTACAAGCTCTCGGGCAACCAGGGCTACGTCTCCGCCCACTACGTCCGCACGCGGGGCGCCCTGCCCTGGTGCTGACACCGCGACCGCTCTCCCCTCCAAGGGGCGGCCTGCCCGGTCACCACGTGACCGGGCAGGCCGTCGGTGTGCTCCGCCCCGGCTCCCGTTTCGCATTTCTCATACCGGTGCCGATGTGTGGCGGCACCGCACCCCCGGGAACACATCTCGACAACCAGGGCGAACCGCCCAAATAGGATTAGGTGTTGAGGGACAGGTCATGCGACAGCCCCAAGGATCCAGACCGTGAAGGCCGGCGCGGCACGCACGGCGGCGCCCTGCGGCCCCTCGGCCGCATCGCCCGCACCGCCCGCACAGACGGACGAGGCGTTCGTGACCACGCTGCGCGATCTGAAGGAGCGCACCGGTCTCAGCCTCGCGGCCCTCGCCGCGCGCACCCCGTACAGCAAGTCCGCCTGGCACCGCTATCTCACCGGCGCCCAACGGCCCCCTCGTTCGGCGGTCGAGGCGCTCGCCGCACTCGCCGGCGCCGACCCCGCACCCGCGCTGACCCTGTGGGAGGCGGCCGACCGCCCGCCGCCGGCGGACACGCCGCCGTACGACGGCCCCCCGCCGCGGACCGTCCGGCCGCGCCGGCTGCCGCTTTCGGCGGTCGCGCTGATCGTCACGGTCACCGCGGTGGCAGTCGCCCTCCTCGCCTCCGACCGCTCCGGTGCGCCGGGCGGACGGCTCGCCGCGGCCTCGCCCCGGTGCCGGGGCGACGCCTGCCAGGGGCAGCTGCCCGACGTGTCCGCCTGCGACCGGGACGCGCAGACCAAGAGCAAGGTCCGCGACACCTCCTATGCGGTGCGCCTCGAGTACTCCGCGACCTGCGGCACCGCATGGGCCGAGGTCGACGCGGACGCCTCCGACGCCCGCGTCATCTCCGTCCGCAAGGGGCGGGACGTGCTCTCCGCGGCGTATCCGGGAAACGGTTCCGGCGGCTCGGCGAGCCCCATGCTCGCCGTGACGTCACCCGACGACGTGGAGGCGTGCGCCAAGGTGGACGGCAAGCTGGCGTGCACCGGCCTGGACGCCGAGCCGGCCGAGGAGCACTGACCGCATGCCCGAGCCGGCCGCCGCCCCGGGGAATGTGCGGTCTGCACACACTGCCCCTGCCGGAGGTCCTACATGTTGTAGGGTTTGGCTCGTCCGTCCGCCGGTCGGTATCGGCCGGCCCGTTGTGCGCCGATCGGGGGATCTGTGCGAGAGTCCGAGGAGCCGTCACCAGCGGGCGGTCCGATCTTCGAACGCATGGTGGACCGAGCCCTCGGCCATCCGGGGATCGCGGCTGCGATCGGCGCCACCGATGCGGGAGCGGCGCGCGAGCGGCTGCGCACGCGGGCGCTGGAGGCGCGCGACCGCCTCGCCGGGATCGCCGCCGACGAGTACCACCACTACCTCGCACTGCGGGCCGCGGCAGCCCACCGTGACAGGCCGGAGGGGGACGGCGACGATCGTATGCAAAAAAGACTGCTGCCGGCGCTTGCGGTCCTGGTGCCGAGCCTCGGAGCCGCGGCCACGGGAGTGTTCCTGCTGTGCGGCTTCGGGCTGCGGGCCTTCGCCGTGCGCCCGCACATCGGCGATGGGCTCGTGATGTCGGGGGTGATCGCGGCCGTCGTGACGGCGGGAGCGGCCCTCGGGGACCTCGCCTGGCTCCTGGCGGCCCGCGCCCGGACCCGCCACGACGACGGCGACGACCCCACGGACCGCGATCCCCGGGTGCGCCGGGCCCGCGAGGTCTGGGAGCGCGCCCTGCTGGAGCGGGCGATCGTGCCGTTCCTGCTCGAACACGCGGACCTCGAACGCGCCGGACTGGAGCACGCCGAGGAGAGAGCCCCCTAGACAGCCCGTAGACTTCCAGGGGTTCTCGTACGGGTGAACCTGTCGGCCCCCCGGCGGCCGTTCCGCGCCGCCCTGCCGGGTTCGCGGGGAACGGGATCGTCCTTGCCGGACTCCTACCCTAGGAAAATCCACCGTTACCCCTACGAAATATAGGGTCGATGCGAGTGCTTCCGTCCACGCCGGTCGCTCCGGCCTCTCTCTCGTCAAGGTGAGTCATCGCGGTGCCCCCACAGCAGCAAGCAGAGATCGTCCAGCAGCGCGCCCGGCGCCCGCAGGGCGCGGCGGGGGAGGGCCCGTCCCTGCCCGCGCGCCTGGGTCCCGGGGCGGCCGTCGCCACGGTCTGGTACCTGCGGCTGATGGCCCTGCTGAACATCGTGGCCGTCGTCTCGCTGCCCTTCCGTGAGGAGGTGCACGAGCACAACGGTGGTCAGTTCTTCACCCCGTACCTGGCCACCGCCGGACTGGTCTCGGCGGTCCTCGCCCTGTTCCTGGCCATGGTCATGCGGCGCCGCAAGCGGGCGGCCTGGGTCGCGAACATCCTGCTCGCCGGCCCGCTGCTCGCGCTCTACGTGGCAGCCCTGACCCAGCACCAGTACAACCGGCACGTCTTCAACTGGATCTCCGCCCTGCTCACCGGCCTGTTCGTGGCCGCGCTGCTGCTCGGCCGCAAGGAGTTCCGGGCCGTGGGCGACCGCTCCAACCCCAAGCTCGCGCTGATCGTCGCCGCCTGCGGCATCGTCGTCAGCGGCGGCATCGGCACCCTGCTGGTGGACGCCACCAACAAGGCGCACACCGAAGCCTCGGCCTCTCTCGCGGACAAGATCGTGTACGCGCTGCTGCGCGGCGTCAGCGTCGGCCCGCTCGCCGACCACATCGAGCATGTGCACGCCCCCCGCTGGGTGGACATCACCATCAACGTCCTGACCGCGGCGACCTTCCTCCTCGTCCTGTACGCCTGCTTCCGCGCGCCCCGCGGCCGCGAGCTCCTCGGCGAGGAGGACGAGCGACGGCTGCGCGAACTGCTCGCCAAGCAGGGCGAGCGGGACTCCCTCGGCTACTTCGCGCTGCGCCGCGACAAGGCCGTGATCTGGTCCCCGAGCGGCAAGGCCGCCATCGCCTACCGGGTGGTCGGCGGCGTCACCCTCGCCTCCGGCGACCCGATCGGCGACCCCGAGGCCTGGCCCGGCGCCATCGAGGTGTGGCTGGAGGAGGCCCGTCGGCACGCCTGGACGCCCGCCGTCATGGGCGCGAGTGAAGAGGCCGGCACGATCTACGCCCGGCACGGACTGGATGCCCTCGAACTGGGTGACGAGGCGATCGTGGAGGTCGCCGACTTCAGCCTCGAGGGACGCGCGATGCGGGTCGTGCGGCAGGCGCACAACCGGGTCCGGCGCGCCGGGTACACCGTGACCATCCGCCGCCACGGGGACATTCCCGAGTCCGAGATGGCCGAGCTGATCGAGAAGGCCGACCATTGGCGCGACGGCGCCACCGAGCGCGGCTTCTCCATGGCCCTCGGCCGCCTCGGCGACCCCGCCGACGGGTGCTGCATGATGCTGGAGTGCCGCGACAGCGAGGGCGAGCCGCGGGCCGTGCTCAGCTTCGTCCCCTGGGGCGAGCACGGCCTCTCCCTCGACCTGATGCGCCGCGACCGCGACTGCGAGAACGGCCTGATGGAGTTCATGGTCATCGAGCTGCTGCTGCGCGCCCGCGACCTCGGCATCGAGCGGGTGTCGCTCAACTTCGCCATGTTCCGCGCCGTCTTCGAACGCGGCTCCCGTCTCGGCGCCGGCCCCGTACTGCGGCTTTGGCGGTCGGTGCTGACGTTCTTCTCCCGCTGGTGGCAGATCGAGTCCCTGTACCGGGCCAACGCCAAGTACCGGCCGGTCTGGGAGCCCCGCTTCCTGCTGTTCGAGAACACCCGCGACATACCGCGCATCGGTATCGCCAGCGCACGGGCCGAGGGGTTCCTGACCGTGCCGAGCCTGCCGTCCCTCCCCCGCCGCCGGCACGTCCCGGCCGCCGGGGGACAGCCGAAACCGGCTTACGGCAGCGGCCGGTGACGGCTGAAGGTCATTGAGCGGCAAAGTCCCGGGTCCGCGGTGAGACACCGCGCCCGGGACTTCGTACAGATGGGGAGGGGAAGCCCCCCGCGCCGCCCGCCCCTTTCCGGAGGTACCCCGCCCGTGACCGTCGTCAAAGCGCCTCCGGCCCCGGTCGACCGGGGTCACGACGAGGAGCCTTCGCAGGGCTGGCAGTTCAACTCCTCCCTCGGCCTGACCCTGCTGCTGCTCGTGCTGGTCGTCGGGCAGGGTCCGATCCGCCGGGCGCTGGGCGCCCCGGTGATGCAGAGCTGGATGACCGTGTTCCTCGCGGTGGTCGTCCAGGCGCTGCCGTTCCTCGTCCTCGGCGTACTGCTGTCCGCGGCGCTCGCGGTGTTCGTCCCGCCGTCGTTCTTCGCCCGAGCGCTGCCGAAACGGCCCGCCCTCGCGGTGCCCGTCGCAGGGATGGCCGGGGCGGTCCTGCCCGGCTGCGAATGCGCCTCGGTGCCGGTCGCCGGGGCGCTGGTGCGCCGGGGGGTGACGCCCGCGGCGGCGCTGGCCTTCCTGCTGTCCGCGCCCGCGATCAACCCGATCGTACTGACCGCCACCGCCGTGGCCTTCCCGCGTGACCCGGAGATGGTCCTCGCCCGGTTCCTGGCGAGCCTGCTGGTGGCGTGCGCGATGGGCTGGCTGTGGCAGCGGCTCGGCCGCACCGACTGGCTGCGGCCGCCGGCCCGGGCGTCGTACGAAGGGCAGAGCAAGGGGGCCGCGTTCTGGGGATCCGTACGGCACGACGTGATGCACGCCGGGGGCTTCCTGGTCGTCGGCGCGATGGCCGCGGCGACCCTCAAGGCCGTGGCGCCGGCGAGCTGGCTGCGGACGGCGGCCGGCAACCCGGTGGTGGCGGTCCTCGCGCTCTCCGTGCTCGCGGTGCTGCTGTCGATCTGCTCCGAGGCCGACGCGTTCGTGGCAGCCTCGCTGTCGCAGTTCTCGCTGACCGCGCGGCTGGCGTTCCTGGTGGTCGGGCCGATGATCGACCTGAAGCTGTTCGCGATGCAGGCCGGCACCTTCGGCCGCTCCTTCGCACTGCGGTTCGCGCCGGCCACCTTCGCGCTGGCGATCCTGGTGTCGGTCCTGACCGGGGCGGTGCTGCTGTGAACCGACAGGCGCAAGCGGCCGTCCTGTTCCTGGTCGGCGGGGCACTGCTGCACGCCGGGACCACCAGCCTGTACCTGCGCTACGTCAAGGCGGGCCTGCAGCCGCTGCTGCTCGCGGCCGGCGCCGTCCTGATCGTGGCGGCGGCCGCCACCTTCTGGTACGAGCTGCGCCGCACGCGGGCGGCCCGGAGGCACCCCGGCGGCGAGGCACACGACCAACATGACGAACACGCCGACGGCCACGGCCACGCCCACCGCGAGCCGCGGATCTCCTGGCTCCTCGTGCTCCCCCTGTTCGCGCTCATCCTGGTCGCCCCGCCCGCGCTCGGCTCCTACAGCGCCGTGCGCTCCGGTACGGCCCTCCAGCAGCCCCTGGCCTATCCGGCCCTGCCGTCCGGCGACCCGGTCAGGCTCGGCCTGGTGGACTACGCGGGCCGCGCGGCGTACGGCCACGGACGCTCCCTTCGCGGCCGGAGGGTGGAGATCACCGGGTTCGTCGCCCTGGACCACACGGGGGCGCCCTACCTGGTCCGCATGGCCCTCAACTGCTGCGCCGCCGACGCCCAGCCGGTCAAGATCGGCCTGACCGGCAAGCTGCCGCCCGTCCTGCAGCCGGACTCCTGGCTCGACGTCACCGGCACCTACACGGCGAAGCGCACCGAGGACCCCGTCAACGGCGGGATCATCCCCTACCTCGACGTCATACGGGCGAAGCCGGTCGCGACCCCCGGCGACCCGTACGACGAGAGCTGGAACAGCTGAGTGCGTGCTTCTGAACCGGGTGTAGTAACGGTGGTCGGCGGGCTTTGAGGAATCGCCGGCGCCGCGTAGGTCCTCTCGGTCGGTTGCCTCAGGGAGGCGGGGGAAGGTGCCGGGCGGGCCGGCGGCGGAGCGGGGCCGGCCCCCTCTGACCAGGAGCCCCCTCTGACCAGGACCCGGGCCAGATCCGCGAACGCTTCCTTCCGGTGCCGCCAAGCCCGCGGTCCGGCGCCTGAGCACGGTCAGGCGCCGGCGGCCCGCACCCCGTCCAGGGCCACGGTCAGGACCCGGTCCCGCTGGGCGTCGTCCAGGAAGTTCGTCGCCGTGATGCCGGCGACCATCCGCAGCAGGTCGTCGAAGGTCATGTCCGTGCGCGCCTCGCCGCCCTGCTGCGCGCGCTCGAAGAGCGGGCCGCCCGCCCGGTACATGGACTCCCGGCACGCCAGGAAGATCTCCGACTCGTCGTCCATCGCCTCGCGGATCGCCCGCTTGGTCACCGTGTAGTCCACGAACCGGCGCAGCCACGAGGTGAGTGCCTCCCACGGCTCACGGTCCGCGACCTCCCGCGCCACCCGGCACAGGTCGTTCACCTCGCCCGCGTAGACGCTCTCGAAGAGGTGGCGGCGGGTGGGGAAGTTTCGGTACAGCGTGCCGATCCCGACGCCCGCGCGGCGCGCGATGTCCTCCAGGGACGCCTCCGCGCCGTGCTCCGCGAAGGCCTCGCGGGCGGCGGCGATCAGGGCGTCGTAGTTGCGGGCGGCGTCCTTACGGTGCGGCCGCTGGGACGCCACGATCTCACTGACGGGGAACGGCGGGGTCGTCACTGCTGCCTCCCGGAGCCGGACGGGTTGAAGCGGAGGTATGCCTCCGTTACAGTGGAGGCGCACCTCCACTTTAGCAGTCGGGGTGCGCCCGCCCTGGGCGCGTGCGGCCGCACGCCCCCGCGTCGGCCTCGTACCCCATGACCTCGTACCGCGGGCCCTGCGCCGATCGCACCGCCCGTCCGTCCAGTCCATCCGCTCCGCGACCGCTCCCCGCGGCCGTCGGCGTGCTCCACGTTGCCCTGCGGCGCGACGGAGTCCTACGACCGCGGCCGGAAGATCTCGGCCGCGCCCTGTTCGGAGAGGCTTTTCATGCCCCGGAAGTCCACCCGCCTCACCTTCGCGGTCCTCGCGACCGGTGCGGGCGTGTTCTCCATGTTGCAGTCACTGATCGCGCCGGCCCTGCCGACCGTCCAGCACGCGCTGCACACTTCGCAGTCCACCGCGACCTGGGTGATGACGGCGTACCTGTTGTCGGCCTCGGTCTTCACACCGATCCTCGGCCGGGTCGGCGACCTCGTCGGAAGGAAACGCACACTCGTCGCCGTGCTGCTGACGCTGCTGGCCGGCTGTCTGCTCGCCGCGCTCGCGCCGAACATCGGCGTGCTGATCGTCGCCCGGGTCGTCCAGGGCGCCGGCGGCGCGCTGTTCCCGCTGTCGTTCGGCATCATCCGGGACGAGTTCGCCCCGGCCGAGGTGAGCGGCAGCATCAGCGACCTGTCCGCCGTGATCGCCGCCGGTGGCGGCGTGGGCATCGTGGCGGCCGGTCCCATCGTCTCCGCGCTCGACTACCGCTGGCTGTTCTGGATCCCGGTCGCCGTCGTCGCCGTCACCACGCTGATCGCCGCGCGCTTCGTGCCCGAGTCGCCGAGCCGTGCCGAGGGACGCGTCAACTGGCTCGGAGCCGTCCTGCTGTCCGCGTGGCTGGTGGCGCTGTTGCTGCCGCTCAGCCAAGCGACCAGGTGGGGCTGGGGATCGGCTCCGGTGATCGGTCTCTTCCTCGCCGCCGCCGTGCTGTTCGCGCTGTGGCTGTCGGCCGAGGCGCGTTCCCGCAGCCCGCTCATCGATCTGCGCGTCCTGCGGCTGCCCGCCGTGTGGACGACCAACACCGCCGCGCTGCTGTTCGGCGCGGGCATGTACGCGATCTGGTCCTTCCTGCCCGCCTTCGTGCAGACGCCCCGCGCCGCCGGATACGGCTTCGGCGCGTCCGTCACCGCGTCCGGGCTGCTCATGCTGCCCATGCTGGTGGCCATGTTCGTCTCCGGCGTGCTGAGCGGCCGCCTGGAGCCGGTGGTGGGAGCCAAGGCGCTGCTCACGGCGGGGGCCGCGCTGGGTGCGGTCGCCTGCGGGTTCCTCACCCTGTGGCACGACGCGCAGTGGCAGGTGGCTCTCGTCGCGGGTGTGTTCGGCTTCGGCATCGGACTGGCCTTCGCCTCCATGGCCAACCTGATCGTCGGCAGCGTTCCGGCCGAGCAGACCGGTGCGGCGACCGGAATGAACGCCAACATCCGGACGATCGGCGGCTCCATCGGCGCGGCGGTCACCAGTGTGCTGGTGACGGGTCGGTTGCAGCCGACGGGGCTGCCGTACGGCTCCGGGTACACGCATGGCTTCGGTCTGCTGGGGGTGCTGTGCCTTGGCGCTGCGCTGGCCGCGCTGTTGGTGCCCGGCAGGCGCGCGTTGCGCACCGCGGGTGCGCTGCGAGCCGTTTCGCGTCCGGAGCGGGAGGCTGCCACGTCGGGTACGTGACGTGGCCCGGCGGTCACCAGTTGCCCGGCGCCGGGGCGGGCCGGAGGTGGGGCACGCTTCCCGGCGCCGGCCGGGTGCCTTCCCCAAGCTCTTCGAGCAGGGGGTACCCTCAGCGCCCACCCGTGCCGCCCCTGGGGTCGCCCCAGGCCGTCAAGGCTCTGGGGGAGGCACGCCTGCCCGCAGGCTACTTACGTTGACGACTGCCCGCAGTCACGTATGTGCACGACCGCCCGCAGCTACAACGCTACGCACGCTCGCGGACCACCTCGCTCGCCCGCTTGTCCTCCCGCAGGCCCAGGAACCGTGGGTGGCGCAGCATGCCGTCCCTCGTCCACTCCGTGAACGCGATCTGGGCGACCAGCTCGGGGCGCACCCACCGCGCACCCCTCTCGCGCACCGGATCGGTGAACGGCGAGGCGGAGGCGGTCAGTTCGTCGAGGCGGGCGCGCAGGGCGAGCAGGGCGCGGCGGTCGAAGCCGGTGCCGACCTTGCCGGCGTAGCGCAGGCGGCCGTCCTCGTGGTAGCCGAGCAGCAGGGCACCGAGGCCGACCCGGCTGCCGGCCGGTTCGGTGTAGCCGCCGATGACGAACTCCTGGCCCAGGGAGCACTTGAGCTTGAGCCAGTCCGTGGAACGGCGCGACTGGTACGTGCTGTCGGCCCGTTTGGCGATCAGCCCCTCCCACCCCCGGGCGCACGACGCGGCCAGCAGCTCGGCGCCGCCCTCGTTGCGGTGGGTGGTCAGCCGCAGCGGGGCCCGGTAGGCGAGCGCACGGCGCAGCAGCGACTTGCGGGTGCGCAGCGGCAGCCGCCGGGTGTCCGCTCCCTCCAGCCGCAGCAGGTCGAAGAGGTAGTAGGTGACGGCGACCCCGCTCGCCTCGACGTCCCGCCGCCGCGTCAGCCCCATGCGCCGCTGGAGGAGGGAGAAGTCGGTGCGGCCGTGCGTGAGAGCGACGATCTCGCCGTCGACGGTGAAGTCCGCGCAGCTCTGGGCGGCGAGCGCGTCGACGATCTCCGGATACGTGGCGTTGAGGCGATGGCCCGAACGGGACAGCAGTACGACCCGGTCGCCCTCGCGCACCGCGAGCACGCGGACGCCGTCCAGCTTCCGCTCGAAGATCCACTTTCCGCCGCCGGGGAAGTCGCGCCGATCGCTGAGCGTGGCGAGCATGGGCCGGGCGGCGAGTTCGGTGCCGGGGCGCGCCGCGCCGACCAGCTCGCGCTGCTCGGCGGGCAGCGCCTGAAGGAGGCCGTTCATGGCCCCTCACCCCTCACCGCCGTCCGCGGCCACCTGCGCGAGTGTGCGTCCACTGCGGACCGACCGGGCGCGGCGCGGGTCGGGCGTCCCGTGGCCGCCGGAGCCGGCACGCCCCGCCTTCACCAGCAGCCAGGCCTCCTGCTCGCCGCCCCTCTTGCCGCCGCGGAACCGGGTGAGCGCGTACTCGCCGTGCAGCTTCGACCCGTCCAGCCGGAACGTGGCGTGCCCGTGCTCCAGCGACTCCTCGAAGGGCACGGGGCGCCCGCGCCGGTCGTGGCTGAGCGGCTGATAGGTGCCGCGGTCCCAGACGATCACGGTGCCGCCCCCGTACTCGCCCGCAGGAATGACGCCCTCGAAGTCCTCGTAGGCCAGCGGATGGTCCTCGGTGGGCACGGCGAGCCGCTTGTCGCCGGGATCGGCGGACGGGCCCTTGGGGATGGACCAGGACTTGAGGACGTCGCCCACCTGGAGCCGGAAGTCGAAGTGCAGGGTGCTCGCGTCGTGGATCTGCACCACGAAGTGAGGCTCCGCGCCGGATGCCGCCGTGTCCCCCCGGGGCTCGGCGGTCCGGTCGAAGTCACGTTTGCCGCGGTACTCCCGCAGCCGATCGCTGCCGCCCACGTCCGGCTCCTTCCGCCTCGGTCCGGGGGCCGAGTACCCCGCAGGCCGGCGGAACCACCGGATGGGTGTGAGCGGGTACCCTCCGAGACATGCGGATCTCCGTTTCCTCGGACATGGACGAACCCGTGGCCCGCAGCCTGGTCGCCGAACTGCGCGGCCGTGGCCACGACGTGCTCACGCACGGGGCGCTGCGCGCCGGGGACGACCCGCAGTGGGCCGCGTGCTCCGAGGCGGCGGCCCGCGAGGTCGCCGACGGCACCTCCGACCAGGCGGTCGTGTGCTGCTGGACCGGCACCGGCGCGTCGATCGCCGCGAACAAGGTGCCGGGCGTACGGGCGGCGCTGTGCACGGACGCGTACTCGGCGGACGGCGCCCGCCGCTGGAACGACGCCAACGTGCTCGCGCTCAGCCTGCGCCTGACCTCCGAGCCGCTCCTGAAGGAGATCCTCGACGCCTGGTTCGCCGCCCGCCCCAGCGAGGACCCCGAGGACCGGGAGAACGTGGCCCGCATCGCACGGCTCGACGGCCCGAGGGCCACCGCCTGACGACCTGAGGCGATGGCGCCGGTCAGCCGCCCGCCACCAGTTCCGCGACCGGCTCCACCACCACCTCGGCGGTCGTCCCCACCGTCGCGCCGCCCCGCACGCTCCACAGCCACAGCACGTCCCGCCCGAACGACCACACCAGCGACGCCAGCGCGCACCCGACGACCCCCACGCCCGCCGCGTACGGCAGCAGGCCCGACGCGGCCACCAGCAGCGCGACGCCCTGCACCGCCGCCACCGTCTTGCGGGCCATGCTCGGCGGCAGTTCGCCGTTCAGCCACGGCAGCACCCGGGCCGCCGCCACGAACACGTACCGCATCGCCCCGATCAGCAGCACCCACGGGCCCAGCGCCATCGACACGTACACGCTCAGCACCAGGATCAGGAACGCGTCGACCTCCATGTCGAAACGCGCGCCCAGCGCCGTCGACGTGCCCGTGCGCCGGGCCACCTTGCCGTCCACGCCGTCCAGGATCAGCGCCACCGCCGTCAGCCCCACGAACACCGTCACCGGGGGCGCGCTCTCGAACGAGTCCGCGACCAGCGCCGTCACCCCACCGACCAGGATCGCCCGGCCCAGCGTCACCCGGTTGGCCGGGCCGAACGAGCTGAGCCGGGAGCGGAGCACGGCCCGGGTGAGCACGGCCCAGGTGGCGAGCGCGAACGCCAGGCCCGTCAGCCAGCCGGCCGGACCCATGCCGATCGCCGTGCCCAGCAAGGTCAGCAGCAGTACCTGCACGCCCGCCCCCACGGTCGTCTCCTGCTGCAAGAGCCTCGCCTCGTATGTGTGGTTCAGGGCCACCGCTCACCCTCCGGCCAAGTGACAGATTCGATCTTCGCGCGTACCTTGTGCGCGACTTCTCGTAGCTGCGTACGTGGTGAAACGCCGGATCGTTCAGGGAGACGCACATGGACCTCACAGCTCGCGCCTTCTGGCTGCGCTCGCCGGGCCACGGGGAGCTGCGGGACGTGGAGCTGCCGAAGCCCGGCGACGGCGACGTGCTGGTGCGCGCGCTGTACTCCGGTGTCAGCCGCGGCACCGAGACCCTCGTCTTCCGCGGCGGTGTGCCTCAGAGCCAGCACGCCGCCATGCGTGCCCCGTTCCAGGAGGGCGACTTCCCGGCCCCCGTGAAGTACGGCTATCTGAGTGTCGGGCAGGTGGAGCAGGGGCGGGACGAGCTGGTCGGACGGACCGTCTTCTGCCTCTATCCGCACCAGAGCCGGTACGTCGTCCCCGCCTCGGCCGTCACCGTCGTCCCCGACGCCGTGCCCGCCCACCGCGCCATCCTGGCCGGCACCGTCGAGACCGCCGTCAACGCCCTGTGGGACGCGGGCCCGCAACTCGGCGACCGGATCGCGGTCGTCGGCGGCGGCATGGTCGGATGCTCCGTCGCCGCCCTCCTCGCCCGCCACCCCGGCGTCCGCGTGCAGCTCGTCGACGCCGACCCGGAGCGCGCCGCGACCGCCCGCGCGCTCGGCGTCGACTTCGCCCCGCCCGAGGACGCCCTCGGCGACTGCGACCTCGTCGTCCACGCCAGCGCCAGTGAACAGGGTCTCGTACGCTCCCTGGAACTCCTCGCGCCCGAGGGCACCGTCGTCGAACTCAGCTGGTACGGCGACCGGCGCGTCACCCTGCCGCTCGGTGAGGCCTTCCACTCGCGCCGCCTCACGATCCGCAGCAGCCAGGTCGGCACCGTCTCGCCGCGCGCCCGCACCGGACGTGTCTACGCCGACCGCATGGCCCTCGCCCTCGACCTGCTCGCCGACCCCGCGTTCGACGCGCTCGTCACCGGCGAGTCCCCCTTCGAAGACCTCCCCGACGTGCTGCCACGGCTGACCCGTGGTGAGCTCAAGGGGTTGTGCCACCGCATCCTGTATCCCACCGACTGAGTCCCGCCCCGCCCGAGTTGCCCGCTCTTGGGGCGAACTCCCAAGGAATTCCCCAGGAACCTCCGAACAAGGAGAACGGGCAGCTGAACAACGCGGAGGGGTCAGCCGTACTACACGGCATACCCCGGAAGGGGACCAGACGCACCGCACCTGGAGGGTCGTCCGTTGTTCAGCATCACCGTCCGCGATCACCTGATGATCGCCCACAGCTTCCGCGGCGAGGTCTTCGGACCCGCGCAGCGCCTGCACGGAGCGACGTTCCTCGTGGACGCCACCTTCCGTCGCGCCGAGCTGGACGACGACAACATCGTCGTCGACATCGGACTGGCCACGCAGGAGCTGGGCGCGGTGGTGAGCGAGCTCAACTACCGCAACCTCGACAACGAGCCGGACTTCGCGAACACCAACACCTCGACGGAGTTCCTGGCCAAGGTGATCGCCGACCGCCTCGCCGAACGGATCCACAAGGGCGCCCTGGGCGAGAGCGCCCGCGGCATCGCCGGCATCACCGTCACGCTGCACGAGTCACACATCGCCTGGGCGAGTTACGAGCGTGCCCTGTGACCGACACGACCGTCGACCACGCGTCCGTGAACACCGCCGGGCAGCCGGCCCAGCCCCGTCTCGGCTATGTGCCCGTGCAGAACACGGCCCTCAGGAACGCCGACATCATCCCCATGTCCCTGCGCACCGTGCACTTCGTGATGCCGGGCGGCGTCGACGACCCGGCCACCCCAAGTGGCGGCAACGCCTACGACCGCCGGGTCTGCCTGGACCTGCCCGGCTTCGGCTGGCAGGTGGAAAGGCACCTGGTCGAGGGCTCCTGGCCCCGGCCCGGCGCGCAGGCGAGGGCCGAACTCGCCCGTACGCTGCGTGACCTACCGGACGGCACGGTCGTCCTGCTGGACGGCCTGGTCGCCTGTGGCGTCCCCGAGATCATCGTGCCCGAGGCCGAACGTCTGTGCCTCGCCGTCCTGGTGCACCTGTCGCTCGGCGACGAGACCGGTCTCGACCCCGAGACCGCGGCCGAACTGGACGCCAAGGAGCGCGCCACCGTGCGGGCCGTGCCCGCCGTGATCGCCACCAGCGACTGGGCGGTGCGCCGACTCGTCTCCCACCACGGGCTCGCCCCCGAGCGGGTCCATGTCGCCGCGCCCGGCGCCGACATCGCGCCCCTCGCCCCCGGCACCGACGGCGTCTCCCGGCTGCTGTGCGTCGCCGCCGTGACCCCCCGCAAGGGGCAGCACCGGCTCATCGAGGCCCTCGCCACCGTCAAGGATCTGCCGTGGACGTGCGTGTGCGTGGGCGGGCTCGGCCACGACCCGGAGTACGTGGAGCGGCTGCGCGCCCTCATCGACGAACACGGCCTGGCCGACCGGCTGCACCTGGCCGGACCGCGGTCCGGTGCCGAACTCGAGGCGAGCTACGCCTCCGCCGACCTCATGGTCCTCACCTCGTACGCCGAGACGTACGGCATGGCCGTCACCGAGGCCCTGGCGCGCGGCATCCCTGTCCTCGCCACCGATGTCGGCGGCCTGCCCGAGGCGGTGGGGCGCGCGCCGGACGGCGGGGTGCCCGGCATCCTCGTCCCGCCGGAGGACCCCGCCGCGATCGCCGCCGAGCTGCGCGGCTGGTTCGGCGAGGCGGACGTACGGCGCCGGCTCAAGGCCTCCGCGCGCGGCCGCCGGGCAGCACTGGACGGTTGGGCGACCACGGCACGCAGCCTGGCGGGTGTGCTGGGCCGGCTGCACGACCCTCGGAGGGCGGCATGAGCACGGGTACGACATCGGAGGCGGGGTCCGAGACGTCCCCGGAACCGGGGCCCGGGGTGCTCCCCGCGATCCCCGCGCCCGGCGGCGGCGAGACCGAGGTGCCGCGATACGCCCCGCAGTGGCTGAGGCTGCGGGAGCCCGCCGACGCGGAGGCGCGGGCGCACGACCTGCTCGACCCGCTGCGGATCCGCCTCGCGAACCGGCCCCGGCACGGCACCGAGCTGATCGTGCACGACCTGGGCTGCGGCACCGGTTCCATGGGCCGCTGGCTCGCCCCGCTGCTCGACGGCCCCCAGCACTGGGTGCTGCACGACCGGGACCCCTACCTGCTGCACTTCGCCTCGGTGGGGGCGCCCCGCGCGGCGGCCGACGGCAGCCCGGTGACGGTCACCACCCAGCGCGGCGACATCGGGCGGCTCACGGCGGACGCGCTGACCGGGGCGTCGCTGGTGACCGCGTCCGCGCTGCTGGACGTGCTCACCGCCGAGGAGATCGACACGCTCGCCCGGGCCTGCGTGGGCGCGGGCTGCCCGGCGCTGCTGACGCTGTCCGTCGTGGGCCGTGTGGAACTGACGCCCGAGCACCCCCTGGACCGGGAGATCGGCGAGGCGTTCAACGCCCACCAGCGGCGCGGTGACCTCCTCGGCCCCGACGCGGTGGGCGCGGCCTGCGAGGCCTTCGACCGGCTCGGCGCGAGCGTACGGGTCCATCCGAGCCCCTGGCGACTGGGCGCCGAGCAGCGGGAATTGACGCAGGAGTGGCTGCACGGCTGGGTCGGTGCGGCCGCGGAGCAGCGCCCTGACCTAGCGGCCCGGGCAGAGACGTATCTGCGGGACCGCCTGGCTGCCTGCGCGGCCGGCGATCTTCGCGTGACGGTCCACCACAGCGACGTACTGGTCCTGCCCCGCCCGACGGGAGGCGCGTGATGACGAGGCGGACGGCGGCCTTGGCGACGGCGGCGGAGGAGGTGCGCGTGCCGGTGACGGAAACCGTCCCCGTGGCGGTCGCCGCCCACACCGAGGCACCCCCGCGCCGCCGGGCCCTGCGCACCCACTTCGGGACCGTCGCCGGGGCGCTCATCCTCGGGGTGCTGCTGTGGCGGCTCGGGACCGGGGTGCTGCTCGACGGGCTGCGGCGGATCGATGTGCCGACCCTTCTCGCCGGGCTCGGGATCGGCCTGCTGACCACCGTGTTCAGCGCCTGGCGCTGGTGCCGGGTCGCCCACGCGCTCGGCATGGGGCTGCCGCTCGGCGCCGCCGTCGCCGACTACTACCGCGCCCTGTTCCTCAACGCGGCGCTCCCCGGCGGCGTGCTCGGCGACGTGCACCGCGCGGTGCGGCACGGGCAGAGCGCCGGTGACGTCGGCCGCGGCGTCCGCGCCGTGGTCCTGGAACGCACCGCCGGCCAGGTCGCCCTGGTGGCGGTGGGCGTGCCGGTCCTGCTCACGCTGCCCTCGCCGGTGCTCACCCAGGCCCGTCATCTGGCCGGACTGACGGCGCTCGCCACGCTCGGTGCGCTCGCCATCGTCGTGGCCGTCCGCATGGGCCGCGCCCCGCGCCCCTCCCGCCGGCGCCGGGCTCTCGGCGCCGCGCTCGCCGAGGCGCGCACCGCCCTGCTGGCGAGGGGGAGTTGGCCCTCCGTCCTGCTGTCGTCCGTCGTCGTGCTCGCCGGGCACCTGCTGATGTTCCTGGTGGCCGCGCGGGTCGCGGGATCGCACGCCTCCCCGGTCACGCTGCTGCCCCTGGCCCTGCTCGCGCTCATCGCGATGGGCCTGCCGCTGAACATCGGCGGCTTCGGCCCCCGGGAGGGCGTCACCGCCTGGGCCTTCGGCGCGGCGGGCCTCGGCGCGGACACCGGGCTGGGCGTCGCGGTCGTCTACGGCGTCCTCAGCTTCGTGGCGAGCCTGCCCGGCCTGCTCGTCCTCCTCGCCCGCTGGTACACGGGTCTGCGGCACCCGCGCACCGCGACGGAGAACGCCGCCGAGGAGGACCAGGCCCCCGCGGCACCCTCCCGGCCCCCCGTACCGGGCGCGGAGCGTATCCCCCACGCGCTCCGCGCCCCCCGTCCGCACACCCGCCGCACCCGCTGCGCCCCCGCGTCCTTCCTGACGCGGGGTCACCGGCGATGTGTCACACCGTCCTCGTCGCCGTCCGACCCGACCAGGGAGAAATACGGCTCGAAGGACTCCGCGAGCGTCGCGAGCAACTGCTTCCCCTTGTCCGCGGAAGCCAGCGAAGGACGCCCGATGACACCGGACTCCGTATAGGCCGACATACCGAGGGTGAGCAGATGCCGTCGGTCGTCGGCGATGAAATCCGTGGTCTCGTGACCAGGCCTGACCAATTCGGGATGACAGTGCAGAAGAATGGAGGTCTCGATTTCCCCGGCATGCATGTCGCTGAGCAGCGAGGTGCGCACCCCGGCCCGTTCCCGGGCAGCCTCCCAGTCCTCCGGGGCCGGGAAAAGCGCCATCCGCACACCGCTGCCCGAGGAATCCCGGACGGCATTGCCCTCCTGGACGACATTGCCGAGGACGTAATTACCGCCGTGACCGTTGACCAGGACCAGGGCCCCGACGCCCGAGCGTTCGAGCGACGCGGCGATGTCCCGTACCACCGCATGGAGAGTGACGGAGGAGATGCTCACCGTTCCCGGCCACGCCGCGTGCTCGTGCGAGCAGGAGATCGTCACCGGAGGAAGGAGGTGAACCGGATACGCGGCGGCCAGCTCGCGGGCGATCGCGCAGGCGACCAGCGTGTCGGTCGCCAACGGAAGGTACGGACCGTGCTGTTCGAAACTGCCCACGGGAAGGACGGCCACCTGACGGTGCGGGCCCTCCGCCCGCTCCCGCACGTCCCGCGAGGTGTCCGACGGCAGTACACCCGCGGCGTGGCCCCCGGCAGTGTCCGCAGTTCCCGGACCGCTCATCTTTTCACGGCCTTTCGTCTCGTACCGCCTGCGCTTACCAGATAGGAATCAGATCATGACAGACATTGACGGCGTGCTCGGCGGGAATGCCTCCTCGGGAGTCACCCGGATCGCGAACGTGCCCACCGGGATCACCCGAGTCGTGAATGCGCCCCTGCCCACCAAGTACGGTGATTTCCAGGCCGTCGGCTACCTCGACCACGACCGCGGCGACGAACAAGTGGCGCTGGTGTTTGGCGACATCGAGGAAGAGGGCATGCTCGTCCGCCTGCATTCCGAGTGCCTGACCGGGGACGCCTTCGGCTCCACGCACTGCGAGTGCGGACCCCAGCTCTCCACCGCCCTGAGGCAGGTCGTGGCCGAGGGCCGCGGCATCGTCGTCTACCTGCGCGGCCACGAGGGCCGCGGCATCGGCCTGCTGGCCAAACTGCGCGCGATGAAGCTCCAGTCGGAGGGCCTGGACACCGTCGAGGCCAACCTCGCCCTCGGTCTGCCGGTGGACGCCCGCGACTACCGGGTCGCGGCGGAGATCCTGCACGACCTCGGCGTACGGTCCGTGCGCCTGCTCTCCAACAACCCGCGCAAGCGCGATGCGCTGCTGCGGCACGGCATCAAGGTCGACGAGCAGGTGTCGCTGCTGATACCGCCGTGCGAGAACAACATCACCTACCTGCGCACCAAGCGGGAGCGGCTCGACCACTACCTGCCCCACCTGGACGCGGTGGTGCAGTCCTCGTGAGCGGCCCGCGCGGCGGCCGTCCGGCGCCGGCCGCCGCGCACTCCGCTCCCGTCGGTCCATCCATCGCGGTGGCCACGGCCTCCCGCGGGGACCCGCCGTCTACGAGATCCTGAGGGATCTCCTCCCGGGGCGCGTACCCTTCGTCGACGTCAGCCCCGTGAGCGTCGGACGCTTCGCCGCCGACGCCCCGCGCCCGGAGGTCAACCGCGTATGACCGCACTCCACCTGTGGCTCCGCCACGAGTCCCGTACCACCGAACGGCGCACACCGATCGTGCCGTCCGACGCCCGGCGCCTGGTCGAGAGCGGCGGGACCGTGACGGTCGAGGACTCCCCGCAGCGGGTGTTCCCGGCCGAGGCGTACGAGCAGGTGGGCTGCCGTGTCGCCGAGCCGGGCTCCTGGGTGTCGGCGCCTCCCGAGGCGCTGATCGCCGGTCTGAAGGAACTCCCCGACGAACCGTCCGCGTTGGTGCACCGTCACCTGTTCTTCGGGCACGCCTACAAGGGGCAGCCGGGCGCCGAGGCCCTGCTGCGCCGGTTCGTCGCCGGCGGTGGCGCCCTGCTGGACCTGGAGTACCTGGTGGACGAGGACGGGCGGCGGCTCGTCGCGTTCGGCTACTGGGCCGGATACCTGGGCGCCGCCCTCGCCCTGCTCCAGCACCGGGGCCGGCTGACCGCGCCGCTGCGGCCGACGTCCAAGGAGGAGCTGGACGAACAACTGCGCGCCGCCTCGGGCGAGGTGAGGGCGCTGGTGATCGGCGCCCTCGGCCGCAGCGGACGCGGAGCCCGGGTCGCGCTCGGCGTCGCGGGCGCCGACCCCACCTGCTGGGATCTGGCCGAGACCCGGAACCTGGACCGTCAGGCCCTGCTCGCCCACGAGCTGATGGTCAACACCGTCCTGACGACCCGGCCCGTCCCGCCCTTCCTCACGGACAAGGACCTCGACGACCCCGGACGTCGGCTGCGCACCCTGTGCGACGTGACGGCCGACGTCGGCTCGCCCCTGAACCTCCTGCCGGTCTACGACACCCCGACCGACTGGGACCACCCGGTACGCCGACTGCGTGAGCACCCCGTGCTCGACCTCATCGCCATCGACAACCTCCCGTCCCTGCTGCCCCTGGAGGCCAGCACCGACTTCTCGGCCGCGCTCACCCCGCTGCTGCTGGACTTCGAGGTGGGCGGCGCCTGGGGCCGCTGCCGGGAGCACTTCGACGCGGCGGTCCGGGCACTCGGCGCCGGGGGAGAGGAGCGGGGCGATGTCTGAGTCCTCGACGTACGGGCCGGCTCCGGGCAGACCTGGCGGGGCCACTACCTGCTGGACTACCTGCTGGGCCCTGCTGCGGACCTGACGCTTCCCGGCAGGGCCTCGTGCACGAGCTGCTTCAGCTCCGGGTACACCGTGTGCGAGCCGGTGGGCCGCAACTGGGTGAGGAACTGGACCGTCAGGTCGTGCTGCGGGTCCACCCAGAACGTGGTGGTGGCCACCCCGCTCCAGCCGAACGCGCCTCGCACCGCCGGGGACCGGGTGAGTTCCGGGTCGGTGACGACGGAGACGCCCAGGCCGAAACCGAGGCCCGCCTTGCCGGGCTTGTGGTGCACCCGGCTGCCGTACGACCGCAGATCGGCGTCGTCCGGGAGGTGGTTCGAGGTCATCGCGGTGACCGTGGCGGGGGTCAGCAGCCGGGTGCCGTCCAGTTCGCCGCGGCGGCGCAGGAACTCCATGAAGCGGTGGTAGTCGTACGCCGACGCCACCATGCCGCCGCTGCCCGAGAGGAAACGGGGCCGGCCGTGCAGCGGCAGACCGGGTATCGGGGTGATGCCGCCGCTCTCCGTCTCGCCGTACAGCTCCGCGAGGCGCGGCGCCCGGTCCTCGGTGACGTGCAGGCCAGCGTCGTCCATGCCCAGCGGCCCGAAGATCCGCTCGGCGAGGAAGGCGTCCAGGTCCCGGCCCGAGGCGACCTCTACGAGCCGGCCCAGGACGTTGGTCGCCACCGAGTAGTTCCACTGCGTGCCCGGCTCGAACTGCAGCGGCAGCCGCGCGTACACCTCGCAGGTCTGCGCGAGGTCCGTGCCGGGCACCACGGACGAGTCGATGCCCGCCTCCCGGTACAGCGCGTCCACGGGATGCGTGTGGTAGAAGCCGAACGTCAGGCCGGCCGTGTGCGTGAGCAGATGGCGGACCAGGATGGGCCGCTGTGCGGGGCGGGTCCGGACGGCCCGGCCGGTGCCGTCGACGTACACCCGCGGCTCGGCGAACGCCGGCAGGAAGTCGGCGACGGGCGTGTCCAGCCCGAAGCGGCCCTCCTCCATCAGGATCAGCGCGGCGACGGACGTGACCGGCTTGGTCATCGAGTACATCCGCCACAAGGTGTCTGTCTCCACCGCGAGCCGCTCGGCGACGTCCCGGTGTCCGTACGTGGTGAGGTGGGCTATGCGGCCGTGCCGGGAGAGGGCCACCAGGTAGCCGGGCAGCCGGCCGTCGTCCACCTGGTGTGCGAAGTGCTGGTCGAGGCGGGCCAGCGCCTTCGGGTCGAGGCCGGCCTCCTCCGGCTCGACCTCCTGCCGCAGGTGTCCCATCGTTCTCCTCCGGTCTCTCCCGGTGCGGTCCCGGGCTTCCGGGTCCAACCTTTCATGCTCCGCCACGGACCGGGGCCGGTCCCTCCTTGGCGGAGCGGTCCGCCCCGGGGCGGGGCCGAGCACCCTCCTGCAGCAGGTAACTGCTCATTACCCAGCTGATCCCGGGGCCACCCCGATCGCCACGCCGCCCCGGCGCAGAGGGTGCCCACCAGACGTGCGTAGACAGCGCCCACTCGGGAATGCGCAGCTCGGCCCGGGCAGTTGACCCGGGTATGACTCAGGACGGGACACAGAACGCGCTGCTCGCGCTGCTCTCCGAAGGGCACGGTGGGGTGCTGGTCACCCTCAAGCGGGACGGTCGGCCCCAGCTGTCGAATGTCAGCCACGCCTATGACCCCGGCGAGCGGATCATCCGGGTCTCGATCACCGACGACCGCGCCAAGACCCGCAATCTGCGCCGGGATGCCAGGGCCTCCTACCATGTCACCAGCGCCGACCGGCGGGCGTACACGGTCGTCGAGGGCACCGCCGAACTCTCGCCCGTCGCGAAGGACCCGTACGACGCGACGGTCGAGGAGCTCATCCGGCTCTACCGCGACGTCCTGGGCGAGCACCCCGACTGGGACGAGTACCGCGCCGCCATGGTCCGCGACCGCCGCCTGGTGCTGCACCTGCGCGTCGAACGCGCATACGGCATCCCCAAGGGGGCGAACCTCGGCTAACCGTGGAGGCCGTCCTGCGTCCGTGACTCGATCGCGCGCAGGACGGCCACCATGTCCTCGTGGCCGTGGCCCAGCGTCACGGTCTCCTCGAACAGGGCGTGGCAGACGTCGAGCAGCGGGGAGGCGACCCCCGCCTTGCGGGCGGCCTCGGCGATCAGCCGGTTGTTCTTCAGGACGTCGTGGGCCGCCGCCTGCACCGTGAAGTCGCGGGCGTACAGCTTCGGCGCCTTCATACGGGACACCCCGCTGGCCATCGGGCCCGCGTCCAGGACGTCAAGGAAGAGCCGCCGGTCCAGGCCGTGCCGGTCCGCGAAGTGGTACGCCTCCGACAGCCCGGTCACCAGCGTGATCAGGAACAGGTTGACCGAGAGCTTCATCAGCACGGCGTTCGGCGCGGCACCGCAGACGAACGTCTCCCGGCACAGGGGTGCCAGCAGCGGCCGTACGACCTCCACGGCCGAGTCGTCCCCGGCCAGCATCGCCACCAGCTGCCCGTTCTCCGCGGGCACCCTGGACCCGGAGACCGGTGCCTCGACATAGCGCCCGCCCGCCGCGCGCACATCGGCCTCGAGGGCGCGCGAGTATCCGGGCGACGTCGTGCCCATGTGGACCACGACGCGTCCGGCGACGCGGGTCGCGAAGTCCGGGGTGCCGCGGCCCAGGGTGGCGTCGATCGCGAGGTCGTCGGCCAGCATGAGGATCACGATGTCCGTCCGCGCGAACACCTCGGCGGGATCCGCCGCCACCTCGGCGCCGGCCGCGCGCAGCGGCTCGGTGCGGGCGGCCGTGCGGTTCCAGACCAGGAGCGGGGTGCCGGCCCGGGCCAGCCGGAGCGCCATCGGCTGACCCATGACCCCGAGACCGATGAAGCCGACGTCCATGGGGACCGCCCTCCTTGCGAGGCGTCGTCATGAGTTATGACAGCGGTCATAGTAGCGGGCCTTATGACACCGGTCATAGGGTGGGTGCCGAAGTGTCGAGACGGAGGTCACGATGGCGGTGCCCGAGCGCGGGCCACGCGAGCGGATGGTCTTCAGCGCGGCCCAGCTGATCCGGCGCGACGGCGTCACCGCGACCGGTATGCGCGACGTCGCCGCGCACGCGCGGGCGCCGCGCGGCTCGCTCCAGCACTACTTCCCCGGCGGCAAGGAGCAGCTCGTCAACGAGGCGGTGGAGTGGGCCGGCCGGTACGCCGCCAAGCGGATCGCCCGCTTCCTCGCGTCGATGGGCGAGCCGACCCCGAGCGGGCTGTTCGCCGAGATGGTCCGGCAGTGGACGGACGAATACGCCAGGACCGGCTTCGAGGGCGGCTGCCCGGTGGCCGCGGCGGCCGTGGACTGCGCACAGTCCACCGACTCCACGCGCGCGGCGGCCGCCGCGGCGTTCGCCCACTGGACGCGCCCGGTCGCCGAGGCGCTGACGGACATGGGAGTCCCGGCGGCCCGGGCGGCACCACTCGCGACGCTCATGATCAGCGCCCTGGAGGGCGCCCTGCTGATCGCCCGCGCCGAACGGGACGACCGGGCCCTGAGGACCGTGGTGCGGGAACTCGGACCGCAGCTCGACGCGAACGTCGACAACGGCACCCCTGGGCCTGGGCAGACCTAGTGCCCCGACAGGCGACGTTCGCCCCGTCGCGACGCCCGGCACTCCCCCAAGCTCTCGGCTTCGCTCGAGCAGGGGGGACCCCCACCCCCAAGCTCTTCGAGC
>NZ_JBFBBS010000025.1:0-101903 GCF_040682835.1 Streptomyces sp. NPDC051104 | reverse complement strand
CTCTGGCGCCGACGCCACCAGGCCCGAGCCCGCCGCAGCCACTACCAACGCCAAGCCACCCAGCAGCCATAAAGATCACATCTCCGGCTGGAGTATTAGGGCCTGAGTATCCGTACCTGGCCGAAGAGATGAGTAGCTGCGCGGATGGGGTCAGGCCTGCGCGGACGAGACAGTGGAGGCACGTAAAAGGGCACGGCTCCGGCACCGCCGACACGGGGCGGCGGAACGGTGCTTGCCCTTGACCGCTCCTTCCTCCGGCACTCCTCCGGCGGAAGCGAGGCAGGGGGAGACCCGGGGGAAGGACCGAAGGGGGGTCACGGGGGCACGACGGAGCGCCGGTTCGAGACGGCCCGCCAAGGGCGCGGTCGCACGGACCGGCGCTTTCGTCTGCCGGGGGCCACCAGCCGTCCAGGTGCTCTACCGGCCGTCCATGCGCCCTACCGGCCGCCGCTCACGCGCCCCTGGATCAGCCGCGACAGCGCCGCGTGGACGTCGTCCAGGGAGCGCTCCGGCTGGAACGACTGCCAGTCGAGCGCCGCCACCAGCACCATCCCGACCAGCGCCGCCGCCGTCAGCGGGACGTCGATCTCGTCGCTGAACTCGCCGCTTTCCACGCCCGCGCGCAGCACGTCCTCGATGGCCGCGACGACCTGCTGCCGGACCACCATGAGCGTGGACTGCCAGGCCCGGTTGGTGCGCCACAGCTCGGCCACGTACAGCTGGGTGAAGGACGGGTAGCGGGCGATGAAGGCCAGCCCGGCGCGGATCATGGCGTCCAGGGCGTCCACCTTGGTCCCGCCCGCCCGGTCGCTCTGCTCGGCCGCGTCCCTGAGGGAGGCGGTGAGGAGCCCCACACCGTGCCGCAGCAACTCCTCGAAGAGGACGGACTTGCTCGCGAAGTTGTAGTAGACCGTGCCCTTCGCGACCCCGGCCCGCTCGGCGATCTCGTCGACGGTGGTCGCGGAGAAGCCCTGCTCCGCGATCAGGGTGACGGCCGCCTCGTAGAGCTTCTGCCGGGTCGCCTCACGGCGGCTCGAGCCGCCCGACGTAGCGGCGCTGCTGCGTTCCATGGCCCTGATTCTCACAGGAACGGCCCGGTGGGATGGCGCGGACCTCACAGGTTCAGCTCCGGGTGCAGCCGGCCGAGCGTCCACACCTGCCTGCGCCGGGCCGACAGGGCGGTCAGCGCGAGGGCGCCCGCGGTGAACGCCGTCAGCACGGCGCACGCCTGCCACACGGGACCGAGGCCGCCGCCCGTGATGAGCCTCCGCAGCGCTTCGACGACGTAACTCATCGGCAGGAAGGGGTGGATGGCGTTGAAGAAGCCCGGGGAGGTCTGCACGGGGTAGGTGCCGCCCGCGGACGTCAGCTGGAGCATCAGCAGGGCGAGGACGAGGATCCGGCCCGCCGCCCCGAAGCGCGCGTTCAGCCACTGGACGAGCGCCGCGAAGCACGCCGCCACCAGGAACAGGAACCCGATCGTCCCCGCCGCGCGCGTCATCTCCAGGCCGATCGCCCAGTGCAGCACGGCCATCAGGGCGGCCGTCTGCAGCACGCCCACGGCGGCCACCGGCAGCCAGCCCGCCAGCGCGATCCGCCAGGCGGAGGCGCCCGCCGCGAGCGCGCGCCGGTTCATCGGCGGGATCAGCATGTACGCCACCATCGCGCCCACCCACAGGGACAGCGGGATGAAGTACGGGCCGAAACCGGTGCCGTAGTTGGGCGCGTGGTGCAGGTCCCGGGAGGCGAGTTGCACCGGGTCCGCCATGACCTGGGTGCGCCGGTCGCGGTCCTGCTTGTCGTAGTCGGGGATCTTGCCCGCGCCGTCGTGCAGTCCGCCGGCGAGCTTCCCGGAGCCGTCGGCGAGCTTGTACATGCCGCCGTTCAGATCGATCGCGCCCGTCTCCAGCTTGCCGATGCCCGAGTCCAGGTCGGCCGCCCCGGCCCGGGCGGTGCCCAGGCCGGTGTGCAGGGTCCGGGCGCCCTTGGCGACCTCGGCGGCGCCGTTGTTGAGCGCGTCCGCCTTGGAGACCGCGTCGTCGAGGTCGTCGGACAGGTGCGGTGCCGCCTTCGCCAGGGCCCGGGCCTGCTCCTGGAGGGTCTTCAGGTCCTTCCGCATGGCGGTCATGTCGCCGTGGTAGTCCCGCACCACGGTGTTCACGTCCTCGGCGAGCCGCGCCGCGTCCGCCGCGGCGTCCTTCGCCTTCTTCAGGTCCGCGCACGCGGGGTCGGGCAGGACCTGGCTCACACAGCGCCTCTCGTACACCGCGTCCAGCGTCTCGGACGCTTCACGCGTGCCCTTCTCGGCGACGGGGGCCGTGGTGACGAAGGCGTCGAGGTGCTCGCTGATGACGCCCGCCGAGTCGGCCACCAGGGTCGCGGTGTCGGCGATCTGCCGTCCGTCCTTCTTCAGGAAGGGCCGCACCTGGTCGGCCGCGCCGTGCACACGGTCGGCGAGCGCCTGGGTGCCGTCCGCGACCTGCTGGGCACCGTCCTGGAGGGCGCCCGCGCCCTGGTCGAGCTTCGTCAGGCCGCTCGACAGTTTTCCGCTGCCGCTCTTGGCCTCCTTCAAGCCGTCGGCCAGGTCCTTGGAGCCCTTCTCCGCCTTGCCGATCCCGCCCGTCAGCTGGTCGGCGCCGTCGGCGGCTTTGACGGTGGCCCCGTGGATGTCCGAGAACGAGATGAAGATCCGGTCGAGGAACGACCGCGACGTCTTGGTGGAGGCGGCCGCGCGCACCTCGGCGAACACCGTCTTGGAGATCTGCCCGACGATGTAGTTGTTGGCGTCGTTCGTCCGCACCTGAAGGGCGCCGGTCCCGGGGGAACTTCCGGAGCTGGAGGCGATCTTGGCGCTGAAGTCGGACGGCATGGTCAGCGAAAGGTAGTAGGTGCCGTCCTCGACGCCCTTCCTGGCTTCGGAGGCGCCGACCCGGTGCCATTCGAAGGTGTCGCTCTTGAGCAGGCCCTTGACGAGGTCGTCACCCGCGGTGAGCCTCCGGCCGGCCACGGTCGTGCCCTTGTCGTCGTCGACGAGCGCCACGGGGATGCGGTCCAGCCTCCCGTACGGGTCCCAGAACGACCACAGGTACAGGGCGCCGTACAGCAGCGGCAGCAGCAGGAGCGCGACCAGCGCCGCACGCGGCAGCTTTCCCCTGCCGAACCGCCTGAGCTCAAGCGCGGCCAGTTTCGGCGAGCGCATCCGCCGTCTCCTTGTCGTCGTCGCCGTCTTCGGTCGGCTCGTCGGGCGTGGTCTCCTCGGGCGCGTGCCGCGCGCCGGGTGCCGTCGACACCACGACGGCGTCCTCGGGGGCCTCGGTGCACACCGCGAGGACGGTCGTCCCGTCCTCGGTCAGCGACCTCAACAGGCCCCACGCCTCGGCCCGTTCGGCGGGGGACAGCTTCAGGTCGGCGTCGTCGACGGCGAGCAGGCGGGGCCGGCCGATCAGGGCCAGCGCCACGGACAGCCGCAGGGCCGCCAGCCGCTCCACGTCGCGTACGGCGGTCCGGCGGCCCTTGGGCAGCTGTTCCGGGTCGAGTCCGGCGGTGGCGAGGGCGGTGTCGATCCGGCGTGCCGCCTCGGCCGCCCGATCGCTCCTGGGCCGCAGCAGCGCCCGCAGGGAGTCCCCGAACCTGCTTTCCAGCAGGGCGCGTTCGCGCAAGTGCTCGCCGACGGTCAAGGCCGGGTCGAGGTCGGTGACGCCGGGTACGTGCGCGAGCGCGCTGATCCGGCGCACGGCGGACATCTCCTTGGGCAGCCGGTGTCCGCCGACCGCGGCCCGTCCCTCGCTCGGCCTCATCCGTCCGGTCAGCGCGAGCAGCAGGCAGGTGCGGCCGGAGCCCGAGGGGCCCTCGACGGCGATGAGCGAGCCGGGCTCCGCCTCGAGGCCGACGCCCCGGAAGGCCCAGCCGCGCGGTCCCTTCAGCCCGAAGTCGGCGGCACTGACGGCGACCCCGGCCGCCGTCTCCTGCATGTCCATGTCCCCCCTCGTTCCCCTGGGTGGGGCACCCATCCCGGGGTCCGGTCACAGGACCCCGGGCGCCGGGTTTTGAACTGACTGGTCAGTGCAAAAACTACTCCGAACCTTTGAGCGAAGCAAAAGAGCAGGTCAGAACGGATTGTCAGTGCCATACCCCACGATGGGCACATACGGCAGCCCGTATCAGGGCGTGCCGTCACACAGACGACAGGAGGTTCGTCATGGCCAGTCACCACGCAGCCGCCGCACGCCGGCGCCGCGCCACCGGCCCTGCCCCCTCACCGACCGGCCCGGCGAGCGACGTGCACCCCGTGCTGCGCCGGGCCACGGCCCCGCCCGCCGCCCTCGACCTGCTGGCGCAGGCCCGCGCCGCACTGGAGGAGGCCACCCTCCTCGAAACGCCGAACGAGCGGTACGCGACGGCCCATCTGGCGGCCCTGCGCACCGCCGCCGCCGTGCTCGCCGCGCGCGGGCGTCCGGAGCCGACCGCGCGACGCCGCGCGAAGATCCGCAGCGCCTGGGAAGTGCTCCCCGAGATCGCGCCCGAACTCACCGAGTGGAGCGCGCTGTTCGCCTCCGGCGCCGCCCGTCGCGCCCGCGCCGAGGCCGGCATCCGGGGCGCGGCCGGCACTCGGGACGCGGACGACCTGATACGGGACGTGGCGATGTTCCTGCGCCTGGTCGAGCGGATGCTGGTGCTCCAGCCGGTGCTCCCGCAGCCGCGCCAGGAGGCGGAGCGGGAGATGCCGGACGCGGGGTGAGGATCCGGGTGGGTGAGGGGTCCGGGGCGGGGGCCGGAGGCAATAGGGTGGAGGCGCCTGAAGTCTTTCGCCCTGGTAACGGGGGTCGGAAGGCCGTCCGATCGCTCCGCCGAACACCAGGCGGTGCCGCGCCGAGGAGTCAACTGCCGTGTCGGACCCCACTCGCCCCCGCGCGTCTCTCCGTACCGCCGTGGTCTGGGAGGTCCTGAAGGACGCCCTCGACCGCCGGGTCAAGGCCACGGGGCGGGACGTGCTGGACGTCCTCGACACCGGTGGCGGCAGCGGCAACTTCGCCGTGCCCGTCGCCCGCCTCGGCCACCGCGTCACCGTCGTCGACCCCAGCCCGAACGCGCTGTTCGCGCTGGAGCGCCGGGCCGCCGAGGCCGGTGTCGCCGACCGGGTGCAGGGCGTGCAGGGCGACGCGCACGGCCTGTTCGACGTGGTCGAGCGCGGCGGCTACGACGTGGTGCTGTGCCACGGCGTCCTGGAGTACGTCGACGACCCCGCCGAGGGCGTCCGCAACGCCGTCGCGGCCCTGCGCCCCGACGGTGTCCTCAGCCTGCTCGCCGCGGGCCTCGGCGGCGCGGTGCTCGCGCGGGCCCTCGCCGGGCACTTCAAGGAGGCCAGGCAGGCGCTTCAGGACCCGAACGGCCGCTGGGGCGAGGGCGACCCCGTACCGCACCGCTTCACCGCCGAGCAGCTCACCGCGCTCGTGGAGGACGCGGGCCTGAGCGTGGGCGCGGTGCACGGCGTGCGGGTCTTCGCGGACCTGGTGCCCGGGGTGCTGGTGGACACCGAGGCGGGCGCGCTGGAGGCGCTGCTCAAGCTGGAGGCCGCTGCGGCCGAGTCCCCGGCGTTCCACTCGGTGGCGACGCAGCTGCACGTGCTGGGTGAGACCAGGGCGGCCGCCGAGTCCTGAGCGGCCTGTTCATGGCGCCCCGCTGATCAGCGGCTTGGCGGCGGATGGAGTAGGCCACAGGCCCTCCGATCGGGCGGTCCGCGCCGTATGATCGAAGGAGACCGACCGGCATGACGGGTCGGCCGCTGGGGAATGAAGATCTCAGTGAGCCGGGACGGGCATGGCGGATTCCGGTTGGCCAATTGGCGTAGAGGGGCGGGTTTCAAGGGGGCGATTCCCTGCCTATCCTGAAGGGGACCCCCGGTCGCCCCGGCGACTGCACGATGAGGAGGACTCCGTGCCGCTCTCGGAGCACGAGCAGCGCATGCTCGAGCAGATGGAGCGAGCGCTGTACGCCGAAGATCCCAAGTTCGCGTCGGCGCTTGAGGGAAGCGGGCTGCGTACGTACACCCGGCGGCGGGTCTACCAGGCGGTCGCGGGCTTCCTCGTGGGTATCGCGCTCCTCATGGCCGGAATGGTCGCGAAGCAGATCTGGATCAGCGTGGTGGGATTCCTCGTCATGCTGGGCTGTGCGGTGCTCGTGGTGACCGGTTGGCGCAAGGTTCCCAAGCCGGGTGAGCAGGCAGCGCCGGGCGTCCGCCGACAGGTGCGCCCGCGACGTTCCATGATGGACCGCATCGAACAACGCTGGCAGCGCCGACGGGACGAACAGGGCCAGTAACCGCAGACGTGACGCAACAGGGGTGACCGCAAGGTCGCCCCTGTTGCTGTACCCGTACCCGTACGCGCCCTGGCGGGCCGCCGCAGCCCGTGCCGGCCGCCGCCCGCCGCCCCCGCACGGGCGGGGAGACGGGCGGCACGGGGCTTGCAGCGGAGGGCCGGTAGCGCCGGCAGGCCCGGATACCTCGTGCCACCGACGCCGCCGCCGGGGTGCCCTCAGGCCGTTGAGGCAGTGGGGGAGCCGTACCAGGCCATCGACGCCGAGCGCAGTGCCCGTTGCCGCCCGCACCGTCGCCAGGGCGGGCGGCACCTCGTGTCAGCCCCCTCGCTGGTCCGACGGGCGGCGCACCAGGGCCGTCCAGCGGGTCGCCCAGCGCGTCCTCAGGTCGGCCCAGCGGTCCGCCGCCGCCCATACCGCGCGCATCGCCGAGGGAGGGGCCACTATCGCGCGAAGGCGGGTGCGGCGGCCGGCCGTGGAGCGCAGGGACGCTCGCAGCTTGCGCACGTCGTCCACCAGGCCCGTCTCGGACCGCGGCTCCGGCGCGTACAGCACCTGCTCCACCGCGCCCGCCACCCGGTGTACGGCCCCGGCCGTCTCGGGGTCCAGCCGACCCAGCCGCACGATCCGCTCGGCCGCCTTTCGCGGGGTCAGCGCGTCGTCCGGCGCGATGCCGTAGTCCCACGCCGTGTCCGTGAGCTCCCGCCAGACGGCCAGGGTGTGCCCCACGGCCACCTCCGTCGCCCGGCTCGGGGCGGTCTCACCGGGCAGCACCGTCATCCCCATCTCGTCCGCATACCGCTTACCGCCGCGATCCCCGCGGCGGCTGCGGGCGAGCGGCAGCGCGGACGGAGCGTGCTGCGCGGAGGCCAGCCGCACCGACCTGCTCCTGATCCGCCACAGCATCGGCGTCAGCGGCACCGCCACCAGCACCAGACCCAGCAGCGCCCAGAACAGCACCCGGTACCACGGCGGCCCGTCGTCCCCGGAGCCCGCAGCGACCTGCGAGGACTGGCTCGGGCACCCCTCGATCTTCCGCAGGGCCGCCGAGCAGCTCTCGCTCGTCGACGGCGCGGTGGACGGCGCCGTCGACGACGACAGCGACGGCCGCGGCACCACCGGGATCTGCCCGGTCTGCGTGTTCGACTGCGTGTAGGACGGGGTCGAGCCCCGGTTCGGGGTCGGCTCGAAACGGGTCCAGCCCACGCCCTCGAAGTACAGCTCCGGCCACGCGTGCGCGTCCCGCAGCCCCACCGACATCGAACCGTCCGCCTGCGGCGACCCCGGGGTGAAGCCCACCGCGACCCGCGCCGGTATCCCCAGCGTCCGCGCCATCGCGGCCATCGCGAAGGAGAAGTGCACGCAGAAGCCCTGCTTGTCCTTCAGGAACCGGGCGATCGCGTTCGGTCCGGTGCCGACCTGCACCTGCGTGTTGTAGGTGAAGCCGCCGTCGACCGCGAAGTAGTCCTGGAGCTTGACCGCCTGCTCGTAGTGGTTCGACGACCCGGCCGTCACCCTGCGGGCCGTCTGCGCCACCACGGCGGGCACCGAGGACGGCACCTTCGTGAACTCGCGCTTCAGCGACGCCGGCGGCTCAGGCGCCTTCGCCAGCTGCTCCGCCGTCGGTTGCACGATCAGGCTCTTGATGTCGTACTGCACGCCCCGCGTGTTCTGCCCATGGTCGCCGACGAGCGTGCGGCCCACGGGCTCGTACCGCCAGCTGCCCTTGATCTTCACGCTCGTCGCCGGGTACGGCATCGGCAGCCAGTCCTGCGCGTACCAGTCCGCCGCCGAGATCCGCGTCTCGATCTCGGTCCGCCGCACGCTGCCCGCGAGTCCGGTCGGCGTCGGGAACGAGTCCGGTACGGAGGTGATGTGCCGCTGGGCGGGCTTCCAGGTGGTGCCGTCGAAGTCGTCCAGGGCGACGATCCGCAGATACATGTCCTGGGTGTCGTCCGTGTTGGTGCGGTACGCCATGACCTGGCGGTCCTGGTCCACGTTCAGGCTGTCGCGCAGCGACACCAGCGGGTTGACCGCGGAGATCGTATTGCCGTCGCCGAGCCCCGCGCCCACCCCGGCCCCCGTGCCGTCCAGCAGTCCGCCCCGCAGCGAGGGCAGGGCCAGCGGCACCACCAGGGCGATGCCCAGCGCCACCGCGCCGATCCGCCGCCCGGTGCGCACGGGAGCCACCGCGCCCCCGGAGTCCCCGCCCCCCGCGCCCGGGGCGCCTGTGAAGACCCGTCCCCACTGGGACAGCCGGTACCGGCCCTCGGCCAGCAGCAGCATCAGATAACCGCCCGCGGCCACCAGGAACCACACCCAGTCGGCTCCGCCGTGCGACAGGGCCGTCGCCACCGCGTACAGCGCGAGCAGCGGCAGTCCGGCCGGGGCCACCGCGCGGAACGTCACCGCCAGCGCGTCCACCAGCAGCCCGATCAGCAGCACTCCGCCGACCACCATCAGCCGAATCCCGGGCGTCAGCGGCGCCGGGCTCGTGTACCGCCCGACGTCGTCCCTGCCCGACTGCAGCAGCTCCCCGAAGTGGTGGAAGGCGTCGGGGCCGGGGACGAACCCGGCGAGGGCCTGCTGCCGGGCGAAGACCAGCGTGAGCAGCAGCAGGGCCACCACCACCTGGCAGGCGAGGGTCAGCGGACGCGCCAGCGGCACCCGTCGGGTCGCCGCGCCCACTCCGGTCACCAACGCCACCAGCATCGCCGCCTGGAACAGCCAGGTCGCCGGGCTCACCAGTGGCAGCAGGGCGCACGACGTCATCAGCGTCGCCGCCGCGGCACACAGTGCCAGACGCGCCCGCCCGCTCATGGCCTTCCCTCCGTGCCGCTCAGGGCGCCCACGCCCGTGCGCTGCCGGTCGGCCTCGCGCCACAGCTCCGTCAGGGACACACCCCGGGGCACCGGCACGGCGGTCCAGCCCGCCTCGCGCAGCAGCCGCAGCCGCTCCCCGCTCCGGTCGCCCGGGCCCGGCACACCGGTCGGCTCGCGTCCCCAGGCGTCGCTGTCCAGCACGAACGCGAGCGCCCCGCCGCTGCGCCCGCTCATCTTGGCGGCCATCGCGGTCTGCTCCTCGTCGAGATCGCCGAAGAACGCCACCAGCAGCCCCTCGTTCCCGCCGCGCAGCACGTCGTAGGCGCGCGAGAGACCCGCGCCGTCCGAGTGGTCGATCACGGCGAGCGTGTCCATCATCAGCCCGGCCGCGTCCGCGGACTCCTGGCTCGCACCCGCGAACCCGTCCGCGCCCTCACCGGGCACCGAACTGCCCGTGTCGGTCAACAGCCGCACGGAGAAGCCCCGTTCGAGCATGTGCACCAGCGCGGACGCCGCGCCCGTCACCGCCCACTCGAAGGCCGAGTCCGGGCCCGCGCCCTGGAAGGCGACCGTCCGGGTGTCGAGCAGCACCGTGCACCGGGCCCGCTGCGGCTGCTCCTCCCGGCGCACCATCAGCTCGCCGTAGCGCGCGGTGGAGCGCCAGTGCACCCGGCGCAGGTCGTCGCCGTACCGGTACCCGCGCGGGATCACGTCGTCCTCGCCGGCCAGCGCCAGCGAGCGCTGCCGGCCGTCGCCGTACCCCTGCGCCTCACCCGCGAACCTGACGGGGGGCAGCGGCTCCACACGCGGGACGACCGTCAGGGTGTCGTACGTGGAGAAGGAGCGGGTCAGCTCGCACATCCCGAAGGGGTCGGTCAGCCGCAGCTGGAGCGGGCCCAGCGGGTACCGGCCGCGCAGGTCCGAGCGCACGCGGTAGGACACCTCGCGGCGGCCGCCCGCCTCCACCCGGTCCAGGACGAACCGGGGGCGCGGCCCGAGGACGTAGGGCACCCGGTCCTGGAGCATCAGCAGCCCGGTGGGCAGGCGCGAGACGTTGTCCATCCGCAGATGGACCCGCGCCTCGGACCCCGCGGGCACCCGAGAGGGGGACAGACGGCGGCTGCCCGCGACCCGGTAACGCGTGCGGTACAGCACGGTCGCGCACGCCAGGGGCAGTACCGCGAGCAGGATGCCCACCCGCAGCAGGTCGCTCTGGCCGAGGACGTTGGCGCAGATCGTGGCGGTCACACCGGCGGCCAGGAAGGACCGGCCGCGCGTGGTCAGCCCGGCGAGCGCGGTGCGCAGCCCGCCCCGGTCCTCCTCGGCGGTGCGCGCCGTCCCCCCGTGGGTCATCACAGGCTCCGGGGCGGCTGCTGGCCGAAGCCGCGACCCATGGTGAGGCCGGACTGCTGCTGGGGCCCGGCGGGCACGGGGGTGCTCTGCAGGATCTCCTGCACGACCTGTTCCGCCGTACGGCGGTTGAGCTGGGCCTGGGCGGTGGGCAGCAGCCGGTGGGCGAGGACCGCAACGGCGAGCGCCTGCACGTCGTCCGGCAGCGCGTACTCCCGGCCGGCCAGGGCGGCGGAGGCCTTCGCCGCGCGCAGCAGGTGCAGCGTGGCGCGCGGCGAGGCCCCGAGTCTGAGGTCGGGGTGCGTGCGGGTGGCGGCGACCAGGTCCACCGCGTAGCGCCGGACCGTCTCGGCGACGTGGACACCGCGGACGGCCTCCACCAGCTTCACGATCTCGTGCGCGTGTGCCACCGGCTGGAGGTCGCCCAGGGGGCTGACGCCGCCGTGGATGTCGAGCATCTGCAGTTCGGCCTCGGGGCTGGGGTAGCCGATGGAGACACGGGCCATGAAGCGGTCGCGCTGGGCCTCGGGCAGCGGATAGGTGCCCTCCATCTCCACCGGGTTCTGGGTGGCGACCACCATGAACGGACTGGGCAGTTCGTACGTCTGGCCGTCGATGGTGACCTGCCGTTCCTCCATCGACTCCAGGAGCGCGGACTGGGTCTTGGGCGAGGCGCGGTTGATCTCGTCGCCGATCACGATCTGGGCGAAGATGGCGCCCGGCTTGAACTCGAAGTCCCGCCGCTGCTGGTCCCAGATGGACACGCCCGTGATGTCCGAGGGCAGCAGGTCGGGCGTGAACTGGATGCGCCGCACCGAGCAGTCGATGGACCGGGCCAGTGCCTTGGCGAGCATGGTCTTGCCCACGCCGGGGACGTCCTCGATCAGAAGGTGCCCCTCGGCGAGCAGCACGGTCAGCGAAAGCCGTACGACCTCGGGCTTGCCCTCGATCACTCCTTCCACCGATCTGCGGACGCGCTCCACAGTGGCGGTCAGATCAGTGAGGCTCGCTCGATCGTCATAGGTCGTCACCCGGCCCTCCTCGGCCCGTTCTTTCTCCGGGCCGACGCTCTGCTGTGCGGACCGGCCCACCCCGAAACACGGACACCACGCGTGAGAAGTTCCGCGTGACGCCACAACCCGCAATCTTGCCGCCGTTACCGATTCGTGTCACTCGCCTGTGGATAACTGGCCGCGATATGTCGGCCTTACGGGCTTTTTGGTGCACCAAGGCCGGGATCTTTGTCCGAATGGACTTTTCCCGGTGGCCCGCTGACGGCGGGTGGAGTACGGGGTGGGAGCCCGGAACGTGCCGTTACGCCGGATCGATCTCCCGCAGTCGGCCCGTCTTCACGTCGAACACGAAACCGCGCACGTCGTCCGTGTGCACCAGGAACGGCGAGGTGCGCACCCGCTGCATCGACTGCCGCACGTCCTGGTCGACGTCGCGGAACGCCTCGACCGCCCAGGAGGGCCGCTGGCCGACCTCCATCTCCAGCTCGTGCCGGAACTCCTCGGTCAGCGACTCCAGGCCGCAGCCCGTGTGGTGGATGAGCACGACGCTGCGGGTGCCGAGCGCCCGCTGGCTGATGGTGAGGGAGCGGATCACGTCGTCGGTGACCACGCCGCCCGCGTTGCGGATGGTGTGACAGTCGCCCAGCTTCAGGCCGAGCGCGGCATGCAGGTCGAGGCGCGCGTCCATGCAGGCCACGACGGCGACGCCGAGCACGGGACGGGCGTCCATCCCGGGATCGGTGAACGCGGTGGCGTAGCGCTGGTTGGCCTCGACGAGGCGATCGGTGACGGGGCCCACTATGGCGCCTTCGGGACCGGCGGGTACGGATGCGGAAGTCGTCATACCCATGACATTACTGGGCATCGGCGATCTCGGCCCGCTGTGGGTGGGGACAAAAAACGCCACCGCGGCATGTTGTGAGGTAACCCACACGCGACGGGAAACATCCATCGGATGGGTGAGTCCTTTCGAATCCTCCCGCCGTGCCGGGCCGGTGGCGCCACACGCAGGCCCGTTGATTGACCGCGAGACAGGGTGCACTAAAGTGACGCGAAGCGGGAGGCGAGACGCTCTCCCCGCCACTGTTCACCCCGGAGACGTCGGCGGACGCCGATGACTCCCCGCGTGCGCGGCGCGTACGTACGGCTCGGCCTCCTCCCGCTCCCGGTCGGCTGACGCTTCCGGCGCCGGCAGGCCGCCTTGTGAGCGGGCGGGGACCTGGCGGTGCGATGCGGGCCGCGCCGGATCTGAGAGGCCCCCTTGTCCCAGAGCCGACACGTGCCCGTCATGCTCCGGCAGTGCCTGGACATGCTGGCCCCGGCCCTCGCCGAGCCGGGGGCCGTCGTCGTCGACTGCACCCTCGGGCTCGGCGGCCACAGCGACGCGCTGCTGACGCGGTTCCCCGAGGCCCGGCTCATCGGGCTGGACCGGGACAAGGAGGCGCTGCGCCTGTCCGGGGAGCGCCTCGCGACCTTCGGCGACCGGGCCACGCTGGTGCACGCGGTCTACGACGAACTGCCCGACGTGCTCACCCGGCTGGGCGTTCCGCGCGTCCAGGGCGTGCTCTTCGACCTCGGTGTCTCGTCCATGCAACTCGACGAGGCGGAGCGCGGTTTCGCCTACGCCCAGGACGCCCCGCTCGACATGCGCATGGACCAGACGACGGGCATCAGCGCCGCCGAGGTCCTCAACACCTACCCGGCCGGCGACCTGGTGCGGATCCTGCGGACGTACGGCGAGGAGAAGCAGGCCAAGCGGATCGTGTCCGCGATCGTGCGCGAGCGCGAGAAGGATCCGTTCACCAACAGCGCGCGGCTCGTGGAGCTGATCCGCGACGCGCTCCCGCAGGCGGCCAAGCGGACCGGCGGCAACCCGGCCAAGCGCACCTTCCAGGCACTGCGCATCGAGGTCAACGGCGAGCTCTCCGTCCTGGAACGGGCGATCCCCGCGGCCGTCAAGGCACTGTCCGTCGGCGGCCGCATCGCCGTCCTCTCCTACCACTCGCTCGAGGACCGCCTGGTCAAGCAGGTGTTCGCGGCGGGTGCGGCGAGTACCGCGCCGCCCGGGCTGCCGGTCGTCCCCGAGCGCTACCAGCCCCGGCTCAAGCTCCTCACCCGCGGTGCCGAACTCCCCACCGAGGAGGAGATCGCCGAGAACCGCAGGGCGGCCCCGGCACGTCTGCGTGGTGCCGAGCGCGTCCGCGAGGACGTCGAGTGAGCCAGGGCACCGAGTGAGCCGTACGACAACCGAGTGAGGCGCACGAAAGGGGTGGGCGAGTGAGCAGGAGCCGCGAGGAGGGTGTGGAAGCGCCGCGGGAGGGCGTGTGAGCGGCAAACCCGAACTCAGGGGCCGGGCAGCCCGGCTCGCCCGGCTGATCCCCGCCGGCGGCAGCCGGGCCGCCCGTACCCCCTTCGTGCTGCTCGTCGTCCTGCTGCTCGGCGGCGGCCTCATCGCGCTCCTCATGCTGAACTCCGCGCTCAGCGAGGGGGCGTTCAAGCTCGACGACCTGCAACGGCAGACCAAGAACCTCACCGACGAGGAACAGGCCCTCCAGCGGGACGTGGACGCCTACTCCGCGCCCGACGCGCTTCAGCGCCGGGCCCGCGAACTCGGCATGGTCCCCGGCGGCGACCCGGCCTTCCTGAACCCCGACGGCACCGTCAAGGGCGTCCCCGTGCCCGCCGGTCAGCAGGCCTCGGCGAGCACCGCCGCCGTGCGCCCGCCCGAGGCGCTCAGCACCAGCCCGGCTGCACCGCCGTCGCCGTCCCGCTCCACCCATCCGGCCGCCACCCCCACGGCCGCGTCCCCGACACCGGCCGCCCGTACGGCCGCGTCCCCGACTCCGGCCGCCCCCACGGCCGCGTCCCCGACCCAGCCCGTACACCCCTCCCCGACCCCCGGCAGGTGACGGAAGTGTCCGACAGGGAACCGCCACGCCGTCGCGTGCCCGGCCCCGCCCAGCCCGTGCGCCCCGGTGCCCGGCGCAGCCCGGGCCCCGGCGCCCGCCCGGCACGCCGCCCGGCGCCGGGCCGCCGCCCCGCCCCGCGCACCATCCGGCTCGGCAGCCCCCGCCCCCGGCTGCGCCTGATCGGCCTCGCACTGGCACTGGTGATGACCGCCTTCGTCCTCCGGCTGCTTCAGGTGCAGGCCGTGGACGCGAGCGCGTACACCGCCAAGGCCGACCAGAACCGCTACGTCGGCCGCACCCTGGCCGCCGTCCGCGGCGAGATCACCGACCGCAACGGCGTCGAACTGGCGACCAGCGTGGACGCGTACGACATCACGGCCGACCCGACGCTCTTCACCCCCAAGGCCACCAAGGTGGCGGACGCCCCCGAACAGGCAGCCGCGCTGCTCGCCCCGATCATCGGCCAGGACGCCGCCGAGGTCGCCAGGAAGCTCAAGACCCCGGACACCCAGTACGTGCTGCTCGCCCACCGCCAGACCCCCCAGGTGTGGAACCAGATCAAGGATCTGAAGAACACCCTCGCCGCCAAGGCGAGGACGGACCCCAACACGGCCAACGTCCTCGCCGGGGTCCTCGCCGAGCCCACCAACAAGCGCGTCTACCCCAACGGCGACCTCGCCGCCGGGCTACTCGGCTGGGTCAACGCCGACGGAAAGGGCGCCGGCGGCATCGAGCAGCAGCTGAACCAGGAGCTGGCGGGCAAGGACGGCAAGATCCGCTACGCCCAGTCCGGCGGCCGTCTGGTGCCGACCGCGGGCTCCGCCGAGACACCCGCCGTGGCAGGTTCCGACGTCGAACTGACCCTCGACCGGGACATCCAGTGGGCCGCCCAGAGGGCCATCACCGAACAGGTGAAGAAGTCCGGGGCGGACCGCGGGTACGTCGTGGCGCAGGACACCCGGACGGGTCAGATCCTGGCCCTCGCCAACTCGCCCGGCTTCGATCCCAACGACCTCTCGCACGCCAACGCGGCGGCCCTCGGCAACGCCGCCCTGCAGGACGCGTACGAGCCCGGCTCCACCGCCAAGGTCATGACCATGGCGGCCGTGCTTCAGGAGAACGCCGCGACCCCGCTGACCCACGTCACCGTGCCCAACCGGCTGCACCGCGGCGACCGGCTCTTCGCGGACGACGTCGACCACACGACCTGGTACCTGACCCTCAACGGCGTCCTCGCCAAGTCCAGCAACATCGGCACCATCCTGGCGGCCGGCCAGCTCGGCAGGACGCAGGCGCAGGCCAATCAGGTCCTGTACTCCTACCTGCGCAAATTCGGCATCGGCCGCCCCACCGGACTCGACTTCCCGGGTGAGACCGCCGGCATCCTCGCGCCGCCCGGCAAGTGGTCGACCTCCCAGCAGTACACGATTCCTTTCGGCCAGGGTGTGTCGATCAACGCGGTGCAGGCCGCGTCCGTCTACTCGACCATCGCCAACGGTGGCGTGCGCGTCGAGCCCACCCTGGTGCGCGGCATGAAGGGCCCGGACGGCCGCTTCACCCCGGCCCCGCAGCCCAAGAAGACCAGGGTCGTCAGCGACATGACGGCGAAGACGCTCGCCCAGATGCTGGAGGCCGTCGTGGACGACGGGCAGGGAACCGGCAACAAGGGGCGCATCCCCGGCTACCGCGTCGCGGGCAAGACGGGTACGGCCAACCGCGTGGATCCGGCCACCGGCAGGTACCGCGGCTACACGTCCTCCTTCGCCGGCTTCGCCCCCGCGGACAACCCCCGCGTCACCGTCTACTGCGCGATCCAGAACGCCACCAAGGGCAGCTACTACGGCGGCGACATCTGTGGTCCGGTCTTCAAGCAGGTGATGGAGTTCGCCCTGAAGACCCTCCAGGTCCCGCCCACCGGAGCCGCCCCAGCGAACCTGCCCGTCACGTTCACGCCATGATCAGCTCTACGAAGCACCACGGGAAAGACCGACGAGGAACCAGCTCGTGACAACCAACACTCCCGATCCCGGGAACCGCACCCCGCCCTCGCCCTCGCTTCGCCCCCGGAGGGGTACGCCCGGTACGCTCACCGCCGTGCCACACGCTGATCAGTCCCCCACCACTCAGAAGGGCGCTTCCGTGACATACCCGGGACCGCCCAGGCCGCACCACGTCTCCGCCACACCCCTCGCGGAGCTCGCCGGCCAGCTGGGTGTCACCGCCCCGGAGGGCGCCGCCGAGGTCACGGGCATCACTCACGACTCTCGCGCCGTGCGCCCCGGCGACCTGTACGCCGCCCTGCCCGGCGCCCGAGCGCACGGCGCCGACTTCGTCACCCAGGCCGCCGGACTCGGCGCGGTCGCCGTGCTGACCGACCCGACGGGCGCCGAGCGCGCCGCCGCGACCGGCCTGCCGGTCCTGGTGGTCGACGACCCGCGCGCACGAATGGGCGAGCTGGCGGCCACGATCTACGGCCACCCCGGCCGTGACCTGCTCCAGATCGGCATCACCGGCACCTCCGGCAAGACCACCACCGCCTACCTCGTCGAGGGCGGCCTGAAGACGGTCCGCTCCACCGGACTCATCGGCACGGTGGAGATGCGCATCGGCGAGACCCGCATCAAGTCCGAGCGCACCACCCCCGAGGCCACCGACCTGCAGGCACTCTTCGCGGTCATGCGCGAGCGCGGGGTCGAGGCCGTCGCCATGGAGGTCTCCAGCCACGCGCTGGTCCTCGGCCGCGTCGACGGCTGCGTGTTCGACGTCGCCGTCTTCACCAACCTCAGCCCGGAACACATGGAGTTCCACTCCGACATGGAGGACTACTACCGGGCGAAGGCGCAGCTGTTCACGGAGAAGCGCAGCAGGCTCGGCGTGGTCAACTTCGACGACGAGTACGGCCGCAGGCTCGCCAAGGAGGCCGGCGTCCCGGTCGTCACGTACTCCGCCGAGGGCCACCCGGACGCCGACTGGCATGCCGAGGACGTCCACATCGGCCCGCTGGACTCCACGTTCACCGTGATCGGCCCCAAGGAGCAGCGGATCACCGCCAGGTCGCCGCTGCCGGGCCCGTTCAACGTGGCGAACACCCTCGCCGCCATCGTCGCCCTGGCCGAGGCCGGGCTGGACCCGCAGACCGCCGCCGACGGCGTCGCCGCCGTACCGGGCGTCCCCGGGCGCCTGGAACGCGTGGACGCCGGGCAGCCCTACCTCGCGGTCGTCGACTACGCCCACAAGACCGACGCCGTCGAATCGGTGCTGCGCGCCCTGCGCAAGGTCACCGAGGGCAGGCTGCACGTCGTCATCGGCTGCGGCGGCGACCGTGACACCACCAAGCGCGCCCCGATGGGCGCCGCCGCGGCCCGGCTGGCCGACACCGCCGTACTGACCTCCGACAACCCGCGCTCCGAGGACCCCCTCGCGATCCTCGCCACCATGCTCCAGGGCGCCGCGTCCGTGCCCGCGCACGAGCGCGGCGAGGTCCAGGTCTTCGAGGACCGGGCCGCCGCCATCGCAGCCGCCGTCGCCCGCGCACGGCCCGGGGACACCGTGCTCGTCGCGGGCAAGGGCCACGAACAGGGCCAGGACATCGCCGGAGTGGTCCGTCCCTTCGACGACCGCCAGGTGCTTCGCGAAGCTATCCAGAAGACCCAGGGATGAACTTGTGATCGCCCTCTCCCTCGCCGAGATCGCAGAAGTCGTCGGCGGGCAGACGCATGACATACCGGACCCGTCCGTCCAGGTCACCGGGCCGGTCGTCCGGGACTCCCGCGAGGTGGGGCCCGGTTGCCTCTTCGTCGCCTTCGTCGGCGAACGCGTGGACGGCCACGACTTCGCGCAGGCGGCCGTCGAGGCCGGTGCCGCCGCCGTCCTCGGGTCGCGCCCCGTGGGCGTGCCCGCGATCGTCGTGGACGACGTCCAGGCCGCCCTCGGCGCCCTCGCGCGTCACGTCGTCTCACGGCTGGGGGCGACCCTCGTGGCCCTCACCGGCTCCGCGGGCAAGACCAGCACCAAGGACCTCATCGCCCAGGTGCTGCGGCGCAAGGCGCCGACCGTGTTCACACCCGGCTCGCTCAACAACGAGATCGGACTGCCGCTGACCGCCCTCAGCGCCACCGAGGACACCAGGTTCCTCGTCCTGGAGATGGGCGCCCGCGGCATCGGCCACATCCGCTACCTCACCGAGCTGACCCCGCCGAAGGTCGGTGTCGTGCTCAACGTCGGCTCCGCCCACATCGGCGAGTTCGGCGGCCGCGAACAGATCGCACAGGCGAAGGGCGAACTCGTCGAGAGCCTGCCCTCCTCGGACGCGGGCGGCATCGCGGTCCTCAACGCCGACGACCCGTACGTGCGTGCCATGGCCTCCCGTACGAAGGCGAAGGTGATCCTTTTCGGAGAGTCCGACGAAGCGGACGTACGCGCCGAGAACGTGAGACTCACGGACAGCGGACAGCCCGCCTTCAGGCTTCACACACCCTCCGGTGCATCCGATGTGACCATGCGCCTGTACGGTGAGCACCACGTGTCGAACGCGCTCGCCGCGGCCGCCGTCGCCCATGAGCTGGGCATGTCCGCAGACGAGATCGCCGTCGCGCTCTCCGAGGCGGGCTCCCTCTCCCGCTGGCGGATGGAGGTCACCGAGCGCCCTGACGGCGTGACCATCGTCAACGACGCCTACAACGCCAACCCGGAGTCCATGAAGGCCGCCCTGCGCGCGCTGGCCGCCATGGGCCGCGGACGGCGGACCTGGGCGGTGCTCGGCAAGATGGCCGAGCTCGGGGACGAGGCGCTCGCCGAGCACGACGCGGTCGGACGGCTCGCCGTCCGGCTCAACGTCAGCAAGCTCGTCGCGGTCGGGGGCAGGGAAGCGTCCTGGCTGCAACTGGGCGCATATAACGAGGGTTCGTGGGGTGAGGAGTCGGTGCACGTGTCCGACGCACAGGCGGCGATCGACCTGTTGCGCAGCGAGTTGCGCCCGGGAGACGTCGTACTCGTGAAGGCGTCCCGGTCGGTCGGGCTCGAGAGCGTGGCGCAGGCGCTGCTCGAGACCGGTACCGAGGGTGAGGTTGCCGCCCGATGATGAAGCAGATCCTGTTCGCAGGAGTCATTGGCCTCTTCCTGACCCTGATCGGCACCCCGCTGCTGATCAAGCTGCTGGCCCGCAAGGGCTACGGCCAGTACATCCGCGACGACGGCCCGCGCGAGCACCACAGCAAGCGCGGTACGCCGACCATGGGCGGCATCGCCTTCATCCTGTCGACCATCGCCGCGTACTTCCTGTCGAAGCTGATCACCGGCTACCCGCCGAACTACTCCGGGCTGCTGGTGCTCGCGCTGATGGCGGGCATGGGCCTGGTCGGCTTCCTCGACGACTACATCAAGATCGTCAAGCGTCGGTCGCTCGGTCTGCGCGCCAAGGCCAAGATGGCCGGACAGCTGATCGTCGGCGTCGCCTTCGCGGTGCTGGCGCTGCAGTTCGCCGACAGTCACGGCAACACCCCGGCCTCCACCAAGCTCTCCTTCGTGCAGGACTTCGGCTGGACCATCGGCCCGGTGCTGTTCGTCATCTGGGCGCTGTTCATGATCCTCGCGATGTCGAACGGCGTGAACCTCACCGATGGTCTCGACGGCCTGGCCACCGGCGCGTCCGTGCTTGTGTTCGGCGCGTACACGTTCATCGGCGTCTGGCAGTTCCAGGAGTCCTGCGCCAACGCCATGACGCTGACCAACCCGTCGGCCTGCTACCAGGTGCGCGACCCCCTCGACCTCGCCATCGTCGCCTCCGCGCTGATGGGCTCCTGCCTGGGCTTCCTGTGGTGGAACACCTCACCCGCCAAGATCTTCATGGGCGACACCGGGTCGCTCGCGCTGGGCGGCGCCCTGGCCGGCCTTGCGATCTGCTCCCGCACCGAGCTGCTGCTGGCGCTGCTGGGCGGCCTGTTCGTCCTGATCACCATGTCCGTCGTGATCCAGGTCGGCTCCTTCCGTCTCACCGGCAAGCGCGTCTTCCGGATGGCGCCGCTCCAGCACCACTTCGAGCTCAAGGGCTGGTCCGAGGTCCTGGTGGTGGTCAGGTTCTGGATCATCCAGGGTATTTGCGTGGTCGTCGGACTGGGCATCTTCTATGCAGGATGGGCAGCGGAAAAGTGACCGACTGGCAGGGCAAGCACGTCACCGTCGCCGGGCTCGGCGTCTCGGGCGTCCCGGCGGCCAAGGTGCTGCACGGTCTCGGCGCGGTCGTGACCGTCGTCAACGACGGCGACGACGAGCGCGCCCGGGCGCAGGCCGCGGAGCTGGAGGCGCTCGGGATCACGGTCCGGCTCGGCGACGGCGCGACCCTGCCCGAGGGCACCGAGCTGATCGTCACCGCGCCCGGCTGGAAGCCGGACAAGCCGCTGTTCGCCGCCGCCGCGGAGGCGGGCGTGCCGGTCTGGGGCGACGTCGAGCTCGCCTGGCAGCTGCGCGGCCCCGACGCCGCCCCCTGGCTCGCGGTCACCGGCACCAACGGCAAGACCACGACCGTGCAGATGCTCGCCTCCATCCTGAAGGCGGCGGGCCTGCGCACGGCCGCCGTCGGCAACATCGGGGTCTCGCTGCTCGACGTCGTCCTCGGCGAGGAGAAGTACGACGTGCTGGCGGTGGAGTTGTCGAGCTATCAGCTCCACTGGGCCCCGTCGCTGCGCGCCCACTCCGCCGTCGTACTGAACCTGGCGCCCGATCACCTCGACTGGCACGGCTCGATGGAGGCCTACGCCAAGGACAAGGGCCGTATCTACGAGGGAAATCGGGTCGCTTGCGTCTACAACGTCGCCGACAAGGCCACCGAGGACCTGGTGCGCGAGGCGGACGTCGAGGAGGGCTGCCGGGCCGTCGGCTTCACGCTGGGCACGCCCGCGCCGTCCCAACTCGGCGTCGTGGACGGCATTCTGGTGGACCGCGCCTTCGTCGAGGACCGGCAGAAGAACGCGCAGGAGCTGGCGGAGGTCTCCGACGTCAACCCGCCCGCCCCGCACAACATCGCCAACGCCCTTGCGGCGGCGGCCCTCGCGCGCGCCTTCGGGGTGCCCGCCAAGGCAGTACGGGACGGCCTGCGCGCCTTCCGGCCGGACGCGCACCGCATCGCGCACGTCGCGGACGTCGACGGCGTCGCCTACGTCGACGACTCCAAGGCCACCAACATGCATGCCGCTGAAGCCTCGTTGGCGGCCTATGAGTCGATCGTGTGGATCGCGGGCGGGCTCGCCAAGGGGGCGACCTTCGACGAGCTGGTCGCGGGCGCGGCCAAGCGGCTTCGGGGTGTGGTGCTCATCGGTGCGGACCGGGCGCTGATCCGTGAAGCCCTCGCGCGACACGCGCCGGAAGTACCCGTGGTGGACCTGGAACGGACCGACACTGGGGCGATGCGGGCGGCTGTGGCCGAGGCGCGGAAGCTGGCGCATGCGGGTGACACCGTGTTGTTGGCCCCTGCTTGCGCCTCGATGGACATGTTCGCCAACTACAGCAAGCGTGGGGATGCGTTCGCGGAGGCCGTTCGCGAACTCGGTGAGGGTACGGGCGCCTGACGCCGGGTCTCGGCCACCGCCGGTGGCCTGGGGACCCTTGGAGGGACGCGTGAGTCGAATGTGGCTGATGATTCGTCGGCGGCGGTCCGCCGGTGTCACAGCGACGATGAGGTGACCGGTGGCAGCCAGTAGCCGTACCACGCCGCGTGCGCCCAAGCGCCCTCCCACCGCCCTGCCGCCGCGCGACAACGCCCTCACCCGGCTCGTCGCGCGGGCCCGGCGGGCCTGGGACAGGCCCCTCACCGCGTACTACCTGATCCTCGGCAGCAGTCTGCTGATCACGGTGCTGGGTCTGGTGATGGTCTACTCGGCCTCCCAGATCACCGCGCTGCAGATGTCGCTGCCCGGGTCGTACTTCTTCCGCAAGCAGTTCCTGGCGGCGGCGATCGGGGCCCTGCTGATGCTCGTCGCCTCGCGGATGCCCGTGAAGCTGCACCGGGCGCTGGCGTACCCGATCCTAGCCGGTGCCCTCTTCCTGCTCGTCCTGGTGCAGGTGCCGGGGGTGGGCATGGCGGTCAACGGCAACCAGAACTGGATCTCGCTGGGCGGCTCCTTCCAGATCCAGCCCAGCGAGTTCGGCAAGCTCGCGCTCGTGCTGTGGGGCGCCGACCTGATCGCGCGCAAGCAGGACAAGCGGCTGCTCACACAGTGGAAGCACATGCTGGTGCCGCTCGTTCCGATGGCGTTCCTGCTGCTCGGGCTGATCATGCTGGGCGGCGACATGGGTACGACGATCATCCTGACCGCGATCCTGTTCGGACTGCTGTGGCTGGCCGGGGCGCCCACGCGGCTGTTCGCCGGCGTCCTGGGCGTCGCCGTCGTGCTCGGCGCCCTCGCCATCGAGAGCAGCCCGCACCGCCTGAACCGCCTGGCCTGCATCGGCGCGACCGACCTGGGTCCGAACGACATCTGCTGGCAGGGCGTGCACGGCCTCTATGCCCTCGCCTCGGGCGGAATCTTCGGTTCAGGGCTCGGTGCCAGTGTGGAAAAATGGGGGCAACTCCCCGAGGCGCACACGGACTTCATCTTCGCCGTCACCGGTGAGGAACTCGGCCTCGCGGGCACGCTGTCGGTACTGGCCCTCTTCGCGGCTCTAGGCTATGCGGGTATCCGCGCGGCCGGACGTACGGAGGATCCCTTCGTGAGGTATGCCGCGGGAGGCGTGACCACCTGGATCATGGCCCAGGCCGTGATCAACATCGGTGCGGTGCTCGGCCTGCTGCCGATCGCCGGCGTCCCGCTCCCGCTGTTCTCCTACGGAGGATCCGCCCTGCTGCCGACCATGTTCGCCATCGGGCTGCTGATCGCCTTCGCACGCGACGAGCCCGCTGCGCGGGCGGCGCTTGCGATGCGGCAACCCCGCTTTGGTAGAAAGCGGGCGGGAGGCTCTGTGTCTGACCGGGGGCCTCGGAGATGGAACACGATGCGACGGCGTGCCTCGGCGGCGCGTTCGTCCGGAGAGCGGTGAATTTCGGTGCATGTCGTACTCGCCGGTGGGGGGACCGCCGGCCACATCGAGCCCGCGCTCGCCCTCGCGGACGCCCTGCGCAGGCAGGATCCGACCGTGGGGATCACGGCCCTGGGCACGGAGCGCGGGCTGGAGACCAGGCTCGTCCCCGAGCGCGGCTATGAACTCGCGCTGATCCCCGCCGTCCCCCTGCCGCGCAAGCCGACCCCCGAGCTGATCACGGTCCCCGGGCGGCTGCGGGGCACGATCAAGGCGGCCGAGCAGATCATCGAGCGCACCAAGGCGGACGCCGTCGTCGGCTTCGGCGGCTATGTCGCACTGCCCGGCTACCTGGCCGCCAAGCGCCTCGGCGTGCCGATCGTCATCCACGAGGCCAACGCACGCCCCGGCCTCGCCAACAAGATCGGCTCGCGGTACGCCGCCCAGGTCGCCGTCTCCACCCCGGACAGCAAGCTGCGCGGCGCCCGCTACATCGGCATCCCGCTGCGCCGCTCCATCGCCACCCTGGACCGCGCCGCCGTACGGCCCGAGGCCCGCGCCGCCTTCGGTCTCGACCCGAACCTGCCGACGCTGCTGGTCTCCGGTGGCTCGCAGGGCGCCCGCCGGCTCAACGAGGTCGTCCAGCAGGTCGCCCCGTACCTCCAGCAGTCCGGCATCCAGATTCTCCACGCGGTCGGCCCGAAGAACGAACTGCCGCAGGTGCACCAGATGCCAGGGATGCCCCCGTACATCCCGGTACCGTACCTGGACAGGATGGACCTCGCGTACGCCGCGGCCGACATGATGCTCTGCCGTGCGGGCGCGATGACCGTCGCCGAACTCTCCGCCGTCGGGCTGCCGGCCGCGTACGTTCCGCTGCCCATCGGCAACGGCGAACAGCGGCTGAACGCCCAGCCGGTGGTCAAGGCGGGCGGCGGACTGCTGGTCGACGACGCGGAACTCACGCCGGAGTGGGTCCAGCAGAACGTCCTGCCGGTGCTTGCCGACCCGCACCGGCTGTACCAGATGTCCCATGCCGCCGGCGAGTTCGGCCGCCGTGACGCCGACGAACTGCTGGTCGGCATGGTGTACGAGGCGATCGCCTCGCGCCACCAGTAACAGCTTGAGGGAAGGCAGGAACCGTGGCCGGACCGACGACCGCCGAGCGCGGTGAGCGGAAGCAGGTTCGGCCCGGCCCGCCCCGGCCGCCCCGCCTCCGGCGGCTGCGCACCCTTCGTATGCTCATCATCCTTTCGCTGGTGGTGGTGTTGGCGGCCGGCGGCTCACTCTGGCTGCTGTACGGCTCCCCGTGGCTGCGCGTGGAGCATGTGTCCGTCTCCGGAACCCGGGTGCTGACCGCGGCGCAGGTGCGCGAGGCGGCCGGAGTACGGATCGGATCGCCGCTGATTTCCGTCGACACCGAGGCGATCGAGGCGCGTGTGCGCCGGAAACTGCCCCGAATTGACACGATTGACGCCGTCCGCTCCTGGCCCCGTGGAATCGGGCTGAAAGTGACTGAACGTACTCCGGTTCTGGTCATCAAAAACGGCGGAAAGTTCGTCGAAGTGGACAGGGAGGGCGTACGGTTCGCCACGGTTTCGCAGGCCCCGAACGGCATCCCGGCTCTGGAATTGACGGTGTCCAAGTCGGCCGGCTGGCGCCGATTCGGCACCGACCGGATGGTCCGCGAGGCCGCCCTCGTGGCCCAGGACGTACCGGCCGGCGTCAAGCGGGACGTCCGGACCGTCAGAGTCCGGTCTTACGACGCCATCTCGCTGGAGTTGACCGGCGGGCGGACCGTGCTGTGGGGCAGCAGCGAGAGGGGCCGCGCGAAGGCCACCGCGCTCACCGCGCTGATGAAAGCCGCGTCCGGCGCGCGCCACTTCGATGTCAGCGCTCCCATCGCCCCGGCGTCATCGGGGAGTTGACGCACATCCGCGCAGGCCAGCACCCTGGTTGGGCACTGCTACGGCTGATCACATAGGGTGAAAAGAAAAGCGGGAGGTTCGGCGTGTTCGTTGAACGGGCGCCACTTGTCGACTTAGTGTCCTGTTCGGAAGAGTCCAAGGAACAGACACACTGGTAACCCTAAACTTCAGGGTTAGGGTTCGGGTCGGCGTTCGGACCGTCCCATTCGGCATCTGCCGTCGAGCCGCGGGAAGCCGCGGGTCGACGGCAACGTAATTCGAGGCGAGAGGCCTTCGACGTGGCAGCACCGCAGAACTACCTCGCAGTCATCAAGGTCATCGGTGTCGGCGGCGGTGGTGTCAATGCCATCAACCGGATGATCGAGGTCGGTCTCAAGGGCGTCGAGTTCATCGCCATCAACACCGACGCGCAAGCTCTGTTGATGAGCGACGCCGACGTCAAGCTGGACGTCGGCCGGGAACTCACGCGCGGACTCGGCGCCGGGGCCAACCCGGATGTCGGCCGCAAGGCCGCCGAGGACCACCGCGAGGAGATCGAGGAGGTCCTCAAGGGGGCCGACATGGTCTTCGTGACGGCCGGTGAAGGCGGCGGCACCGGCACCGGCGGCGCGCCCGTCGTGGCCAACATCGCGCGCTCGCTCGGCGCGCTCACCATCGGCGTGGTCACACGCCCGTTCACCTTCGAGGGACGGCGGCGCGCGAACCAGGCGGAGGACGGCATCGCGGCCCTCCGTGAAGAGGTCGACACCCTCATCGTCATCCCGAACGACCGGCTGCTGTCCATCTCGGACCGCCAGGTCTCGGTCCTCGACGCCTTCAAGTCGGCCGACCAGGTCCTGCTCTCCGGTGTCCAGGGCATCACCGACCTCATCACCACGCCCGGCCTGATCAACCTCGACTTCGCCGACGTCAAGTCCGTGATGTCCGAGGCCGGTTCCGCCCTCATGGGCATCGGTTCGGCCCGCGGGGACGACCGCGCGGTGGCCGCGGCCGAGATGGCGATCTCCTCGCCCCTCCTCGAGGCGTCCATCGACGGCGCCCGCGGTGTGCTGCTGTCCATCTCCGGCGGCTCCGACCTCGGCCTGTTCGAGATCAACGAGGCCGCCCAGCTGGTGAGCGAGGCCGCCCACCCCGAGGCCAACATCATCTTCGGTGCCGTGATCGACGACGCCCTCGGCGACGAGGTCCGGGTCACCGTGATCGCCGCCGGCTTCGACGGCGGCCAGCCCCCCGCCAAGCGGGAGAACGTCCTCGGCTCGTCCTCGCTCAAGCGCGAGGAGCCGGTCCGCCCCGCCGAGAGCCGGCCGTCCTTCGGCTCGCTCGGCAGCGTCACGCCGAAGGAGGCCCCGGAGCCCGCCCCGGAGCCGGTGGCCGACCTCCCGGTGCCCCCGCCGTCGGTGCCGCCGTCGCGGACCTACTCGGACAGCGCGGCCGAGGAACTGGACGTTCCGGACTTCCTCAAGTGATAGGACAGCGCGACACCCTGAGCGGCGCGCACTTCGCCTTCACCGATCGGTGGGGCGGGGTGAGCGCCGCTCCGTACGAGGAGCTCAACCTCGGCGGCGCGGTCGGCGACGACCCCGAGGCCGTACGCACCAACCGGGAGCTGGCCGCGAAGTCGCTCGGCCTCGATCCGGCCCGGGTGGTGTGGATGAACCAGGTGCACGGTGCCGACGTGGCCGTGGTGGACGCCCCCTGGGGTGAAAACCCGGTGCCCGAGGTGGACGCGATCGTCACCGCCCGGCGCGGTCTCGCCCTCGCGGTGCTCACCGCCGACTGCACCCCCGTCCTGCTCGCCGACCCGGTCGCCGGCATCGTGGCCGCCGCCCACGCCGGCCGGCCCGGCATGGTCGCCGGAGTCGTCCCCGCCGCCGTCCGCGCCATGATGGAACTGGGCGCCGACCCGTCCCGGATCGTCGCCCGTACGGGACCCGCGGTCTGCGGCCGGTGCTACGAGGTGCCGGAGGCGATGCGAGCCGAGGTGTCCGCCGTCGAACCGGCGGCGCACGCCGAGACGAGCTGGGGCACTCCCGCGGTCGACGTGACCGCCGGCGTGCACGCGCAGCTCGACCGGCTCGGGGTGCGCGACCGGGCGCAGTCGCCGGTGTGCACGCTGGAGTCGCACGATCACTTCTCGTACCGCCGTGACCGTACGACCGGGCGGCTCGCGGGCTATGTCTGGCTGGACTGATGGGGCATGACGGACCGTAGGGATCACATCGCCGCGAACCTCGCAAAGGTGGAGGATCGGATCGCCGCCGCGTGCGCGGCCGCCGGTCGCAAGCGCGAGGAGGTGACCCTGATCGTGGTCACCAAGACCTATCCCGCCTCCGATGTGCGGATTCTGTCGGAACTCGGTGTGCGGCACGTCGCCGAGAACCGCGATCAGGACGCGGCACCGAAGGCGGCGGCTTGCTCGGATCTGCCGCTTTCGTGGCATTTTGTCGGCCAGTTGCAGACCAATAAGGTGCGATCCGTGGTCGGTTACGCGGATCTTGTGCAGTCCGTCGATCGTTCCAAGCTGGTGACGGCCCTGTCCAAGGAGGCCGTACGGGCCGGGCGCGAGGTGGGCTGTCTCATCCAGGTCGCGCTCGACGCGGGGGCGAGCCGCCGAGGGGAGCGCGGAGGTGTGGCGCCCGAAGGAATCGAAGAGTTGGGCGACCTCGTCGCGAACGCGCCGGGGCTGCGGCTGGACGGCCTGATGACGGTCGCGCCGCTCACCGGCGAGTACGCGGGGCGTCAACGGGCGGCGTTCGAGCGGCTCATGGATTTGTCGACCGACCTGCGCAGGGCCCATCCGGCTGCCACCATGGTCTCGGCAGGAATGAGTGCGGACCTCGAGGAGGCCGTTGCGGCCGGGGCGACACATGTGCGCGTCGGCACTGCGGTACTCGGAGTCCGCCCCAGGCTCGGGTAACGTCGCCAAGAAGTCGGACCACAGCAGAAAATATGGTCATTACCGCTGATAGGCGGGCGTAACGACCTCGTGGATCGCGGGCACTTGGCAGTCGTCAGCCGATCCACCACAGAGCGGAGGACTCAGAGCATGGCCGGCGCGATGCGCAAGATGGCGGTCTACCTCGGCCTCGTGGAGGACGATGGGTACGACGGCCGGGGTTTCGACCCCGATGACGACTTCGAGCCCGAGCTCGATCCGGAGCCCGAGCGGGACCGCAGGCGGCACGAACCGACTCACCAGGCGCACCAGGCACTTCAGTCCCAACGGGACGAATCGGTACGCGTGGTGCAGCCGCCGGCGCCACGCGATCCGGTGTCCCCTTCCGCTTCGCTACCCGCGGAATCCGGGCGTCCGGCCCGCATCGCGCCCGTGGCATCCATCACACAAGAACGCCAGAGTCTGGAGAAGAACGCACCGGTGATCATGCCCAAGGTCGTGTCCGAACGAGAGCCGTACCGGATCACCACGCTTCACCCCCGGACGTACAACGAGGCCCGTACCATCGGGGAACACTTCCGTGAGGGCACTCCTGTGATCATGAATCTGACTGAGATGGATGACACAGATGCGAAGCGACTTGTCGACTTTGCGGCCGGTTTGGTGTTTGGTCTTCACGGCAGCATCGAGCGGGTGACGCAGAAGGTGTTCCTGTTGTCGCCTGCTAACGTCGATGTCACGGCGGAGGACAAGGCCCGCATCGCAGAGGGCGGGTTCTTCAACCAGAGCTGAGACGCACGACCGGAAAGACGGCACGGGAGCAGGGGAGAGGGAAGCGCGGACCATGGGCGTGTTCCTACAGGTTGTCTACATCGCGCTGATGTGCTTCCTCGTCGTGCTGATTTTCCGGTTGGTCATGGACTACGTCTTCCAGTTCGCCCGCTCATGGCAACCCGGCAAGGCGATGGTGGTCGTTCTGGAGGCCACCTACACTGTCACCGATCCACCGCTGAAGCTTCTGCGGCGGTTCATCCCGCCGCTGCGTCTCGGGGGCGTGGCGCTCGACCTGTCCTTCTTCGTACTGATGATCATCGTCTACATCCTGATCTCGATCGTGGGCAGCTTCGCGAGGTGAATGTGGACGATACGGTCTTGCCGACTGCCGATGACTACGTTGAGGTGAAGACATGCCGCTGACCCCCGAGGACGTTCGGAACAAGCAGTTCACGACCGTCCGCCTCCGAGAAGGCTATGACGAGGACGAGGTCGATGCCTTCCTCGACGAGGTCGAAGCCGAACTGACCCGCCTGCTCCGGGAGAACGAGGACCTGCGCGCCAAACTGGCCGCCGCCACTCGTGCCGCCGCGCAGAACCAGCAGAACATGCGCAAGCCCCCGGAGGGCCAGGACCAGCAACATCAGCAGCAGGGCATGCGCGGTCCCGGGGCTCCCGTTCCCGCCGGGATATCGGGCCCGCCGCAGCAGCAGATGGGCGGCCCCATGGGTGGCCCGCCCCAGCTGCCGAGCGGTGCCCCGCAGCTGCCGGCCGGCCCCGGCGGCGGTCAGGGTGGTCCCCAGGGACCGGGTCCGATGGGCCAGGGTCCGATGGGCCAGGGTCCGATGGGCCAGGGTCCGATGGGTCAGGGGCCGATGGGTCAGGGGCCGATGGGTGGCCAGCCCCCGATGCAGCAGCAGATGGGTGGCCCCATGGGCGGTCCGATGGGCGGCCCCATGGGTGGTCCGGGCATGCCCGGCCAGGGTCCCGGTGGCGACAGCGCCGCGCGTGTTCTCTCGCTGGCCCAGCAGACCGCCGACCAGGCGATCGCCGAGGCCCGCGCCGAGGCCAACAAGATCGTCGGTGAGGCCCGCAGCCGCGCCGAGGGTCTGGAGCGCGACGCCCGTGCCAAGGCGGACGCCCTGGAGCGGGACGCGCAGGAGAAGCACCGCGTCGCGATGGGCTCCCTGGAGTCCGCCCGCGCCACGCTGGAGCGCAAGGTCGAGGACCTGCGCGGCTTCGAGCGCGAGTACCGCACCCGCCTGAAGTCGTACCTGGAGTCGCAGCTGCGTCAGCTGGAGACCCAGGCCGACGACTCGCTGGCCCCGCCGCGCACCCCGGCCACGGCTTCCCTGCCGTCGCCGTCGGCGCCGTCGATGGCCCCGGCGGGCGCGAGCGCCCCGTCGTACGGCGGCAACCAGACGATGGGCGGTGCTCCGGCCCCGTCCGCTCCGTCCTACGGCGGCCAGCAGCAGATGTCCCCGGCGATGACCCAGCCGATGGCGCCGGTCCGTCCGCAGGGCCCGTCGCCGATGGGCCAGGCGCCCTCGCCGATGCGCGGGTTCCTCATCGACGAGGACGACAACTGAGGGTCGTGAAGACGCCGTAGGCGTCGGCAGCGTTCAGGGCGGGGCCCCGGATCTCGATCCGGGGCCCCGCCCTTTCGTGTGGCATCTCTTTCGTGCGAAGTCCTTGGCGCCCGTGTTCGGACCGGGGAGCGGCTGTGCGTACGGACGCAACGCCGAAGGCCCGGGCCCGCCGAGATCGGCGGACCCGGGCCTTCGGGTGTGTCTTACGCCTTGCGCAGGCGGAAGGTCAGGGACAGGCCCTCGTCGGTGAACGGCTCACCGTAGGTCTCGTCCGCCTCGCCCTGGGCGAAGTCCGTGGCGAGGACCTCCTCGGCGATCAGACCGGAGTGCTCGGTCAGGGCCGCGATGACCGCCGGGTCCGTCGCGGTCCAGCGCAGCGCGATGCGGTCGGCGACGTCCAGGCCGCTGTTCTTGCGGGCCTCCTGGATCAGGCGGATCGCGTCACGGGCTAGGCCCGCCTGCCGCAGCTCCTCGGTGATCTCCAGGTCGAGGGCGACCGTCGCGCCCGAGTCGGACGCCACCGACCAGCCCTCGCGCGGGGTCTCCGTGATGATCACCTCGTCCGGGGCGAGGGTGACGGTCTCGCCGTCGACCTCCACCGACGCCGTGCCCTCGCGCAGGGCCAGGGACAGCGCCGCCGCGTCGGCGTTCGCGATGGCCTTGGCCACGTCCTGGACGCGCTTGCCGAACCGCTTGCCCAGCGCGCGGAAGTTCGCCTTCGCCGTGGTGTCGACCAGGGAACCGCCGACCTCGGAGAGGGACGCCAGGGACGAGACGTTCAGCTCCTCCGTGATCTGCGTGTGCAGCTCCTTGTCCAGGGACTCGAAGCCGGCCGCCGCGACGAGCGCACGCGACAGCGGCTGGCGCGTCTTGACGCCCGACTCCGCGCGCGTGGCACGGCCCAGCTCCACGAGACGGCGCACCAGCATCATCTGCTGCGACAGCTCCGGGTCGATCGCCGACAGATCCGCCTCCGGCCAGGACGCCAGGTGCACCGACTCCGGGGCGCCCGGGGTCACCGGCACGATCAGGTCCTGCCACACCCGCTCGGTGATGAACGGGGTGATCGGGGCCATCAGCTTCGTCACCGTCTCCAGGACCTCGTGCAGCGCGCGCAGCGCGGCCTTGTCGCCCTGCCAGAAGCGGCGGCGGGAGCGGCGGACGTACCAGTTGGAGAGGTCGTCGACGAACGCGGACAGCAGCTTGCCGGCGCGCTGGGTGTCGTACGCCTCCAGCGCCTGCGTCACCTGGTCGGTGAGCGCGTGCAGCTCCGACAGCAGCCATCGGTCCAGGACCGGGCGGTCGGCCGGGGCCGGGTCGGCCTCGCTCGGCGCCCAGTTCGACGTGCGGGCGTACAGGGCCTGGAAGGCGACCGTGTTCCAGTAGGTGAGGAGTGTCTTGCGGACGACCTCCTGGATCGTGCCGTGGCCGACGCGGCGTGCCGCCCACGGGGAGCCGCCGGCCGCCATGAACCAGCGGACCGCGTCCGCGCCGTGCTGGTCCATCAGCGGGATCGGCTGCAGGATGTTGCCCAGGTGCTTGGACATCTTGCGGCCGTCCTCGGCCAGGATGTGGCCCAGGCACACCACGTTCTCGTACGACGACTTGTCGAACACCAGGGTGCCGACCGCCATCAGCGTGTAGAACCAGCCGCGGGTCTGGTCGATGGCCTCGGAGATGAACTGCGCCGGGTAGCGGGACTCGAACAGCTCCTTGTTCTTGTACGGGTAGCCCCACTGCGCGAACGGCATCGAGCCCGAGTCGTACCAGGCGTCGATGACCTCAGGCACGCGTGTGGCCGTCTTCCCGCAGCCGTCCTGCGGACAGGCGAAGGTGACCTCGTCGATGTACGGGCGGTGCGGGTCCAGCTCCGACTGGTCGCTGCCGGTCAGCTCGGTCAGCTCCGCGCGGGAGCCGACGCAGGTGAGGTGGTCGTCCTCGCACCGCCAGATCGGCAGCGGGGTGCCCCAGTAGCGGTTGCGGGACAGCGCCCAGTCGATGTTGTTGTTCAGCCAGTCGCCGTACCGGCCGTGCTTGACGGTCTCCGGGAACCAGTTGGTCTTCTCGTTCTCCTCCAGGAGCCGGTCCTTGATGGCGGTGGTGCGGATGTACCAGGACGGCTGCGCGTAGTAGAGGAGCGCGGTGTGGCAGCGCCAGCAGTGCGGGTAGCTGTGCTCGTACGGGATGTGCTTGAAGAGCAGGCCGCGCTGCTGGAGGTCCGCGGTGAGCTTTTCGTCCGCCTTCTTGAAGAAGACGCCGCCGACCAGCGGGACGTCCTCCTCGAAGGTGCCGTCGGAGCGCACCGGGTTGACGACGGGCAGGCCGTACGCGCGGCAGACCCTCAGGTCGTCCTCACCGAAGGCGGGGGACTGGTGAACCAGACCCGTACCGTCCTCGGTGGTGACGTACTCGGCGTTCACCACGTAATGGGCCGGCTCCGGGAACTCCACCAGCTCGAACGGACGTTGGTACGTCCAGCGCTCCATCTCGGCGCCGGTGAAGTTCTGGCCGGTGGTCTCCCAGCCCTCGCCGAGCGCCTTGCCGACGAGCGGCTCGGCCACGACGAGCTTCTCCTCACCGTTCGTCGCGACGACATAGGTGACGTCGGGATGGGCGGCGACCGCGGTGTTGGAGACCAGTGTCCAGGGGGTCGTCGTCCACACCAGGAGCGCGGCCTCGCCGGCCAGCGGACCGGAGGTGAGCGGGAAACGGACATAGACCGACGGGTCGACGACCGTCTCGTACCCCTGCGCCAGCTCGTGGTCCGACAGGCCCGTGCCGCAGCGGGGGCACCAGGGGGCGACGCGGTGGTCCTGGACCAGCAGGCCCTTCTTGAAGATCTCCTTCAGCGACCACCAGACGGACTCGATGTACTCGGGCTCCATCGTGACGTACGCCTCGTCGAGATCGACCCAGTAGCCCATGCGGGTCGTCAGCTCGGAGAACGCGTCGGTGTGGCGCAGCACGGACTCGCGGCACTTGGCGTTGAACTCGGCGATGCCGTACGCCTCGATGTCCTTCTTGCCGCTGAAGCCGAGCTCCTTCTCGACCGCCAGCTCCACCGGGAGGCCGTGGCAGTCCCAGCCGGCCTTGCGGGCCACGTGGTAGCCGCGCATGGTGCGGAAGCGCGGAAAGACGTCCTTGAAGACGCGGGCCTCGATGTGGTGGGCGCCCGGCATGCCGTTGGCCGTGGGCGGGCCCTCGTAGAACACCCATTCGGGGCGGCCCTCGGACTGCTCCAGGCTCTTGGCAAAGACCTTCTGCTCGCGCCAGAAGTCGAGCACCGCGTGCTCGAGCGCGGGCAGGTCGACCTGGGCGGGCACCTGGCGGTACTGCGTCATCGATCTTCCTCCGGCGGACGTGCTGCTTCCGTCGGAGGGACGAGAGCCGGGAATTCCGAGAATCCTCCGTACGCCGTGTGCGGCGCGCTCCCGCGGTACCACCCTCCTTGGCCCCCCGGTGCGCCGTACGCGCCGGTGAGCCCCCTCATTGGGGTCGCGAAGCCGGTTCTACTGGCCCCTGGGCTCTCGCTGGGGCGTTCTTCCGGCGGCTCCGGGGTGATCTTCACGTCGCGCTCGCCCCCGGGCTCACACCGTCCCCGGGTCGCTCTGGGCTGCGTACGCCGTTACTCGTCCCCATCCACGCTTTTCGCTCCGCCCAGTGTACGGCGCCGCACGGACGGCGGCCGACCGGATTTCCCGCTCCGGCGGCCGGGGGCGCGAAGGTCCGCGGGTGACCCGAATGGCGAGGCGCCGGCCTGCCGGATTCGGGGAGCGGGGGGCCGGCGGATTACCGGGCGGAGAGCTGGGCACAACGGATGCAGGCTCGCCGTGGGGCACGCGCGTGGCGGGCGATTCGCGGGCGGGCCCCGTTGCCGCGGGCCAGAAGTCGATTTATCGTCCCAGCACGACTCGCGCGCAAGATCACATATGTGAAGGGGCCGCGGCCATGGTGGTGAAGAAGACCGCCGTACAGCAGTCGGCGTCCGGCAGAACCACGGGTGCGGCTGCCTCCGGCGCTGTGGCGGCCAGGAACGTGGACGGGAAGAAGACCACCCATACGGCGGGGGCGAGGCGGACGGTGGGGACAGCCGGCCGGCCGGGCCAGGCTGCCACCGGGGCCGGGAAAGGTGCGCACAGGGCCAGGGGGACGGGGGCGCAGGGAAGGAGCACGGCGGCGCCCCGGGGCGCTGGAGCGGCAACCGCCGCCCCTGGTGGGGCGACGGACCTGGTGAACGCCTCGGAGGGGCCGGGCGCGATGAGGGCGACGGCTGCCGGGACGGACGAGCGGACCAGTGGGAGCACGGCCTCCAGCAAGGCGCCCGCCGGGCAGGCCGGCGCCCGCCGGACGGAGTCGAAGGCGGCACCCTCGAAGAAGGCGGCCAGGAAGGAAGGCGACCTCGAGCGGCCGGCGGGTGAGAAGGCGGCGCCCGGCAAGGCGACGGCGACCGGCACCGTCACCAGGAAGACGGCGGTGAAGAAGAGCGCCGCCGGGAAGAAGGCGCAGGCGAAGAAGTCCGTCTCCGGCAGGGCGGCGACCGGGAAAGCCCCTCCCGAGGCGGCGGCCGAGAAGCCCGCCCCGAAGAAGGCCGCGGTGACCGGCACCGCCGGCAAGGAGGAGGCAGTGAGCAGCACCGCCGCGAAGAAGACGGTGACGAAGAAGGCCGCCGCGAAGAAGACGGTGACGAAGAAGGCCGCCGCGAAGAAGACGGTGACGAAGAAGGCCGCCGGGAAGAAAACCATGGAGAAAAGGGCGGTGGTGAAGGAGACCGCCGGGAAGAAGGCGGTGGCGAAGAAGACCACTGCCCGGACGGTGTCGGCCAGGAAGACCGTCGCCAAGAAGGCAGCGGCGGCCGAGAAGGCGGCGGCCGAGCAGGCCGTCCCGAAGAAGGCGGCGGCCAAGAAGGCCGTCACCAGGAAGTCCGTCACCAAGAAGGCGGCGGCCGAGAAGGCGGCAACCAAGGGTGTCGCTGCCAAGAAGGCGGCAGCACCCGGCACTGTTCCCGAGAAGGCGGCGGCGAAGAAGGCGGCGCCCGGCAAGGAGGCTCCGGTGACCAGCACCGTCGCGAAGAAGGCGGCAGCGAAGAAGGCCGCTGCCAAGAAGACGGCGGCCGAGAAGGCCGTCACCTCGAAGACGGCGGCCAAGAAGGCCGTCACTCCCAAGACGGCGGCCAAGAAGGCCGTCACTCCCAAGACGGCGGCCAAGAAAGCCGCCGCCGAGAAGGCGGCCCCCTCCAAGGCCGCCGCCGACAAGAGCGCCGCGAAGGGCGGCACGACGAAAAGCACCCCCACGAAGAGTGCGGCCAGGAAGAGCACGGCCAAGAAGGCGAGCGAGGTCGAGGCCGCGAAGCAGACGGGAGCCACGACGGTGGTTGCGAAGAAGACTCCTGGGACGGCCACGGCGGACACGGGCCCCACCGCGGTCCCCAAGGCGAGGATCGCCGCGGCCGAGCCCGGGGAACTGGCGGTGCGCCCCGGAGAGGACCCGTGGACCCCCGAGGAGGTGGCCGAGGCGCGCGCCGAGCTGGAGTCCGAGGCCACGCGGCTGCGCGGCGAGATCGACGCCTCCGAACAGGCGCTGGTCGGCCTGATGCGTGACTCCGGGGACGGCGCCGGCGACGACCAGGCGGACACCGGCACCAAGAACATCACCCGTGAGCACGAGATGGCGCTCGCCCACAACGCCCGGGAGATGGTCGAACAGACCGAACACGCCCTGGAACGTCTCGACTCCGGCACCTACGGCCTGTGCGAGAGCTGCGGCAACCCCATCGGCAAGGCCCGTATGCAGGCCTTTCCGCGTGCCACCCTGTGCGTGGAATGCAAGCAGAAGCGGGAACGCCGCCCATGAGCCCCGTCTGAACACGTGATCCGGCGCGGTGGTGTCGTAGTCTCGTGCAGTCAGGGCACCTAGGTTGAGGGATTGACGTGGCAGAGGCGGAGCGCATCATCGGTACGCCGGACATCCCAGACGCGGCCGGACCGGAGCAGTCCGGCGGGCGGGCCCCGGCCGAGGGCGCCGGAGCCCAGGAGCCGGGTTCCGGCGCCACCGAGCGCCCCAGGGGCAGGCGCCGGATCGCGGTCCTGTTCGCGGTCGCCGCCTTCGCGTACACCCTCGACCTGATCAGCAAGCTGATCGTGGTCGCGAAGCTGGAGCACCACGAGCCGATCGGGATCATCGGGGACTGGCTGAAGTTCGAGGCGATCCGCAACCCGGGTGCGGCCTTCGGCTTCGGTGAGGCCTTCACCGTGATCTTCACGCTGATCGCGGCGGCGGTGATCGTGGTGATCGCCCGGCTCGCCCGCAAGCTCTACAGCCTGCCCTGGGCGATCGCCCTCGGCCTGCTGCTCGGCGGCGCGCTCGGCAACCTCACCGACCGGATCTTCCGCTCGCCGGGCGTGTTCGAGGGCGCGGTCGTCGACTTCATCGCGCCCAAGCACTTCGCCGTCTTCAACCTGGCCGACTCGGCGATCGTCTGCGGCGGCATCCTCATCGTGCTGCTGTCCTTCCGCGGGCTCGACCCGGACGGCACCGTCCACAAGGACTGAGATCGCGGGGCTGTCCACAAGGACGGAGGCCGTTGTCCACAGGCTCCTCTCGGGGCCGGGGGACCCGTCCGGCATACTCGACGGGTGAGCACGTTTCCCGAGATCCGTACCCTGCCCGTGCCCGACGGCCTGGAGGGCGAGCGCGTCGACGCCGCCATCTCCCGCATGTTCGGCTTCTCCCGCACCAAAGCCGCGGAGCTGGCCGCAGCGGGCAAGGTGCAGGTCGACGGGGCGGTGGTCGGCAAGTCGGAGCGGGTGCGCGGCGGCGCCTGGCTCGAGGTCGAGATGCCGCAGGCGCCCGCGCCGGTTCAGGTGGTCGCCGAGCCGGTGGAGGGCATGGAGATCGTGCACGACGACGAGGACGTGGTCGTGATCGTCAAGCCGATCGGCGTCGCCGCGCACCCTAGCCCCGGCTGGACCGGCCCGACCGTGATCGGCGGCCTGGCGGCGGCCGGCTACCGGATCTCCACCTCCGGCGCCGCCGAGCGCCAGGGCATCGTCCACCGCCTCGACGTCGGTACGTCCGGCCTGATGGTGGTGGCCAAGTCGGAGTACGCGTACACGTCGCTCAAGCGCCAGTTCAAGGAGCGCACGGTCGACAAGCGCTACCACACGCTCGTCCAGGGCCACCCCGACCCGACCAGCGGCACCATCGACGCACCCATCGGCCGCCACCCCACCCACGACTACAAGTGGGCGGTCACGGCCGACGGCAAGCCCTCCGTCACGCACTACGACCTGCTCGAGGCCTTCCGCTCGGCGTCCCTGCTCGACGTCAAGCTGGAGACGGGGCGTACCCACCAGATCCGCGTCCACATGGCCGCCCACCGGCACCCGTGCGTCGGTGACCTGACGTACGGCGCGGACCCGACGCTCGCCAAGCGGCTCGGCCTGACCCGCCAGTGGCTGCACGCGGTACGCCTCGGCTTCGAGCACCCGGGGGACGGGCAGTGGGTGGAGTTCGAGAGCGCCTACCCTGCCGACCTGCAGAAGGCGCTGGACAAGGTGCGCGAGGAGAGCTGGGCATGAGCGCCGGGTACGTCGTGCGGATCGCCGAGGAAGCCGCCGACCGCGAGGCGTGCTTCGCGGTCCGCAAGGAGGTCTTCGTCGGCGAGCAGGGCGTGCCCGAGGACATCGAGTACGACGCCTATGACGCCGCTGCCGTGCACGTCCTGGCCGTCCGGGAGGACGGCGTGCCGCTCGGTACCGGCCGGCTGCTGCACGGGGAGGCGGCCGCCGCCAAGAACGGCGGCGACGCGTCCGTGGGCTCGCTCGGGCGGCTGGCGGTGACGCGGGAGGCACGCGGCCTGGGCGTCGGCGCCGCGCTGGTGCGTGCCATCGAGGACGCGGCACGCGCGCGTGGTCTGACGGCGGTGGACCTGCACGCGCAGACCCAGGCGCTGGGCTTCTACGAGCGGCTGGGCTACGCGGCGTACGGGCCGGAATTCCCCGACGCGGGGATACCGCACCGATCGATGCGGCGCTCTCTGTGGTGAAGCCGGAAAAGCGGGTGAGAAGGGTGGCATGGCAGGCTTGATACCTGCTGTGTGAACGTCGAACTTCCCGGAGCGCTCACCGTGGACCAACTGGCCCTGTTCCTGCTGCTGGTGCTCGGGGCCGTGGTGAGCGTCCCGGTCGGGGACCGGCTCCGGCTGCCGGCGCCGGTGCTGATGACCCTGCTCGGGATCGTGCTCGCCCTGCTCGACTTCGTGCCCGACGTCAACATCCCGCCCGGGCTGATCCTGCCCGCACTGCTGCCGCCGCTGCTGTACGCGGCGGTGCGCCGCACCTCGTGGCGGCAGTTCGCGGGCAACAAGCGGCCCATCTTCCTGTTGGCGGTCGCGCTGGTGTTCGTCACCACCGTATGCGTGGCCGCCGTCGCCCACGAGGTCGTGCCGGGGCTGCCGGTCGCCGCGGCGGTGGCGCTCGGCGCCCTGGTCGCGCCGCCCGACCCGGTCGCTGCGACCGCCGTCGCGGGACAGCTCGGGCTGCCCCGCCGTCTGGTGTCGATCCTGGAGGGCGAGGGCCTGTTCAACGACGTGACGGCGATCGTGCTGTACCACGTCGCGATCGCCGCCGCCGTCAGCGGAACGTTCTCGCTGCCGCACGCCCTGCTCGAACTGGCGCTCTCCGCGGTCGTCGCCCTCGCCGTCGGGCTCGCCCTCGGCTGGGCCGCCAACAAGCTGCTCGACCTGCTCGGCGACGCCACCCTGCAGATCGGGCTGACGCTCCTCGTGCCGTACGCCTCGTACGTCCTGGCCGAGGAGCTGCACGGCTCCGGCGTGCTGTCCGTGCTGATCACCGCACTGTTCCTGGCGGAGTACGCCGCCGATCCGGACGATGTGATGATGCGGCTCGCCGGGCACACGTTCTGGGACGTCGTGGACACCCTGGTCACCGGGATCGCGTTCGGGCTCATCGGGCTGGAACTGCACCACGCGATCCGGACCGCGTCCGGGCGGTGGGGCGAGATGCTCGGCTGGGCCGCCGCGATCGTGGCCGTCGTGGTGTTCGTCCGCCTCGCCTGGCTGCTGCCCGCGACCTGGCTGACCAAGCGGCTGCACGCCATACGGGACTACGACGAGGAGATCCCGGTGTCCTGGCGGGAGACCGTCGTCATGTGGTGGTCGGGGATGCGGGGCGTGGCGTCGGTGGCGCTGGCCTTGGCCATTCCGCTGACCATGGACGACGGATCGCCCTTCCCCGGCCGGGACGAGATCGTCTTCATCGCCTTCGGGGTGATCACCGCCACGCTCGTGCTCCAGGGGCTCACGCTGCCGTGGCTGGTGCGGAGGCTGAACGTGCGGGCCGACACGGAGAGCGAAAAGGAGTTCGAGCACGCGCTGGCGGTCCGCGCGACCAAGGCGGCGAAGCGGAGGCTGAAGGAGATCGAGCAGGTCGAGGAGCTGCCGGACGAGCTGTCCGAGCAGCTGCTGCGGCGGGCCTTCGACATCGGCGCCCGCATCAGCCCCGACCTCGGGGACGAGGAGCGGCGCGAGGCGCACGAGCAGCGGGCCCGGCGCGTCAAGCGGGTACGCAGGATCCACGGGGAGATGCTGAGCGCGGCACGCCACGAGGTGCTGGCGGCACGCAGCGAACCGGGTGCCGACCCGGAGATCGTCGACCGGGTGCTGCGCCACCTGGACGTCCGCAGTCTGCGCTGACACCGCCGCCGGGCCGTCCCGCGACCCGCCAGGAAGAGCAATCGCCTCACCGGAAGCGGCTTTTGTACGATCGCATCATGACGCGCAACGTGGTGATCAGTGGCGGTGGCACGGGGATCGGACTGGCGGCGGCGCGGGCCTTCGCGGCGGACGGCGACCGGGTACTGCTCCTCGGACGCCGGGCGGAAGTGCTGGAGAAGGCCGACGTGCCCGGGGCGCTCACCTACGCGGCCGATCTGAGCGACCCGCACGCCGTGCGCGGCGCCGCCCAGTTCGTGGCCGACGAGCTGGGCACCGTGGACGTCCTCGTCAACAGCGCCGGCGGCAGTGGGCTCCTGGAGCCCAAGGCCGACATCGAAGATCCGATCGAAACCGTCGCGCACACCTGGACCGTGAACTTCCGGCTGAACGTGCTGACCGCGGCCCTGCTCACCGAGGCACTGCGCGACCGGCTCGCCTCACCCGGTGGCCGGGTGCTGTTCCTCAGCTCCATCGCCGCCTACCGCGGCTCCGGCAGCGGCGCGTACGCCGCCTCCAAGGCCGCCCTGCACCCGTACGCCTTCGATCTGGCCCGGGAGCTCGGGCCGCGCGGCATCACGGTGAACGTGGTCGCGCCCGGCTATGTCGAGGACACCGAGTTCTTCGGCGAGGCGATGGACACGGCGCGGCGCGACCGGCTCATCGCGGAGACGTCCATCGGCCGTGCCGCCACGCCCGGCGACGTCGCCGCGACCCTGCACTGGCTGGCGTCCCCCGGCGCCCGCCACATCACCGCGCAGGTGATCCAGGTCAACGGCGGTGCGGAACGCGGCCGCTGACGCGGGCGGGGATCAGCCCCGGCCCGCCCGCTGGTGCTCGTACGCCTTGTGGAACTGTCCGTCGCGCGAGGAGTGACCGTTCCAGCCGGGCGGAGGTATGGCGCCCGCCGTGTTGACCCGCGGCAGCGCGTAGGGATGCTCCTCGGCCAGCCAGCGGATGAGCTCCTCGCGCACCGTGACCCGGGCCGTCCATATGTCGTCCGCGTCCTTCGCGGTCACCAGCGCGCGCACCTGCATGGTGTTGGGCGTCGAGTCGGTGACCTGGAGGCCGTAGGCGCGGCCGTCCCACGCCGGGCAGTGGCGCAGGATGTCGCGGAGCTTCTCGCGCATCGCGTCCACGGGCGCGGTGTGGTCGACGTGGAAGTAGACGATGCCGGTCATCTGGGCGCTGCCGCGCGACCAGTTCTCGAAGGGCTTGGAGGTGAAGTAGGACACCGGCATGGTGATCCGCCGCTCGTCCCAGGTGCGCACGGTCAGGAACGTCAGGGTGATCTCCTCGACCGTGCCCCACTCGCCGTCCACGACCACCGTGTCGCCGAGCCGCACCATGTCGCCGAACGCGATCTGCAGCCCGGCGAAGAGGTTGGAGAGCGTGGACTGCGCGGCGACACCGGCGACGATGCCGAGGATGCCGGCCGAGGCCAGCAGCGAGGCGCCGGCCGTTCGCATCGCCGGGAACGTCAGCAGCATCGCGCCGGCCGCCACCACCCCTACGGTCGCGTACACCACCCGCATGATCAGCGTGACCTGGGTGCGCACGCGCCGGACCCGGGCCGGGTCGTGGTGGGCGCGGGCGTAGCGGCTGTACGTCGTCTCGACTATGGCCCCCGCGATGCGGATCACCAGCCAGGCCGCGGAACCGATCAGTACCAGGGTGAGCGTCCGGCCGATGCCGACCTGATGGGCCTGGAGGACCTTCGCCTGGTCGTAGGAGCCCCTCAGCAGGGCCGCGCACAGCACAAGCTGGTAGGGGATGCGGCCGCGGCGCAGCAGACCCCACAGGGGCGTCTCGGGGTGCCGGGCGTTCGCCTTGCGCAGCAGGACGTCCGTGCCCCACCCGATGAGCAGGGTGAGTCCGACCGTGCCGCCGACGACCATCACCGGGCGCAGTACGTTCTCCATCCTTGGAGCGTAACCAGTGGGGCACGGCGTGAACCTGTGGCCAAGAACACCCGCTGCCGCGCAGCGCACGGCGTCGTCGGTCCCGGCTGGCACCATGGGCTCATGAACATCATGCTCTTCCACTCGACGTACGGGCTGCGGCCGGCCGTCCGGGCCGCGGCCGACCGGCTCCGCGCCGCCGGGCACGAGGTGTGGACCCCCGACCTGTTCGACGGCCGCACCTTCGAGACGGTCGAGGAGGGCATGGCCTTCAAGGACGAGATCGGGAAGGAAGAGCTGCTCAAGCGGGCCGTCCTGGCCGCCGCGCCCTACTCGGAGCGAGGGCTGGTGTACTCCGGGTTCTCGCTCGGCGCGTCCATCGGGCAGACCCTGGCGCTCGGTGACCACAAGGCGCGCGGACTCCTGCTGCTGCACGGCACCTCGGACATCGCGCCGGGCGCCTCGGTGGACGCCCTGCCGGTCCAGTTGCACGTCGCGGAGCCGGACCCGTTCGAGACGGACGACTGGCTCAGCGCCTGGTACCTGCAGATGGGCAGAGCGGGCGCGGACGTGGAGATCTACCGGTACGCGGGCGCGGGCCACCTGTACACCGATCCGGACCTGCCGGACTACGACGAGGAGGCGGCCGAGGCCACCTGGCGGGTGGCGCTCGGCTTCCTCGACAGCCTGTAGCGGGCTCGCGGCGGCCTACACCGGTTCGTATGTCCGCTCGACCTTCTGCGTGCCGCTGCGCGTGCGGTACGACCGCGCCCAGGAAGAGGTGGCGCTCGCGTTCGTACGGTCGGACAGGACGTAGTAGTCCATCTGCGCGCGCTCGGCGGTGATGTCCAGCACGCCGTAGCCGTGGCGGTCGGTGTCCACCCAGTGGACGTGCCGGTTGGCCGCGCGGATGACCGGCGCGGCCACCGCCGAGACGGTGCCCTCGGGGACCTTGACGATGTCGTCGAGGTTGTCGGAGGTGACCGAGGTGACCACGAACTCGGTGGCGGCGGAGGCCGACAGCGGGTAGGTGCCCGCGTCGACGGGCACGTCGTTGGCCCACGCCATGTGGATGTCGCCGGTCAGGAATACGGTGTTCCGGATCGCGTTGGCCCGCAGATGCGCGAGCAGTTCACGGCGGTCGTCGGTGTAGCCGTCCCACTGGTCGGTGTTGACGGCGAGGCCCTCCTGCGGCAGCCCCAGCAGCTTGGCCAGCGGCTTGAGCAGATCCGCGGAGAGCGAGCCGACGACGAGCGGCGCGATCATCACCGAGTTGCCGACCAGCCGCCAAGTGGTGCCGGACGCCTTCAAGCCCGCCTTGAGCCAGTCGAGTTGGGCACGGCCCGTGATCGTGCGGTCCGGGTCGTCGACGGAACCGCTGCCCGTGGACGCCTGCTGCGAGCGGAAGGAGCGCAGGTCCAGCAGGGAGAGGTCGGCCAGCTTGCCGAAACGCAGCCGGCGGTAGGTCGTGCCCTCGACGGCCGGGCGGACCGGCATCCACTCGAAGTACGCCTGCTTCGCCGCCGCCTTGCGGGCCGTCCAGGTGCCCTCGGTGCCCTCGGTGTGGTTGACCGCACCGCCCGACCAGGCGTTGTCGGCGAACTCGTGGTCGTCCCAGATCGCGATGACCGGTGCCTTCGCGTGCAGGGCCTGAAGGTCGGGATCCGTCTTGTACTTGGCGTGCCGGATCCGGTAGTCGGACAGCGTGATGATCTCGTTCGCCGGGGCGTGCGGGCGCACGACCGTGCCACGGGCCGCGTACTCGCCCGTCTTGTACTCGTAGATGTAGTCGCCCAGGTGCAGCCACGCGTCCAGGTCGCCCCGGGCGGCAAGGTGCCGGTACGCCGCGAAGTAGCCGGCCTCCCAGTTGGCGCAGGAGACCACGCCGAAGCGCAGCCCGGACACGGCGGCGTCGGCGGCCGGCGCGGTGCGGGTGCGGGCGACGGGGGAGTCGGTGCCGCCCGCGGAGAAGCGGAACCAGTAGTCGGTGGCCGGCTCCAGCCCCCGGACGTCGGCCTTCACGGTGTGGTCGGAGGCGGCGGTCGCGGTGACGGAACCCTTGGCGACGATCGCTGTGAACGCCTTGTCCTTGGCGAGCACCCAGGCCACCTCGGTGTCGGGACCGAGACCGGAGCCGGGCGTCGCCTCCGCGGTGGGTGTCACCCGGGTCCACAGCAGGACGCCGTCGGGCAGCGGGTCACCGGAGGCCACGCCGTGCAGGAAGGCCGGGGTGCCGGCGGCGGCCCGGGCGGGAAGGGCGGCGGCGAGCGGGGCGCCCAGGACGGCCGTCGCCGCCGCGGCCTTGACGACCGTACGGCGGCGCGGGGAAAGGGAGTTGACGCTCTCGGAAGATCTGTGTCGACTGGTCACGGCCGAGCAGACTACTGACCGGTACGCGCAAAGAGCGGGCGAACAGGCAAAGTTCGCCCGCTCTTTCTCCGCCTGACCGCTCAGGCCCGCCCGGGGGACCGGTCAGGACTTGAGCGCGTTGTCGATCGTCGCGTTGAACTCGGCCACCGTCATCGGCGCGTTCTTGCCGTCGGACCCGGTGAGCGTCTTGCCGTCCATCTTCAGGGTCGGCGTGCCCTGCACCCCGCTCTTGTTGAAGACGTCGGACATGTCCAGCGCCCACTTGTCGTAGGTGCCGTCCTTCACGGCCTTCTGGAACGCCGCGTTGTCCTTCAGCGCGGGGACGGTGTTCGCGACCTTGATCAGGTAGCTGTCGTCCTTGAACGTGTCCTCGGTCTCCTCCGGGTGCCACTTCGCCGAGTACAGCGCGGTCTTGTACTCGAGGAACGCCTCGGGGCTGACGTTCAGCGCGGCTCCCATGGCGCTCAGGGCGTTCTTGGAGCCCTCGCCCTGGGTGTTGGTGTCGATGAACGTGGCGCCGACGTACTGGATCTTGAACTTGCCCTCGTCGAGGTCCTTCTTGACGGTCGAGCCGACCGTCTGCTCGAACTGGGCGCAGATCGGGCAGCGCGGGTCCTCGTACATGACCAGGGTCTTCTTGGCGCTGCTCTTGCCGATCACGACGGTGGTGCCGTTCGTGCCGGAGGTGTTGGCCGGCGCGACGAGCTTCTCGCTCTTCGCGGCCTCCCAGTGGCTGGGCTTGTTGTTCTGCACGACGGCGTAGCCGACGCCGCCGGCGACGGCGAGCACGGCGACGACCGAACCGGCGACGATCAGCTGCCGCTTGACCTTGTCGCGCTTGGCCTGCCGCTCGCGCTCGATGCGCAGCCGCTCACGGGCCGCCGTCTTCGCCGCCTGGCTGTTCCGCTTGCTCATGGGTGATCTCCTCGGGGACGCGCATCGTCGTGCGCGGGGTACGGGTGGGGACTGGAGTGCTCGGGGTGTCGCTCAGACCAGGGCGACCGAGCACGGCGGTCCACGCCGTCCCAGGGAGTGCACGAAGAGGCGGGTGCGCGGGGCGGTGTTCCGGGGCGCCGGGCGCGGGGCCCGACGGACCGGAGCGAGCCGTACCGTCACCGCGGCGACCGCGAGCAGCAGCGGCCGGAACGTGGTCGCGGCCACCGCGCCGAGCAGCTGGGCCAGCGCCCGCTCGCCGCGGCGCAGCCAGGCGGCGGCCAGCAGCCCCACGCCCACATGGGCGGCGAGCAGCAGCCAGGCGGTCTCCGGGTCGGCGTGCGCCAGGAGCGCCGCGATCCGGTCGCTGCCGGTGCCGGCGACCCGGCTGAGCGGGGTGCCCACGCTGCCCCCGCTGCACAGCAGGTCCAGGCCCACCGAGCGCAGCGGGCCGGTGACCGGGCCGCCCGCCCTGCCGTAGCAGGCGTGCTGGCCGGTGGTGAACACCGTGTCCGCGGTCAGCTCCAGCGGCACCAGCAGGGCGGCGATCTTCCCGAAGCCGCGCTCACGGCCCGCCAGCGCGTACGCGACTACGAAGACGGCGGCGGCTATGGCGGCCACCGTCCCCATCGGCAGGGGGACCTCGGACAGCAGCACGTGCGACGCGGTGCTGAGTGTCACGACCAGTGCCGTGAACAGCGCCGCGCGTACGGCTCTGAGGTGGGTCCCGGATATGTCCATAGCAGAGGAGAGTGTGTCACGTGCTCCCGTAAGGGAGCGCTAAAGGATTCCCGTACCTGGCCCTTCCGTCACAGACCTGGAATCCGGCCGTTGCGGAACAGGTCCACGAAGATCTGGTGGTCCGCACGCGCGCGTGCCCCGTAGGTGTGGGCGAAGTCCACCAGCAGTTCCCCGAAGCCGTCCTCGGCGGCGGCGATCGCCGCGTCGATGGCCCGCTCGGTGGAGAAGGGCACCAGGGACTCGCCGGACTGGTCGTCCGCCGCCGCGTGCATGGCGGCCGTGGCGCGGCCCAGGTCGGCGACCACCGAGGCGATCTCCTCCGGGTCGTCGATGTCGCCCCAGTCCAGGTCCACCGCGTACGGCGACACCTCGGCGACCAGCTGGCCCGCGCCGTCCAGCTCGGTCCAGCCCAGCCACGGGTCGGCGTGCGCCTGCAGGGCGCGCTGGGAGATCACCGTGCGGTGGCCCTCGTGCTGGAAGTACTCGCGGATCACGGGGTCCGTGATGTGCCGGGAGACGGCCGGGGTCTGGGCCTGCTTGATGTAGATCACGACGTCGTTCTCCAGGGCGTCGCTGTGGCCCTCGAGGAGGATGTTGTACGACGGCAGGCCGGCCGAGCCGATTCCGATGCCGCGGCGGCCGACGACGTCCTTCACGCGGTAGGAGTCCGGGCGGGCCAGGGACGTCTCCGGCAGCGTCTCCAGGTAGCCGTCGAAGGCCGCGAGCACCTTGTAGCGGGTGGCGGCGTCCAGCTCGATGGAGCCGCCTCCCGGCGCGAAGCGGCGCTCGAAGTCACGGATCTCGGTCATCGAGTCCAGCAGCCCGAAGCGGGTGAGCGAGCGGGCGTCGCGCAGCGCGTCCAGCAGCGGGCCCTGGGCGGTGTCCAGGGTGAAGGGCGGCACCTCGTCGCTCTTGGCGCCGGTGGCCAGGGCGTGGACGCGCTCACGGTAGGCCGCGGCGTAGATGCGGACCAGCTCGGTGATCTGGTCGTCGCTGAGCGCCTTCGCGTAGCCGATCAGGGCCATGGAGGCGGCGAAGCGCTTCAGGTCCCAGGTGAAGGGGCCGACGTACGCCTCGTCGAAGTCGTTCACATTGAAGATCAGGCGGCCCGTGGAGTCCATGTAGGTGCCGAAGTTCTCGGCGTGCAGGTCGCCGTGGATCCATACCCGCGAGGTGCGGTCGTCCAGGTACGGGCCGCCGCGCTTGTCCGCGTCCAGATCCTGGTAGAAGAGGCACGCCGTGCCCCGGTAGAACGCGAACGCGGAGGCCGCCATCTTGCGGAACTTCACGCGGAACGCGGCCGGGTCGGCGGCGAGCAGCTCGCCGAAGGCGGTGTCGAAGACGGCGAGGATCTCCTCACCGCGTTGCTCGGCGCTGAGCTGCGGAACCGACATCGCTGGGTGCCTCCTGGTACCGGTGGTGCGTGACGTTTGGGGTCGATCTTCCGCGGGTGTTCCCCCACGCCAACGTCCGGCGGTGTGGGGGAGTGCCCACGTTTTCTCCGCATGAAGGTACGCGCCGGACGCCTCCGGGTGTCAGTGCCGAGGCATAGACTTCGACGCTGTCCCCCGGACTGTCCGCGACCGGGGGACACCGTCGACGTAATGTTTGCCCTGGAGGCTCGAACCGTGTCAAAGCCGCCGTTCACGCACCTGCACGTCCACACCCAGTACTCGCTGCTGGACGGTGCCGCGCGGCTGAAGGACATGTTCAACGCGTGCAACGAGATGGGCATGACCCACATCGCCATGTCCGACCACGGCAACCTCCACGGGGCGTACGACTTCTTCCACTCCGCGAAGAAGGCCGGAATCACCCCCATCATCGGCATCGAGGCGTACGTCGCCCCCGAGTCCCGGCGCAACAAGCGCAAGATCCTCTGGGGCCAGCCGCACCAGAAGCGGGACGACATCTCCGGTTCCGGTGGTTACACCCACAAGACGATGTGGGCGGTGAACAGGACCGGTCTGCACAACCTCTTCCGCCTGTCCTCCGACGCGTACGCCGAGGGCTGGCTGCAGAAGTGGCCCCGCATGGACAAGGAGACCATCGCCCAGTGGTCCGAGGGGATCGTGGCCTCCACCGGATGCCCCTCCGGCGAGGTGCAGACCCGGCTGCGCCTCGGCCACTTCGACGAGGCCCTGAAGGCGGCCGCCGACTACCAGGACATCTTCGGCAAGGACAAGTACTTCCTGGAGCTGATGGACCACGGCATCGAGATCGAGCGCCGGGTCCGCGACGGCCTGCTCGAGATCGGCAGGAAGCTCGGCATCCCGCCGCTGGTCACCAACGACTCGCACTACACGTACGCGCACGAGGCGTCCGCCCACGACGCCCTGCTGTGCATCCAGACCGGCAAGAACCTCTCCGACCCGGACCGCTTCAAGTTCGACGGCACGGGCTACTACCTGAAGTCCACGCAGGAGATGTACGCCATCGACTCCTCGGACGCCTGGCAGGAGGGCTGTGAGAACACCCGGCTGATCGCGGAGATGGTCGACACCGAGGGCATGTTCGTCAAGCGCGACCTCATGCCCAAGTTCGACATCCCCGAGGGGTACACCGAGGTGACCTGGTTCCAGGAGGAGGTCCGCCGCGGCATGGAGCGCCGCTTCCCGGGCGGCATCCCCGAGGACCGCATGAAGCAGGCCGAGTACGAGATGGACGTCATCATCCAGATGGGGTTCCCGGGCTACTTCCTCGTGGTCGCCGACTTCATCATGTGGGCCAAGAAGAACGGCATCGCGGTGGGCCCCGGCCGCGGCTCGGCCGCGGGTTCGATCGTCGCCTACGCCCTCGGCATCACCGACCTCGACCCGATCCCGCACGGCCTGATCTTCGAGCGGTTCCTCAACCCCGAGCGCATCTCGATGCCCGATGTCGACATCGACTTCGACGAGCGCCGGCGCGTCGAGGTGATCCGGTACGTGACGGAGAAGTACGGCGCCGACAAGGTCGCCATGATCGGCACCTACGGCACCATCAAGGCCAAGAACGCGATCAAGGACTCCGCGCGCGTGCTCGGCTACCCGTACGCGATGGGCGACCGCATCACCAAGGCCATGCCCGCCGACGTCCTCGGCAAGGGCATCCCGCTGTCCGGCATCACCGACCCCAGCCACCCCCGCTACTCGGAGGCGGGCGAGGTCCGGTCGATGTACGAGAACGAGCCGGATGTGAAGAAGGTCATCGACACCGCACGCGGCGTGGAGGGCCTGGTGCGGCAGATGGGCGTGCACGCGGCCGGCGTGATCATGTCCAGCGAGACCATCACCGAGCACGTCCCGGTCTGGGTGAGGCACACCGACGGCGTGACCATCACCCAGTGGGACTACCCGAGCTGTGAGTCGCTCGGCCTGCTGAAGATGGACTTCCTGGGCCTGCGCAACCTCACGATCATGGACGACGCCGTCAAGATGGTGAAGGCCAACAAGGGGATCGACATCGATCTCCTGAGTCTCCCGCTGGACGACCCCACGACCTTCGAGCTGCTCCAGCGCGGTGACACCCTCGGCGTCTTCCAGTTCGACGGCGGGCCCATGCGCTCGCTGCTGCGCCTGATGAAGGCGGACAACTTCGAAGACATCTCCGCCGTCTCGGCCCTGTACCGCCCGGGCCCGATGGGCATGAACTCCCACACGAACTACGCGCTGCGCAAGAACGGCCAGCAGGAGATCACGCCCATCCATCCCGAGCTGGAGGCGCCGCTCAAGGAGGTCCTGGACGTCACCTACGGCCTGATCGTCTACCAGGAGCAGGTGCAGAAGGCCGCCCAGATCATCGCCGGCTACTCGCTCGGCGAGGCCGACATCCTCCGTCGCGTGATGGGCAAGAAGAAGCCGGAGGAGCTGGAGAAGAACTTCGTCATCTTCCAGTCGGGCGCCCGCAAGAACGGCTACAGCGACGAGGCGATCCAGGCGCTGTGGGACGTGCTGGTCCCGTTCGCCGGCTACGCGTTCAACAAGGCGCACTCGGCCGCGTACGGCCTGGTCTCGTACTGGACCGCGTACCTGAAGGCGAACCACCCCGCCGAGTACATGGCCGCGCTCCTCACCTCGGTGAAGGACGACAAGGACAAGTCGGCCGTCTACCTGAACGAGTGCCGTCGTATGGGCATCCGGGTGCTGCCGCCTAATGTCAACGAGTCCGAGTCGAACTTCGCCGCGCAGGGCGACGACGTGATCCTCTTCGGCCTCTCCGCCGTGCGCAACGTCGGTTCGAACGTCGTCGAGTCGATCATCCGCTGCCGCAAGGCCAAGGGGAAGTACGCGTCCTTCCCGGACTACCTGGACAAGGTGGAGGCGGTCGTCTGCAACAAGCGGACGACGGAATCGCTCATCAAGGCCGGCGCCTTCGACTCCCTCGGCCACACCCGCAAGGGCCTGATGGCGCAGTACGAACCGATGATCGACAACGTGGTCGCGGTCAAGCGCAAGGAGGCCGAGGGGCAGTTCGACCTCTTCGGCGGCATGGAGGAGGAGAGCAGCGAGCCCGGCTTCGGTCTCGACGTCACCTTCACCGACGAGGAGTGGGACAAGACCTATCTGCTCGCCCAGGAGCGGGAGATGCTCGGTCTGTACGTCTCCGACCACCCGCTCTTCGGCCTGGAGCACGTGCTGTCCGACAAGGCCGACGCGGGCATCGCCCAGCTCACCGGTGGCGAGCACGCGGACGGCGCGGTCGTCACCATCGGCGGCATCATCTCCGGCCTGCAGCGCAAGATGACCAAGCAGGGCAACGCGTGGGCGATCGCCACGGTCGAGGACCTCGCCGGCTCCATCGAGTGCATGTTCTTCCCGGCGACCTACCAGCTGGTGTCCACCCAACTCGTCGAGGACGCCGTGGTGTTCGTCAAGGGCCGCCTCGACAAGCGGGAGGACGTGCCCCGGCTGGTCGCGATGGAACTGATGGTTCCGGACCTGTCGAACGCGGGCACCAACGCCCCGGTGGTGCTCACCATCCCGGCCGTGAAGGTCACCCCGCCGATGGTGAGCCGCCTCGGCGAGATCCTCAGCCAGCACAAGGGCGACAGCGAGGTGCGGATCAAGCTTCAGGGGCCGCGCAAGACGACGGTCCTGCGCCTGGACCGCCATCGGGTCAAGCCGGACCCCGCCCTCTACGGCGACCTGAAGGTCCTTCTCGGCCCGTCGTGCCTGGCGGGCTGATCACCCGGAGTGACTCAGCGGATAAGGGGCGCACCCGAGAACGGGTGCGCCCCTTTTTCTGCGTCGGCCCTCGCGCGCGGGCCTCGGCATCAGCCCTCGTGCAGGCGTCAGTTGTGGCCGAAGTTCTTCTGCTTCTTACGGGTAACATCCGCCGGGCTGCCCGGGGTCTGCGCCATCGGAGACGTGTGCGCCTCCGCCGCGGGCCGCTGGGTGTGCTCCTGCGCCTGCTCGGCCTTCGGGGAGCGGTTCTGCGGGCCGGCCTGCTTGCGGTTCTTGTTCTTGGCCATGGTGATGCCTCCTGTGGGGACTAGGGGCCAGGGCCGGGACCAGATTCACATAGCCTGACATCAACCGCATGTCGGACAATTACCCTGCGTGACACAGTCCTTCGCGGCCCGGTCCCCCGGATACGCCACGCCGAAGATCGAGTTCCGGCCGTTAACCTCTCCGCCGTCGGGCAGACTCGAAGCAAGCCCGAAGCAAACCTCCCGGAAAGAGGGTGGATCGCGTGGACCGCTGCATCGTCCTGGTGGACGCCGGGTATCTGCTCGGGGCTGCCGCCAGCCTCCTCGCCGGAGAGCCCTCGAGGTCCCGGATCACCGTCGACCACGCCGCCCTCATCCAGGGACTGCGGGAGCGCGCCGAGGCCGACACCGGGCGGCCACTGCTGCGCATCTACTGGTTCGACGGCGCTCCCGACCGCGTACCGCAGCCGGAGCACCGCCGGCTGCGCGTGATGCCCCGGGTGACCGTGCGCCTCGGCGCGCTGACCCGCAGCGACGGGCGGTGGGCGCAGAAGGGCGTCGACGCCGCGATGCACGCCGAACTGACCGAGCTGGCCCGCAACCGCGCGTGCTCGGACGTCGTGCTCGTCACCGGCGACGGGGACCTGCTGCCGGGCATGATGGCCGCCAAGGAGCACGGGGTCGCCGTGCACCTGTGGGCCGTGCAGGCCGCGGACGGCGACTACAACCAGTCCGAGGACCTGGTCGCCGAGGCCGACGAGCGACGCGTGCTCGACCGGGCGTGGATCACCCAGGCCGTGCGGCCCAAGGAGCTGGGCGGGGTGTGCGCGCCGCCGCCCGCGCCCCGGCCGGAGATCGCCGCGATCCTGTCGGCGCCGCTGCCCGAGTCGGCGCTCACGGCCGCCACGGAGCGGCCCGCCGCCGAGCCGGAACACGTCCCGGCGGCCGCATCGCAGAACGGCGCCCAGGAGCGGGTGCCGGTCAGCAAGGGCGTACCCACCCCGAAGGACCTCGCGGCGCTGCGGGCGCCGCAGACCGCGCAGCAGCCCGCCGGGGCGACGCTTCGCTGGTCGTCCGACAAGGGCTGGGTGGATCGGCCCGTCGCTGCCGAGTCGCCGGAGGCCGCCTCGCTGCCGACGCTGGCGCAGCTGACGACCGCGGAGCAGCGGTGGGCCGACCGGGAGGAGGACATCACCACGGTCGGCGGCGACCCCTACGAGGTGGGGCAGGTCTTCGCCCGGCGGTGGATCTCTCGCCTCGCCGACCCCTCCCACCTGCAGAAACTGTCGAGCATGTACCCGCGGGTGCCGCACCGCATCGACGGTGAGCTGCTGCGGTACGCGGCCCGCTTCGGCCTGCTCGCCCACAAGGACGACCAGATCGACGAACACGACCGGTACGCGATCCGCGCGGGCTTCTGGCGGGAGATCGACCAGCGCACGGCGGCGGAGGCGCCCGCCGGCGAATGACACACCACTTCGGACCGCGGTCCCGGCGGGCCCCGGGAACCGCTCGGCGGGCGGTACCCCTTACCCTCGTCCTTTGTGAGCAAGCGCAGCGCAACGGCACCACGGCACAGTGACGACGTCGTGTGCGCCGTGCGCGGGCTGACCAAAACCTATCCGGCGGTACGGGGGCGGCGCGGCACGCCCGGGACGCCCGAGGTGCGGGCCACCGACGACGTACGGCTGGACATCCGGCGCGGCGAGATCTTCGGACTGCTCGGACCGAACGGCGCCGGCAAGTCCACCCTCGTACGCCAGTTGACCGGACTGATGCGGCCCGACAGCGGCAGCGTGGAGATCCTCGGGCACGACATCGTGCGCCACCCCGAACGGGCCGCCCGCATCCTCGCCTACCTCGGCCAGGAGTCCACCGCCCTCGACGAGCTGACCGTCTCGCTCGCCGCCGAGACGACCGGACGGCTGCGCGGGCTCGACCTGCGGCACGCCCGCGAGGAGCGGGACGCCGTCCTCGACGAACTCGGGCTCGCACCGATCGCCTCCAGGCCGCTGAAGAAGCTCTCCGGCGGTCAGCGCCGGCTCGCCTGCTTCGCCGCCGCGCTGATGGGGGAGCGACCGCTGCTGGTGCTCGACGAGCCGACCACCGGCATGGACCCGGTCGCCCGCCGCGCCGTGTGGGGCGCCGTGGACCGGCGGCGGGCCGAGCGCGGGACGACCGTCCTGCTGGTCACCCACAACGTCATCGAGGCGGAGACCGTCCTCGACCGGGTCGCCGTCCTCGACCGGGGCCGGATCATCGCCTGTGACACCCCGGCCGGGCTCAAGGAGCGCGTCGCCGGGGAGGTCCGCGTCGAACTCGTGTGGCGCGAGCGGGCGCCCCTGGAGGTGCCCGAGGTCGCCGCGCTGCGCACCCGCGCCGTGGAGTCCGGGCGCCGCTGGTCGCTGCGGATGGCCCCGGAGGAGGCGCGCGCGACCGTCGCCACCGTCACCGGGGGCGCCGCTTTCGCCGCCCTCGACGACTTCACACTGGCCACGCCCAGCCTGGAGGACGTCTACCTGACGCTCGGTGGCAGCGGTCAGGGGCTGGTGAAGGCATGAGCGCGGGGGCCGTCGTGTCCGTACGGAGCTCTGGGGGGAGCTCCACGGGGACCTTGGGGAAAACGAAGAGGAGCAGCGCGAGGTGAGTGTCGTACCCGCCGGGGTTCTGCCCGGCGCCCGGGTGATGGACGACGGTGCCGTGGACGGCGCCGCCCTCGGGCCGCGGGCGCGGCTGTGGCCGTCGATGGCCGCCGTGTACCGGGCCCAGCTGTCCAGGGCGCGGGTCGCGCGGATCCCGCTGCTGTTCGTGGCGACGTTCCAGTCGATCGGCATCATGATCATGATGCGCGGCGTGGTGAGCGGCGGAGGGAGCGACGCGTGGTCCGTGGTCGCCGGATCGTCCGTGCTCGTGGTCGCGTACGTCGGTCTGAACCTGCTCGCCCAGTACTTCGGGCAGCTGCGCGGCAGCGGCGGGCTCGACCACTACGCCACGCTGCCGGTGCCGGCCGCGGCGGTGGTGCTGGGCGCCGCGGCGGCGTATGCCTCCTTCACCGTTCCCGGGACCCTGGTGACCGCCGTCTTCGGGTGCGTGCTGTTCGGACTGCCGCTCGCCCACCTGTGGGTTCTCGCGGCGGTGATCCCACTGGCCGGCGCCGCGCTGTCCGGGCTCGGCGCCGCACTGGGCCTGCTCGCGCCGCGGCCCGAACTGGCCACGCTGCTCGGGCAGTTGGGCATGTCGGCGGCGCTGTTGCTGGGCGTGCTGCCGGCGCACCGGATGCCGGAGGCCATTCAGGTCGCGCGCGACCTGCTGCCGTCGACGTACGGGGTGGAGGCGTTTGCGCGGACCTTCGGCGGGCATCCGGACTGGGCGTTCGTCCTCGGCGACCTGGGCGTGTGCGCCGCCGTCGGGGTGGCCTCGCTGGCCATGGCGACCTGGGCATACCGCCGGGCGGCCGTCCGGTGACGCGGCTGACAGACACGCCTGGCAGGATGTGAAGGTGACCGCTCCGTTGACTCCGCCTCCGCCGCCGCATGAACAGCCCCCGCACTCTTCGCACGAGGCGTGGCACGCCGTGTCCGAGCCTGTGGGGATCGGGCCGGCACCGCACGGTGCCACGGCCGTCTACGGGGCGGACGGGCCCGGTATGAAGACCGAGGTGCGCGAGGCGGCCGTGATCACGGTGGGCATCGCGCTCGCCGGGGCGCTGCTCGGGGTGCTGTGGTGGTGGTTGGCGCCGCACGTGCCGCTGGTGGGGGACAAGGTCGACAACAACTGGGTCGTCTATCTGAAGGACACCGAGGGGGAACAGGCGATCGGGGTGGACGGGACGTTCACGCTGCTCGCGGCCGGCTTCGGTGTGCTCAGTGCGCTGGTCGTCTTCCTGGTGCGCAAGCGGGGCGGGGTGCCGCTGGTGGTGGCCCTCTGTGTGGGCGGACTGCTGGGTTCGCTGCTCGCGTGGCGGTTGGGGGTCTGGCTGGGGCCCCCGCACAACGTCATCGCGCACGCCAAGGCCGTGGGCAAGGGAGTGACGTTCTCCGCGCCGCTGAAGCTCGGGGCCAAGGGGGCGCTGCTGGCGTGGTCGGTGGCGGCGCTGGTGGTGCACCTGGGGCTGACGGCGCTGTTCGCTCCGCGGGATCCCGATCCGTACGGGGCGGCTGCGCCGTAGGCGTAGCCCCTCAGGGTGCGTGCGGATGAGTCTCGTCCCGCCGCCCCTGCCCTTCCCGTCCCTGTGGGCTGCGCCTCAGGACTCCCGCATCGGCCTGCGGCCTCGTCCTCGAACGCCGGACGGGCTCGGAGTGCCCGTCCGGCGCTATTTGTGACGGGCGGTGGTCACGCCGGCCGGTGGCCGTGGTTGGCGTGGCCCTTCTTCATGCGCCATTTGCGCTTGCGTGTCCTCTTCGACATATTTCCGTACTAGCCGAGGACGGGCCGTCCGTCGAGTGGTCAGGCACGGGCGATCGGTGCCAGCGTCGCTTCCGTGAGCTTGGCCAGGTCCTCGGGGAACAGCTCCACCTCCAGGCCCCGGCGCCCGGCGGACACGCAGATCGTGGTGTGCGAGGAGGCCGACTCGTCCAGCACCGTGCGGAGCTTCTTGCGCTGGCCGAGAGGCGAGATGCCGCCGCGTACGTAACCCGTCGTACGCTCCGCGAGCGCCGGGTCCGCCATCGCCGCCCGCTTGCCGCCCACCGCCGTGGCCAGCGCCTTCAGGTCCAGTGAACCCGCCACCGGGACCACCCCGACCACGAGCGCCCCGTCCACGTCGGCCACCAGCGTCTTGAACACCCGGTCGGGGGAGACACCCATCGCCTCGGCCGCCTCCTCGCCATAGGACGGGTGGGACGGGTCGTGGTCGTAGGCGTGGACCGTGAACTCCACTCCGGCCGCCGTCAGGGCCACCGTCGCCGGTGTTCCGCCCGCCCGTCGCCCACCACCAGCCCTATTCGAATGCGCTTCGCGCGCCTCTTCTTCCTGCTGCCGCTTCTTCGACTTCTTCGCCATACGGCCGTTCCCGTTCCCGTCCCGTTCCCACAAAGCGTTCGTGCGTCAGTTCAGACTCGTCGGCGTCCGTGTCAGTTCGGTCGCCGGCAACGACGGCAGGTTACGGATGATGGCCGTCTCCGCGCGAAGCAGTTTCAGCTCGTCGCGCAGGCGGGAGGCGGTGTCGGGCGCCTGCAGCAGCCGCTGCTTCGTCGGCGTGTCCAGCATTACCGCGGCCGCCACCAGGTACGACACCACGGCCGGTTCGTCCGGCAGGTCGGCACCCGCCGACAGGGACCTCTCCCGCGCGCCCGCCAGCCGCTTCTGGTACTGCCGGAACGCCCGCAGCACCCCCTCGGCCAGCGCGCCCGCCTCGTCGCCCTGTTCCTCCGGCAGCTCCTCCAGCTCGGCCGTCAGATACGGGCCGGAGGTGTCCACCGAGAGCACACGGACGCGGGTCGTGCCCGTCGCCAGCACCTCGAACGAGCCGTCGGCCCGCTCCCGGATCGTCGCCGCGTCCACGATACAGCCCACCGCGTGGAACGCCTTGGCCGGGTCGGACCCGAAGCCGGCCGCGGGCCCGCGCTCGGGCAGCGCCGTGGGATCCGGCATGCCCGGCGCGCTCGGCGCCACCTCGTGGCCGTCGCGGATGGCGACGACGGCGAACCGGCGCGGTTCGTCCTCGGGGATCTTCAACAGGTCGCGCATCAGGGCGCGGTAGCGCTCCTCGAAGATGTTCAGCGGGAGCACGAGCCCCGGGAACAGTACCGAGTTCAGCGGGAAGAGCGGGAGCCGGACGGTGGTCACGACCCGAAAGCCTAATGGTCGCAGCGGGGCCTGTGGCCGGTGTGGTCGTTCAGGTGCCCGATCAGTTGCCTGCCGGGGGGAGGGATGAGCGGCAGAAGCCGCTCGGGCACGTGCGGCGGAACCGGCGACGCCACCGCCCGTCGCACCGCCTCCCGCACCTCCAGGAAACGGCCCAGCGGGTCGTCACAGATCCGGTCCCAGGGGAACGACGTGGCGTACGGGCCGGTCACGCTCAACTGCGTGAGCGCGTCCTGCCAGCGCTCCAGCAGGACCAGGACGAAGACGAGGAGATTGCGGATCTCCGCGGGCCACGGGTCGGCGGCCGCGAACCGCGACGACAGCGCGATCGCCCGGTCGGCCGCCGCGTCCAGCCGTCCCCGGGTCACGACCACTCCGTCGCCCTCCGTCAGGTACTTGAACGCGGCGCGCACGGGCAGCGCCTGCACCAGGGAGCCCGGCGGGGCGTCCTGCGCGGCGGTCTCGGCGAAGTCGAAGCACTCCCAGTGCGAGTCACCGGGCCTGTGCGGAGTCCTTCCCCACTGGGCGCTGCACGCGGCCGACAGGTACTGCAGGGCGGCGACATGGCAGCCGTAGTGGTGCGGGGAGCGGCGTACGGCCTCGGCCCACAGCCGCTCGTACTCGGTGTGGCTGGTGTGCGCGCCGCGCGCGTGGTCGAGCGCCACCCGCCACGGCACCGGGTCCTGGGGATCGCCCTCGGTCGCCGCGGTGACCAAGGGGCCGACCCTGCGCAGGAGTTCTACGCGGGCCGGCGACTCCCAGCATCGGGCCACCGCGAGTTGGGCGCTGATCAAAGTGGCGTCCGGGTCGTGCGGGGCGGCCTGGTGCCAGTCCGTGAGCCATTCGTCGCGCGAGCGGGCGAAGGCGCCGAGCCGTGTCACATACCGGTCGCGGTCCTCCCACTCGGCGGCCTGACGTGTGGTCGCGAGCAGTTCGGCCGCCGGACCGTACTCGCCGCGGCCCGCCGCGACCAGGGCGGGCGCCAGGCGGTCGTCGGGCGCGTCGAGAAGGACCTCGTCGTCGGCGGGCAACCCGTCGGCGAGGCGCGAGGAGGCGCGAGTCATCCGTGGCGTACGGATGAAGGGGCGGAGGATTGCCATGGTGTCGACCATTGAAAAGCCGCAGGTCGGGGACGCGCCAGCACAAATGCGTAACCCGTGTTTGGTTGTACGGGCGAAGTTCAAGATTGGGTAAAAGGTAACCGTTTGGCCGCTGATGGACCTCTATGCGCAGGCCCCATCAGTCACCCCGGATCAACTGCGTCGCAGGAGCCTCGTCGCCCCCGCCGCGACCGTCGTGGCCAATATCCAGCCGAGCAGGATCACCGCCGTCGACAGCCACTGCCAGGCCCCGTTCAGCCGCCACTGGCCCGCCTGGCCCAGATCGATCACCGGCAGCAGCAGGTCCAGGGCGAACAGGGAGGGGTTCCACGCCGGATGCCCGTCCTTGTCGACCGGCGGATGGCTCGCGTGCGAGAACGCGATCGACGCGGCCGCCCACAGCACCGCCATCCACACCGCGGCACGGCCGGGCCGGTACCCGTAGGCGACCGTCCAGTCCTGTACGTACCCCCACAGCTTGGCCGCGAGCGGCAGTGTCTCGCGGCGGCGCCGCTGCTTGGCGAGCAACACCTCGCGCGCGTCCTCGTCCTCGCCGGAGTTGCGCAGGACGGCCGCGAGCCGTTCGTACGGCTCCGGGTTGTACTCGGCGGTCGCCGCCGCCACCCACTCCAGACGCCGGGCGAGCGGGAAGGCGTCCTGCGGCACGAGGTTCTCGTAGGCGAAACCGCCCATGTGGAGGTCGCCGAGGCCGGGCCAGCTGGTCCACCGGTCCACCAGGTTCACGATCCGGGCGCCCGAGAGGATCACCTTGCCCCGCTCGGGCCGGTCGCCCAGGAAGCGCAGCTCGGGCGTCTGGACCCGGCGCAGCGACAGCTCCTGGTCGTCGTCGAGGACGAACCGGGCCCGGTCCAGGTCGACCGCGTCCCCGAACCGCCCGTCGTCGAGCCGGATCCCGCCCCGGCACTCGAAGCGCTGCACCCGGGTGCCGCGCGCGGGCGTGGTGCCACTGCTCTGCAGCGGATTGCCGACGCCCGCCGGAGTCAGGTACAGGGTGCGCTCGACCGTCAGCTGCGGGGCGTTCAGTGCCAGCCGGGTGTACGGGTTGGTCAGCCGGGCGCCGCGCAGGCTCAGCGACACGCCGACCTTGGCGCTGCGCATGCTCAGCTCCCCGTGCGACTCCAGCATGTCGGCCTGCAGGTCCTGGCCGACGGTCAGCCCGTCCGCTGAGATGGAGCGGCCGCGCCGGTCGCGGTGGACGACGGCCTGGTTGAGCATCAGGTCGGTCCCGATGTGCGCGTCCGTGAGCCGCACCCCGCCCTGGAACCGGCAGCGCGCCAGATGAAGGTCGCCCTCCGTGTGCACACGCGCCGCCTCCAGCCGCGGCACCGAGCAGTCCACGAGCCGCACGGTCGTGAAACGGGCCTCCGGCAGCAGGACCTCCTTCTCGAACCGGCAGCCGTTCAGCTCGACGTACGGCACGACCGTGCCGCCCGCGAGGTCCAGGGTGTCCGTGATCCGGATGCCGGTCAGCTTCAGCGACGAGACCCGTCCCGCGAGCGCGGGCGGGCCGTCGAGGAGCAGCCAGGCCACGATCCGGGCCCGCACGCTGCGCTCGGGCCCCCAGGGACGGTCGCCGTGCGGATCGTCCACGGCGGGGTCCCCGTCTCGCAGGTCGTACTCGCTGCCGTTGCGGAAGGCCTGCCACATTCCGGCCTCCGTGGCGGTCAGTCCGTCCGGCACGTAGTCGACACGGATGCCGGCACCCTCGGTCACGGCTCTTCCTTCCTCCCCAGCTACTCGCGGGTTTCGTACGACCGTTCATGCCCGTTGTGTGACGGCCCGAACGCGGAAGGTGAAGGGGATCTTCCGCCCACTGTGAGCACCCATCGAATCCGGCCACCCCGCCCGGCACCCCTCACCGAGCGTTCCGTCCCGGCTGCGACACGCCGTGTCGCCCACCGATCCGTCCCCGGCCGCCCGCGGCCGACCGGCCCGGCACCGAGCCGTCCGCCCGCCCACGCTCTGTATCAGCCATTGATACGGCCGTCCGGCCCGTCGGGGCCGTCTGCGAGAATTGGGGCTGTGATCTCCCGAATCGATCTGCGCGGCGACGCCCTCCCGGAGGGTCCGGCCCTGCGCGACCTGCTGCCCCGAGCCGACTTCGACGTTTCGGCCGCACTGGAGAAGGTGCGTCCGATCTGCGAAGCCGTGCATCATCGTGGCGACGCGGCGCTGATCGACTTCGCCGAGAAGTTCGACGGAGTGCGTCTCACGTCGGTCCGGGTCCCGGCCCAGGCCCTGAAGGACGCGCTGGAGCAGATCGACCCGGCCGTGCGCGCGGCCCTGGAGGAGTCCATCCGCCGCGCCCGTCTCGTCCACCGCGAGCAGCGCCGCAGCACGCACACCACGCAGGTGGTGCCCGGGGGCACGGTGACCGAGAAGTGGGTGCCGGTGGACCGCGTGGGCCTGTACGCGCCCGGCGGCCGGTCCGTCTACCCGTCGTCCGTGATCATGAACGTGGTCCCGGCCCAGGAGGCCGGTGTCGGGTCGATCGCCCTGGCCTCTCCGGCCCAGGCCGAGTTCGACGGCCTGCCGCACCCGACGATCCTCGCCGCCTGCGCTCTGCTCGGCGTCGACGAGGTGTACGCGGCCGGCGGCGCCACCGCCGTCGCGATGTTCGCGTACGGCACCGAGTCCTGCCCGCCCGCGAACATGGTCACCGGCCCCGGCAACATCTGGGTCGCCGCCGCCAAGCGCTACTTCACCGGCAGGATCGGCATCGACACCGAGGCCGGCCCCACAGAGATCGCGATCCTCGCGGACTCCACCGCCGACCCGGTGCACGTGGCCTCCGACCTGATCAGCCAGGCCGAGCACGACCCGCTGGCGGCCGCCGTCCTCGTCACCGACTCCGTCGAGCTCGCGGACGCCGTGGAGAAGGAGCTCGAGCCGCAGGTCGCCGCCTCCCGGCACATCGAGGACCGGATCCGCCCGGCGCTGGCCGGCAAGCAGTCCGCCGTCGTGCTGGTCGACGGCATCGACGAGGGCCTGCGCGTCGTCGACGCGTACGGCGCCGAGCACCTGGAGATCCAGACCGCCGACGCCGCCGCGGTCGCGGACCGCGTCAGGAACGCGGGCGCGATCTTCGTCGGCCCCTGGGCGCCGGTCTCCCTCGGCGACTACGCGGCCGGCTCCAACCATGTGCTGCCGACCGGAGGCTGCGCCTGCCACTCCTCCGGCCTGTCCGTCCAGTCCTTCCTGCGCGGCATCCACATCGTCGACTACACGCGGGACGCGCTGGCCGAGGTCGCGCACCACGTGGTGACGCTGGCGGACGCCGAGGACCTGCCCGCGCACGGCGCGGCGATCAAGGCAAGGTTCGGTTGGAAGGTGCCTGAGAGCAAGTGAGCTTCGGAATCGACGATCTTCCCGTCCGGGACGAGCTGCGCGGCAAGACCCCCTACGGCGCTCCCCAGCTCGACGTGCCCGTACGGCTGAACACCAACGAGAACCCGTACCCGCTGCCCGAGCCGCTGGTCGAACGGATCACCGAGCGCGTACGCGAGGCCGCCCGCGGCCTGAACCGCTACCCGGACCGGGACGCGGTCGAACTGCGCACGAAGCTGGCCGAGTACCTGACGAAGACCGGCGGGTACGAAGTCGGCCTCGAGAACGTGTGGGCGGCCAACGGCTCCAACGAGGTCATCCAGCAGCTGCTGCAGACCTTCGGCGGGCCCGGCCGCACCGCGATCGGCTTCGAGCCGTCGTACTCGATGCACGCGCTCATCTCGCGCGGCACGGGCACCGGCTGGATCTCGGGTCCGCGCAACGAGGACTTCACGATCGACCTCGCCACCGCCGAGAAGGCGATCGCCGAGCACCGGCCGGACGTCGTCTTCATCACCACCCCCAACAACCCCACCGGCAACGCGGTCCCGCCCGAGACGGTCCTCGCCCTGTACGAGGCCGCGCAGGCGGCCAAGCCCTCCATGGTGATCGTGGACGAGGCGTACATCGAGTTCAGCCACGGCTCCTCGCTGCTGCCGCTGCTCGAAGGTCGGCCGAATCTCGTCGTCTCGCGCACCATGTCGAAGGCGTTCGGCGCCGCCGGCCTGCGCCTCGGCTACCTCGCCGCGCATCCGGCGGTCGTGGACGCCGTCCAGCTCGTCCGGCTGCCGTACCACCTGTCGGCGATCACGCAGGCGACCGCCCTGGCCGCCCTGGAGCACACCGATACGCTGCTGAAGTACGTCGAGCAGCTGAAGTCGGAGCGGGACCGGCTGGTCGCCGAGCTGCGCGCGATCGGCTACGACGTCACCGAGTCGGACGCCAACTTCGTGCAGTTCGGGCGCTTCCCCGACGCGCACGAAGCCTGGCGGAGGATCCTGGAGCGGGGCGTCCTGGTCCGGGACAACGGCGTACCGGGGTGGCTGAGGGTCACCGCCGGGACCCCGGAGGAGAACGACGCGTTCCTCGACGCGGTACGTGAACTGCAGTGTCTTGTGGGGGAAACCCCCACGCCCCCGAAGGAGCAGAGCGCATGAGCCGCGTTGGGCGCGTGGAGCGCACCACCAAGGAGACCTCGGTCCTCGTCGAGATCGACCTCGACGGCACCGGCAAGACCGACATCGCCACCGGCGTCGGCTTCTACGACCACATGCTCGACCAGCTCGGCCGGCACGGTCTGTTCGACCTGACCGTGAAGACCGACGGCGATCTGCACATCGACTCGCACCACACCATCGAGGACACCGCCCTCGCGCTCGGCGCCGCCTTCAAGCACGCGCTCGGCGACAAGGTGGGGATCTACCGCTTCGGCAACTGCACGGTCCCGCTCGACGAGTCCCTCGCCCAGGTCACCGTCGACCTCTCCGGCCGTCCGTACCTCGTGCACACCGAGCCCGAGAACATGGCGCCGATGATCGGCGAGTACGACACCACGATGACCCGGCACATCCTGGAGTCCTTCGTCGCCCAGGCCCAGATAGCGCTGCACGTGCACGTGCCCTACGGGCGCAACGCCCACCACATCGTGGAGTGCCAGTTCAAGGCGCTGGCGAGGGCCCTGCGCTACGCCAGCGAGCGCGACCCGCGCGCGGCCGGCATCCTCCCGTCCACGAAGGGCGCGCTGTAGGCCATGAACGGCACCTCGACCGCACTGATCGTCGTCGGCCTGTTCCTCGTCGGCGGGATCATCTCCTTCGTCAAGCAGAAGATGCCCACGAGCCTGATCGTGCTGCTGTCGATCGCCGCGGCACTGTGTCTCGTCGCGGGCGTCATGCGTCTGGAGGTGTGGAATTGAGCATCCCGAGCACGTCCCAGAAGACGTCGAAGACCTCCAAGAAGGTCGTCGTCTTCGACTACGGCTTCGGCAACGTCCGCTCCGCCGAGCGCGCCCTCGCCCGCGCGGGCGCCGACGTGGAGATCACCCGCGACTTCGACCGCGCCATGAACGCCGACGGCCTGCTGGTGCCGGGCGTCGGCGCCTTCGCCGCCTGCATGCAGGGGCTGAAGGAGGCGCGCGGCGACTGGATCATCGACCGCCGCCTGGCCGGCGGGCGCCCCGTGATGGGCATCTGCGTCGGCATGCAGATCCTGTTCGGCCTCGGCATCGAGCACGGCGTCGAGACCGAGGGCCTCGCCGAGTGGCCCGGCCGGGTCGAGCAGCTCCAGGCGGACGTCGTGCCCCACATGGGCTGGAACACCGTCGAGGCACCGGCCGGCTCCGAGCTGTTCGCCGGGCTGGACGCGGACGCGCGCTTCTACTTCGTGCACTCCTACGCCGTCCACGACTGGCAGCTTCAGACGCACAACCCGGCGATGAGCGCCCCCAAGGTGACCTGGTCGACACACGGCAAGCCGTTCGTGGCGGCCGTGGAGAACGGCTCCCTGTGGGCCACACAGTTCCACCCCGAGAAGTCCGGCGACGCCGGAGCGCAGCTGCTCACCAACTGGATCGGAACCCTGTAGAGACATGGCCAAGCTCGAACTCCTCCCCGCCGTCGACGTCCGCGACGGCCAGGCGGTCCGCCTCGTGCACGGCGAGTCCGGCACGGAGACCTCCTACGGCTCCCCTCTGGAGGCCGCCCTCGCCTGGCAGCGGGCGGGCGCCGAGTGGCTGCACCTGGTCGACCTGGACGCCGCGTTCGGCACCGGCGACAACCGTGCGCTGATCGCCGAGGTCACCGATCGCCTGAAGGACATGCACATCAAGGTGGAGCTGTCCGGAGGCATCCGCGACGACGCCACCCTGGCCGCCGCCCTGGCCACCGGCTGCACGCGCGTGAACCTCGGCACGGCCGCCCTGGAGACCCCCGAGTGGGTCGCCAAGGTCATCGCCGAGCACGGCGACAAGATCGCGGTGGGCCTGGACGTCCGCGGCACCACGCTGCGCGGCCGCGGCTGGACCCGCGACGGCGGTGACCTCTACGAGACGCTGGAGCGCCTCAACAAGGAGGGCTGCGCGCGGTACGTCGTCACCGACATCGCCAAGGACGGCACGCTGCAGGGCCCGAACCTCCAGCTGCTGCGCAACGTCTGCGCGGCGACCGACCGCCCGGTGGTCGCCTCCGGCGGCGTGTCCTCGCTGGACGACCTGCGGGCGATCGCCGACCTGGTCCCTGTGGGGGTTGAGGGCGCGATCGTCGGGAAGGCCCTGTACGCGAAGGCGTTCACCCTGGAAGAGGCCTTGGAGGCTGTGTCGTCATGACCGAAGCCGTACGGCGAGTGCAGAACGGAAGTCCCTGGGAAGAGTCCTTCGGTTTCGCGCGCGCCGTCGCGGCGGGCGACCGCGTCCTGGTGGGCGGCACGACGTCCTTCAAGGGCAGCGTGCTGTACGGGGAGGGCGACCCGTACGAGCAGGCGAAGGTGGCGTTCACCGGCGCGCTGGAGGCGATCGCCGAGTTGGGACTCGGGCCCGAGTCGGTGATCCGGACCCGGATGTTCCTGACTCATCCGCGGGACGTCGACGAGGTGGGCCGGGCCCACAAGGAGCTGTTCGACCGGGTGCGCCCGGTGACGACCCTGCTGGTGGTGGAGGGCTTCGTCGACCCGCGCATCCTGGTCGAAGTGGAACTTGAAGCCTTCAGAGGCTAGAAGCAGCAAGAGGAGCCGTGGATTCATGACCCTGGCGGTCCGAGTCATCCCCTGCCTGGACGTGGACAACGGCCGGGTCGTCAAGGGCGTCAACTTCCAGAACCTGCGCGACGCGGGCGACCCCGTCGAGATGGCGAAGGTGTACGACGCCGAGGGCGCCGACGAGCTGACGTTCCTGGACATCACCGCCTCCTCGGGCAACCGGGAGACGACGTACGACGTGGTGCGCCGCACCGCCGAGCAGGTGTTCATCCCGCTCACGGTCGGCGGCGGGGTCCGTACGGCCGAGGACGTGGACAGGCTGCTGCGGGCGGGCGCCGACAAGGTGGGCGTCAACACGGCCGCCATCGCCCGGCCGGACCTGATCCGGGAGATCGCGGAGCGCTTCGGCCGCCAGGTCCTGGTGCTCTCGGTGGACGCGCGCCGCACCGACTCGGGCTCCTTCGAGGTGACGACCCACGGCGGCCGCCGCGGCACCGGCATCGACGCGATCGAGTGGGCGCACCGGGCGGCGGAGCTGGGCGCGGGCGAGATCCTGCTGAACTCGATGGACGCGGACGGCACGAAGGACGGCTACGACCTGGAGATGATCGCGGCCGTCCGCAAGCACGTCACGGTCCCTGTGATCGCCTCCGGCGGCGCGGGCGCACTGGCCCACTTCCCCCCGGCCGTCGCGGCGGGCGCGGACGCGGTCCTGGCGGCGTCGGTCTTCCACTTCGGCGACCTGCGGATCGGAGAGGTGAAGCAGACGCTGCGGGAGGCGGGACATCCCGTGCGGTGACGCCGCGCTGGGCTCGGGCCCCGGTCGCCGTGGGGTGGCCGGGGCCTCCTCATGAGCGGATACGAAACGAAAGTTGCGCAAAATCTGTTGTGCAACTTTCCTTTCGTATCTACGGTGATGGGCATGGCAAGCAAGGAGAACCGTCGGATCAACGACCTGGGCACGCTGAAGGCGCTCGCGCATCCCTTGCGGATGAAGCTCTTCCGGGCGCTGTACGTCGAGCGCGTGGCCACCGCCTCACAGCTCGCGGAGGTGGTCGACGAGGCCGTGTCACTGGTCAGCTACCACCTGCGCAAGCTCGCCGAACACGGCCTCATCGAGGAGGCCGAGCCGCAGAGCGCGGACGGACGCGAACGCTGGTGGCGGGCCGCGTCGGACGGCATCAGCATCCATGAAGAGGACTTCAGGGACGCCCCGGAGAAGGTGGCCGCCCACACCGCCGCCTCCCGGCTCTTCTACGAGCAGCGCAGCGAGCTCTACTTCCGCCACCTGGACGAACGTCCCCACTGGAGTCCGGAGTGGAACGGCGCTGCCATCGACTCCGAGTACCTGCCGCGGATGACGGCCGCCGAACTGGCCGAACTCTCCCGCGACCTGGACGCCCTGATCAGGAAGCACAACGAACAGGCGCGCGCCCGCGCGACCGCCGGCGAGACCGAAGGGCGCGAGAACGTCGCGCTCCACGTGTACGGATTCCCCTTCCGTCCCTGAGAGAGGCCACTGCCTTGAGCACTGCGCCCGCGTTACCCACCAGCCGAGACGCCACCGAGCGTCCCGCCCATCGCGACGGCAACGTCCTGCGCTGGCTCGCCGCCTACACGTCGTCCATGGTCGGCGACAGCGTCTACTACATCGCTCTGTCGTGGGCGGCTGTCCAGGAAGGGACGCCGTCGCAGGCCGGAGTCGTCATGGCGGTGAGCGCGCTGCCGAGGGCCCTGCTGATGCTGGGCGGGGGAGTGGTCGCCGACCGTTTCGGGCCCCGGAACGTCGTCATCGGCAGTGACGCCGTGCGCTGCGCCGCCGTGCTCGCGGTGGCGGGCCTGCTGTTCGTCACCACCCCCGGCCTGTGGCCGCTCGCCCTGCTGGCCTTGGTTTTCGGCACCGTGGACGCGGTGTTCATGCCCGCAGTGGGCGCTCTTCCAGCCCGCTTGACCGAGCGGAGGCAGCTTGCCCGGGTGCACGGTATGCGAGGTCTCGCCAACCGATTGGCGTACGTCGCGGGCGCCCCGCTCGGTGGCCTCGGGGTGGCGGTCGGCGGCGAGGCGGCCGCCTTCGGGCTCGCCGGGCTGCTGATCGCCGTGTCGGTGCCCTTGCTGGTCTCCGTACGAATACGGGAGCTGCCACCGGACGGCGCCCCCGGCGCCGATGACGCGACTGCCTGGCGTGACCTTCGCGCGGGTCTGCGTTACATCCGTCGCCACCGCGTCCTCGGCCCGCTGATGCTCGCCATCGCCCTCGGCGACCTCGGCTTCGTCGGACCGCTCAACGTGGGCCTGACCCTGCTGGCCGACGAGCGCGGCTGGGGCGCCTCCGGTCTGGGCTGGGTGGCGGCCGGTTTCGGGACCGGCGCCGGAGCCGCCTCGCTGCTGCTGGCCGTGCGCGGGCGGCTGCCCCACGCGGGACACGTGACCGCGTACGCGGCCTTCGCGGGATCCGTGGCGATCGGTGCCCTCGCCTACGTGCCGACTGCCGTGGCGGCTGTGGGGGTGGCCCTGCTCATCGGCCTCCTCGCCGGACTCAGCGGCGCCATGTGCGGCGCCCTGCTGCAGACCCAGGCCGCCCCCGCCTACCTGGGCCGCGTCACCGCGGTCTCCAGCCTGGTCGGCCTCGGCCTCGCCCCGCTCAGCATGCCGCTGTCCGCCGCCGCCATCGGCGCCTGGGGCACCGGCCCCGTTTTCGTCGTCAGCGCGGCGGTCTGCGGGCTGGCCGGGGTCGTCGTCCTGGGCGCCCGCGACCTGCGCCAGGCCGAACTTCCCCGCTGAGCCGCTCCCTCAGATCCCCAGCTGCTTCGTCTCCCGCACCTGAGTGATCGCCTCCTTCTCGCCGTCCAGCTCCACGTCCGCCACCCGCTGCCGGCCCAGCGCGAACATCAGCAGTTCCGAGGGCTCGCCGGTGACCGTCACCACCGGGGTGCCCCGGTGGGCGACCGCCGTCTGGCCGTTCGGGCGGCGCAGGACCAGGCCCGTCGGGGCGCCGCGACCGGTCAGGCGGGCCGTGCGCTCCAGGCGGGACCACAGGGCGTCCTGGAAGACCGGGTCCAGTTCGCGCGGCGTCCAGTCGGGCTGCGCCCTGCGCACGTCCTCCGTGTGGACGTAGAACTCGACCGTGTTGGCCGCCTCGTCGATCTGCTTCAGGGAGAAGGGCGAGAAGCGCGGCGGGCCGGTACGGATCAGCTGGATCAGCTCCTCGTACGGCTTCGCGGTGTACTGCTCCATCACCTTCTCCAGGCGCGGCGCGAGCTGCTTGATCAGCGCGCCCCCGGCGGCGTCCGGACGGCGTTCGCGCACCACGAGGTGGGCGGCGAGGTCGCGGGTCTTCCAGCCCTCGCACAGCGTGGGCGCGTCGGGGCCCGTGGCCTCCAACAGGTCCGCGAGGAGGAGTCGTTCACGCTTGGCATGGGTCGACATGCAGTCAGCGTACGACCGGGGGACCGGTCCGCCCAGCGGACGGTGACCGGGCATGTCGGTGCGGCGCGGCACAATGGTCCGCATGACCAGCACGCCTTCGCCCAGCAGGCCCAGCGGCCTGGACCCCGAGATCGCCGCGCGCCTCAAGCGCAGCGCCGACGGGCTGCTCCCCGCCATCGCCCAGCAGTACGACACCGGTGAGGTGCTCATGCTCGGCTGGATGGACGACGAGGCGCTGCACCGCACCCTCACCACCGGCCGCTGCACCTACTGGTCGCGCAGCCGCCAGGAGTACTGGGTCAAGGGCGACACCTCAGGCCATGTGCAGCACGTGAAGTCGGTCGCGCTCGACTGCGACGCCGACACCGTGCTGGTCAAGGTCGACCAGTTGGGCGCCGCCTGCCACACCGGCGACCGGACCTGCTTCGACGCCGACGTGCTGCTCAAGGACGCCGCCTCCTCCCCGGCGTCCGCGGATCAGTAAGGTCGGCCGCCATGGACCTCGAGACGTTCCGCAAGCTGGCCACCGACCGCCGCGTCATCCCGGTCACGCGCAAGCTCCTCGCCGACGGCGACACCCCGGTCGCGCTCTACCGCAAACTCGCCGCCGAGCGCCCCGGCACCTTCCTGCTGGAGTCCGCGGAGAACGGCCGGTCGTGGTCCCGCTACTCCTTCGTCGGTGTCCGCTCGGCCGGAACCCTGACCGAGCGCAACGGCCGGGCCCACTGGCTCGGCACCCCGCCCGTCGGCGTCCCCACGGACGGCGACCCGCTGGCCGCCCTGCGGGCCACCATCGAGGCCCTGCACACACCCCGCGACCTCGCCCACGACCTGGGCCTGCCGCCCTTCACCGGCGGCATGGTCGGCTATCTGGGGTACGACATCGTGCGCCGCCTGGAGAAGATCGGCCCCGGCGAGCGCGACGACCTGGAGCTGCCCGAGCTGACCATGCTCCTGACCAGCGACCTCGCGGTCATGGACCACTGGGAGGGCTCGGTCCTGCTGATCGCCAACGCGATCAACCACAACGACCTCGACACGGGCGTCGACGAGGCCTACGCGGACGCGGTGGCCCGCCTCGACGCCATGGAGGCCGACCTGTCCCGCGCGGTCGCCCAGCCCCCGGCCGTCCTGCCGCCCTCCGAACTGCCCGAGTACACCGCCCGGTGGGGCGGCGAGGACTTCCGGGACGCGGTCGAGGACATCAAGGAGCGCATCCGCGCGGGCGAGGCCTTCCAGGTCGTCCCCTCGCAGCGCTTCGAGACGCCGTGCACCGCGAGCGCGCTGGACGTCTACCGGGTGCTCAGGGCCACCAACCCCTCGCCGTACATGTACCTGTTCCGGTTCCCCTGCGGGGACGGAGATGCGTTCGATGTCGTCGGGTCGTCCCCGGAGGCGCTGGTGAAGGTCGAGGACGGCCGGGCCATGGTCCACCCCATCGCCGGCACCCGGCACCGCGGCGCCACCCCGCAGGAGGACCAGGCCCTCGCCGAGGAGCTGCTCGCCGACCCCAAGGAGCGCGCCGAGCACCTGATGCTCGTCGACCTGGGCCGCAACGACCTCGGCCGGGTGTGCGAACCCGGCTCGGTGGAGGTCGTCGACTTCATGTCGATCGAGCGGTACTCCCACGTGATGCACATCGTCTCGACGGTCACCGGACGGGTCGCGGCCGGGCGCACGGCCTTCGACGTGCTCACCGCCTGCTTCCCGGCGGGCACCCTCTCCGGTGCGCCGAAGCCGCGCGCGATGCAGATCATCGACGAGCTCGAGCCGTCCCGGCGCGGGCTGTACGGCGGCTGCGTCGGCTACCTCGACTTCGCGGGCGACGCCGACACCGCCATCGCCATCCGTACGGCCCTGCTGCGCGACGGCACGGCGTACGTGCAGGCCGGAGCCGGCATCGTCGCCGACTCCGACCCGGTGGCGGAGGACAACGAGTGCCGCAACAAGGCGGCCGCCGTCCTCCGCGCGGTGCACACGGCCAACAGGCTCACGTCGCCGTGAGGGTCAGCCCGTGAACGCCGCCGTGCCGTTCGGGACACCGAGGCCCGAGGGCCCGTCGTACCCGGTGGTGCCGGTGCACAGGTACGAGCCGGAGCAGCTGCCGTTGGAGCCGCTGGTGACGTCGTACAGCGCCGACGGGTGTGCGTAGGGGAAGGACGCCGGAGAGGAGCCGGAGGACGGGGCGCCCGCCAGCGCGTACGTCGCCGCGATCAGCGGCGAGGAGGCGCTGGTGCCGCCGAAGACCATCCAGCCGGTGGCCGAGCGGTAGCTGTCGTAGACCGCGACGCCGGTGTTCGGGTCGGCGACCGCAGAGACGTCGGCGACGGTGCGGTTCGCGCACCCGCCATCGCTCTGCCAGGCCGGCTTGGCGTCGTACTTCGAGCAGCCGGAGCCCGCCCCGCTCCACACCGTGTCGGTCCAGCCGCGCGAGTTGGACGCGGTGTTCAGTGACGTACCGCCCACCGCCGTCACGTACTTGGACGCGGCCGGGTACTCGACGCCGTAGCCGTTGTCACCGGAGGAGACCGTGATGGCGACGCCCGGGTGGTTGAAGTACGAGGAGTCGTACGTCGCGTCGCTGGAGGACTCGCTGCCGCCGTAGCTGTTGCTGACGAACTTCGCGCCCAGCCTGACCGCGGTGTTCACGGCCGTGCCGAGGTTCGTCATGCTCGCCGAGCTCGCCTCCACCAGGAGGATCTTGCAGTTGGGACAGGCCGCGCTGACCATGTCGAGGTCGAGGGAGATCTCCTCCGCCCAGCCGGAGTCGCCACGCGGATAGCTCGTGCCGCCGTTCTGGTCGACCTTCTTGAAGCAGCTGTTCGCCGTGGTGCAGGCGGACAGGCCGTACTGCGAGCGGTAGACGGCGAGATCGGCCTCCGCGTTCGGGTCGTCGTACGCGTCGACGATCGCCACCGTCTGGCCCGAACCGCTGGTCGACGAGGGCACTTTGTAGGCCGCCTGCAGCGAGGCGGGGCCGTAGCCGGCGGGGGTGGCCGCGGCCGTCAGATCGCTCTCCGCGTGTGCGGACCTGGGGGTGCCCGCGGTGACCTTGAGAGCGTTGCAGGCCATGACGTTCTTCTGCGTCGGGGCCGCGCACGAGCGCGCGACGGTGACGCCGTGTGCCGTGGATGTCGTGGACGCGGCCTGGCCGACGGGAGCGGCCAGGGCGAGGGCGGCGGTGGCCAGTGCGGCCACGGCGCCGGCGGAAACGGTTCTGCGCAACGTACGTCCTCCATGAGTGGGTGAACCGGAGAGACATGTGGGGGGTGCGCCGTACAGCCGCCGACGTGGGTGCGCGCGACGGCCGCGCAGAACCTATGAATGTCCTGGGCACGTCAACAAGAAGAACGTTGAAGCTGTGACTTCCCTTTGCCTTGGATGGGGAGTGCATGGCCTGTCGCTGGGATGACCAAGGGAGAACGATGGTGCGGTCATGGGTTGACGGACCCCGGATGACGGTTCTTCCGGGGTTCAGGCGATAGTGGAGTACGTGACTGCCGTACCTCACCCCCGTTCCGAGGCCGCCGCACCCCTCCGGCCAGCCCGGCGCAGCCTCGCCGTCGCCCTGCTGTGCGGGGCGGCCGGCGCTGCCGTGGCGCTGCTCTCCACCCGGCAGAGCTGGTCGGCGGGAACCGTGGCGGTGGCCGGCGGCGACTACTCGCTGACCGCCAAGGGCAGCGACGTCACGGGCGTCCCCGCGGCCCTCGCCATAGTGGGCCTCGCCGCACTCGTCGCCGTCTTCGCCGTCCGCAGCACCGGGCGCCTCCTCGTCTCCCTGCTGCTCGCGCTCTCCGGCGCCGGCACCATCGCCGCCGCGCTGCTGGGCGCCTCCGACAGCTCGGCGCTCGACGAGAAGGCGGCACAGGCGGCCGGTGACGCCTCCGCGACCGCGACCGCGCTCACGCACTCCGCGTGGCCGTACGTCGCGGCCGTCGGCGGCGCGCTGCTCCTCCTCGCCGGACTGCTCGCCCTGCGCTACGGCCGGCTGTGGCCCGCGATGTCCGGCCGCTACGAGCGCGACGGCACGCCCCGTCCGCGCCGGACGAAGCCCGTCGACCCCGACCGCCCCGAGGACCTGTGGAAGGCCCTCGACCGGGGCGAGGACCCCACCGGCGCCTGAACCGCCGCGACACCCGCCGAGTGAGCCGAACGGGCGCCCCACAGGCGCACCGAGCCCCGAATCGGGCAGCGCGACCCCGGGCTCACCTCGTACGCACGGGTGCGGGACAATGGGTGCCGAGCTTCGACTCACCCACGCACATAGAGCCAACAAGGAGCAAGTCATGGCGGGCAGCAGCCACGGTCACACCCCGGCCGCCTGGACCGGTGTCATCATCGCCTTCATCGGTTTCTGCGTCTCGGGCACCTTCACCGTGATGGCCCAGCCGGTCGGCTTCTGGGCGGGCATCGTGATCTGCCTCCTCGGCGGCGTCGTCGGCGGCATCATGCGCCAGATGGGTCTCGGCCAGCCGAAGACGCAGGCGCACTCGGCGCACCAGCCCGCGGAGGCGACGGAGCACTGAAGCCTCCCCCGGCTGCGGACGACAGGCGGCCCCGCACGGTGCGTACGGGAGCCGCCTCTCGCGTACCCGCGCACCCGCGGCGGCGGGCGGGCAGAATGCGTGGGGTGAACGCCGAATCCCCCAGCGTGACCCCGCACCGCGGCGGCACCGGCGGCGCAGCCGCGCTCCGTCGCATCGCGGTGCCGGCCGGGGTCCTCGCCGCCGTCGCCGGGGCCTTCGCCTACGTCGGAGCGGTGGACCCGAACCGACCCGGCCACTATCCGGTCTGTCCGCTGCTGCGCTACACCGGCCTGTACTGCCCCGGCTGCGGCGGACTGCGCAGCGCACACGCATTCGTGCACGGGGACGTCCTGACGGCGCTGCACGACAACGCTCTCGCCGTCACCGGCTTTCCGGTCTTCGCCGTGGTGTGGGCCGTGTGGGCGGTCCGCGCGGTACGGGGACGAGCGCTGCGGATCGACCTCACGCCGGTGCAGTTGTGGACCCTGGGCGCCCTGGTACTGGCCTTCACCGTTGTCCGGAACCTGCCGTTCGGCGGCTGGCTGCACCCATGATCAATCTGTGAATGTCCAGGTAATGGGACCGGCCTCCACCGGATGTGAGCCTTGGGCCGTGCTCCGGATACCATCGCAGTGACCATCGGTTTCGCCCGCCGAGGCGGCCCCGGTGGATCGGGGGCCCGACCCGGTGGGACCTCACCCCATCGTCAACCGTCAGGAAGGGGGCCGCTCGCGTGAGTGTGCTCGACGAGATCATCGACGGAGTCCGTGCCGACCTCGCGGAGCGGCAGGCACGCGTCAGCCTCGACGAGCTCAAGGAGCGCGCGGCGAAGGCTCCCGCGGCCAAGGACGGCGTCGCCGCCCTGCGCGGTGACGGGGTCAAGGTGATCTGCGAGGTCAAGCGGTCCAGCCCGTCCAAGGGCGCGCTCGCCGCGATCGCCGACCCTGCGGGACTCGCCGCGGACTACGAGGCGGGCGGGGCGGCCGTCATCTCCGTCCTGACCGAGCAGCGCCGCTTCGGCGGCTCGCTGGCCGATCTGGAGGCCGTCCGGGCCCGGGTCGACATCCCGGTGCTGCGCAAGGACTTCATCGTCACCTCCTACCAGCTGTGGGAGGCCCGGGCGTACGGCGCCGACCTCGCGCTGCTGATCGTCGCCGCCCTCGACCAGCCGGCCCTGGAGTCGCTGATCGAGCGCGCGGTCTCCATCGGGCTCACCCCGCTCGTCGAGGTGCACGACGAGGACGAGGTCGAGCGGGCGGTGGACGCCGGAGCGAAGGTCATCGGCGTCAACGCGCGCAACCTCAAGACCCTCGAGGTGGACCGCACCACGTTCGAGCGGGTCGCCCCCGAGATCCCCAACAGGATCGTCAAGGTCGCCGAGTCGGGGGTCCGCGGACCGCACGACCTGATCGCGTACGCCAACGACGGAGCCGACGCCGTACTCGTCGGGGAGTCCCTGGTGACCGGGCGCGACCCGAAGACGGCCGTCGCCGACCTGGTGGCGGCGGGCGCACATCCGGCACTGCGCCACGGGCGGGGCTGACGTCCCGGTAGGGTGAGCGCCGATGACTGTTCCGACCACCGTGACGACCAGGGACCCGTACGCCCGCCTGGCCCGCGGATGCCGCCCCCGCGGCTGCCGCGCGCCCGCACGCCGGGTGCACGGGCGCCGGGTGCGGTATGTCATCGGTGACGAGCCGGGGCAGGTCAACGGCATGCGATGGCAGCGCCCGGTGAGGGGCGCGGGGCAGTGCCCGAACATGCGGCTCCGCCGCGTCGGCGCGATCAGCCACAGGCGGCCCGAGGCCGACTGATCAGCCCCGCCCCCACGGCGATTGGTATCCACAACTCACCGTGAGGTTTCCGCATGCCCAGCGAGTTCTTCATCCCCGACCCGGAAGGCCGGGTCCCCAGCGCCGAGGGCTACTTCGGCGCGTTCGGCGGCAAGTTCATCCCGGAGGCCCTCGTCGCCGCCGTGGACGAGGTGGCCGTCGAGTACGAGAAGGCCAAGGCCGACCCCGAGTTCGCCCGCGAACTCGACGACCTGCTCGTGAATTACACCGGCCGGCCCAGCGCCCTCACCGAGGTGCCGCGGTTCGCCCAGCACGCCGGCGGCGCCCGGGTGTTCCTCAAGCGCGAGGACCTCAACCACACCGGCTCGCACAAGATCAACAACGTTCTCGGGCAGGCCCTCCTCACCAGGAGGATGGGCAAGACGCGGGTCATCGCGGAGACCGGCGCCGGCCAGCACGGCGTCGCCACCGCCACCGCCTGCGCCCTGTTCGGGCTCGAGTGCACCATCTACATGGGCGAGATCGACACCAGGCGGCAGGCCCTCAACGTCGCCCGCATGCGCATGCTCGGCGCCGAGGTCATCGCCGTGAAGTCCGGCTCCCGCACCCTCAAGGACGCCATCAACGAGGCGTTCCGCGACTGGGTCGCCAACGTGGACCACACCCACTACCTCTTCGGCACCGTCGCAGGCCCCCACCCCTTCCCGGCCATGGTGCGCGACTTCCACCGTGTGATCGGCGTGGAGGCACGGCGGCAGCTCCTCGAGCGCGCCGGGCGCCTGCCGGACGCCGCCATCGCCTGCGTGGGCGGCGGTTCGAACGCCATCGGCCTCTTCCACGCCTTCATCCCCGACGAGGGCGTACGCCTCATCGGCTGCGAGCCCGCCGGACACGGCGTCGAGACCGGCGAGCACGCCGCCACCCTCACCGCCGGCGAGCCCGGCATCCTGCACGGCTCCCGGTCCTACGTCCTGCAGGACGACGAGGGCCAGATCACCGAGCCCTACTCGATCTCCGCGGGCCTCGACTACCCGGGCATCGGCCCCGAGCACTCCTACCTCAAGGACAGCGGCCGCGGCGAGTACCGGGCCGTCACCGACGACGCCGCCATGCAGGCCCTGCGCCTGCTGTCCCGCACCGAGGGCATCATCCCGGCCATCGAGAGCGCCCACGCCCTCGCCGGTGCCCTGGAGGTGGGCAGGGAGCTCGGCGAGGACGGGCTGATCGTCGTCAACCTTTCCGGGCGCGGCGACAAGGACATGGACACCGCCGCCCGGTACTTCGGCCTGTACGACACCGACGCGTCCGTCGCCGCGGACGCCGACACCGACGCCGCGGAGATCGAGGGGGACGCCCAGTGAGCGGGAACATTCGACTGCTGTCGGACACCCTCGCCGCCGCCGAGGCGGAGGGCCGTTCCGCGCTCATCGCCTATCTGCCGGCCGGCTTCCCGACGGTCGACGGCGGCATCGCCGCGATCAGGGCGGTTCTGGAGGGCGGCGCCGACGTCGTCGAGGTGGGCCTGCCGCACAGCGACCCCGTCCTCGACGGCCCCGTCATCCAGACCGCCGACGACATCGCGCTGCGCGGCGGCGTGAAGATCGCCGACGTGATGCGCACGGTCCGCGAGGCCTTCGAGGCCACCGGCAAGCCCATCCTCGTGATGACGTACTGGAACCCGATCGACCGCTACGGCGTCGAACGCTTCACCGCCGAACTGGCCGAGGCGGGCGGCGCGGGCTGCATCCTGCCGGACCTGCCCGTGCAGGAGTCGGCCCTGTGGCGGGAGCACGCCGAGAAGCACGGACTCGCCACGGTCTTCGTGGTCGCGCCCAGCAGCAAGGACGCACGGCTCGCCGAGATCACCGCGGCGGGTTCCGGGTTCGTCTACGCGGCCTCGCTCATGGGCGTCACCGGCACCCGCGAGACGGTCGGCGCGCAGGCGCAGGACCTGGTCCGGCGTACCCGCGCCACCACCGACCTGCCGGTCTGCGTCGGCCTCGGCGTCTCCAACGCGGCCCAGGCCGCCGAGGTGGCCGGCTTCGCGGACGGCGTGATCGTCGGTTCGGCGTTCGTGAAGCGGATGCTGGACGCGCCCGACGAGGCGGCGGCCCTCGAGGCGGTACGCACGCTGGCGGGCGAGCTGGCGGAGGGCGTCCGCGGCAACGTGTGAGCCGAGGGCGGCAAACCGCTCACTCGAACGAGTGGACCTGAGGCCGGGGAGGCGCGCTGCGCCTCCCCGGTTCGTTCTGCCCGATGTGAGCGAGAAGAACCGTGAAGGAAAGCGCAACGCCCGCGAGCGGCTGGCGGTCGAGCGACAGAAGCAGAAGGCGGCGGACAAGCGCCGCCGCGCGCTGATCGTGGGCGCCTCGGTCGTGTGTGTCCTGGCGCTGGCGACGGTGGTGGGCGTCCTGGCGGCGAACGCCGGCAAGAGCGGCAAGAGCGGCGCCTCCGGCCCGGCCATCGCACCCTCCGGGGCGACGGGCAAGGGCGCCCTCGCGATCCCCGTCGGCAAGGACTCCGCCAAGTCGACCCTCACGGTGTGGGAGGACTTCCGCTGCCCGGCCTGCCAGGCCTTCGAGACCGCTTACCGCCCGACGATCCACCAGCTGGTCGACGCCGGACAGCTCAGAGTCGAGTACCACCTGGTCACGCTCATCGACGGAAACCTCGGCGGCCGCGGCTCCCGCTCCGCGGCCAACGCGGCGGCGTGCGCGCAGGACGCCGGAAAGTTCTCGAGTTACCACGACGTGCTGTACGACAACCAGCCCAAGGAAACGCAGGACACGTACGCGGACAACGCCAAGCTGATCGAGCTGTCCGGCAAGGTCGGCGGCCTCGACAGCCCGGCCTTCCAGAAGTGCGTCAAGGACGGCACGCACGACAGCTGGGTGGTGAAGTCGAACGAAGCGTTCCAGAGCGCCCGCTTCTCCGGCACGCCGACGGTGCTCCTCGGCGGAAAGAACCTCTTCGAGGACCGCACGATGACACCGGCCAAGCTGAAGCAGATGGTGGAGGCCGCCGGCAAGTCCTGAGGCCGTGGGCCCCCGCGATGCCCCCGGCGTCCGATAGGCCGGGGGGGTCGTACGTTATGGACCCGTAGCCGGGTGGGTTGCCACGCTGCGTGTCCGGCAGGGTAGCGTCGTTCCTGCCATGGAACTTGCCTACATTCCCAGCCCCTCGCGCGGAGTGCTGTACCTCGGCCCCATTCCGCTGCGCGGCTACGCGTTCTGCATCATCATCGGTGTCTTCGTAGCCGTGTGGCTCGGCAACAAACGCTGGATCGCCCGGGGCGGCCGGGCGGGCACGGTGGCCGACATCGCGGTCTGGGCCGTGCCGTTCGGCCTGGTCGGTGGGCGGCTCTACCACGTGATCACGGACTACGAGCTGTACTTCAGCGAGGGCCGTGACTGGGTGGACGCCTTCAAGGTCTGGCAGGGCGGGCTCGGTATCTGGGGCGCGATCGCGCTCGGCGCGGTCGGCGCGTGGATCGGCTGCCGTCGCCGGGGCATCACGCTCCCTTCGTACGCCGACGCCGTCGCACCCGGGATCGCCTTCGCGCAGGCGATCGGACGCTGGGGCAACTGGTTCAACCAGGAGCTGTACGGGCGGCCGACGGATCTGCCGTGGGCGCTGCACATCACCTCCTCCACGGACGGGCGGGTGCCGGGGTACTACCACCCGACGTTCCTGTACGAGTCGCTGTGGTGCATCGGGGTCGGATTCCTGGTGATCTGGGCGGACCGCCGCTTCAAGCTGGGGCACGGGCGGGCGTTCGCCTTGTACGTGGCCGCGTACTGCGTGGGCCGCGGCTGGATCGAGTACATGCGGGTCGACGACGCGCACCACATCCTGGGCCTCAGGCTGAACGACTGGACCGCGATGCTGGTGTTCCTGCTGGCCGTGACGTACATGGTGGTGTCGTCGCGGGTCAGGCCGGGCCGGGAGGCAGTGGTCGAGCCGGATGCCGCCGGCAGCGAGGCCGAGGGGGACGCCGACTCCGGGGAGCCGGAGAAGAAGGGTGAGCCCGAGCCGGAGAAGAAGGGCGAGCCCGAGCCGGAGGACGAGAAGCCGACGGTTGCGAAGGCCACGGGGCAGGCGGAGGCCAAGAGGACCGCGAAGACGTCGCAGGACGAGGCCGAGTCGGCCCAGAAGGGCTGAGGGACGTTCCTGCGTTGCCGGGGGCGCCGTATCGCTGGATACGGCGCCCCCGGCGCGTGTCCGGTCCTCAACGCCTTCGGCGGGCCAACGACAGGGTTCTGTACGCCTCTCTCACCACCGCCGTGTCGATGAAGCGGCCGTCGGGGAGGGCCTGGGCGCCCTGGTCCAGGGCGGCGGCCTTGAGGGTTTCCTCCGCGCGGGTGATCTCCTCCGGGGTAGGTGCGTAGGCGCGTTCGATGACCGGAAGCTGACGGGGATGGATCGCCGCCCGGCCCAGGTAGCCCAGACTGCGGCCGTGGGCGCAGGACGCCGCCAGGCCCTCCAGGTCTCGTGTGTCCGGATAGATCGACTGGGCCGGCGGCGGCAGCGCGGCGGCCCGGGCCGCCACCACCACCCGCGCCCGCGACCAGTCGAGCCCCGCGTCCTCCCGTACGCCGAGGTCGGCCCGGAGGTCCGACTCGCCCAGCGCGATGCCCCGCACGGCCGGATGCGCCGACGCGATCGCGAACGCGCTCTCCACCCCCAGGGCCGTCTCCAGAAGGGCGTGGAGGGGGACGACCGTGCCGTCCGCCCGGACGGCACGTCGCGCGGCCCGGACGACGTCCGAGGGCGACGTCACCTTCGGCAGGCGCAGCCCCGTGAGACCCGCGAGCGCCGTGAGCGCCGTGAGGTCCGCCTCGCCCCAGGGGCTGTCCAGCGCGTTCACCCGGACATGGACCGGCACCGGCGGGCGTTCCGCGAGCCGTTCCGCCGTCGCCGCCCGCGCGTACGCCTTGCGGTCCGGGGAGACCGCGTCCTCCAGGTCGACCAGCACCACGTCCGCTCCGGAGGTGAGCGCCTTGCCCACCACCTCCGGGCGGTCCCCGGGCGCGTACAGCAGGGTGAGAGGGGTCATAGCGCACCCTCCGCCTCGAGCGCGGCGATCTCGGGGGCCGTCAGACCCAGTTCGGTCAGGACCGCCCGCGTGTCCGCGCCGTGCGGACGGCCGGCCCAGCGGATCGCGCCGGGCGTGGCGGAGAGGCGGAACAGGACGTTCTGCATCCGGAGGCGGCCCAGCTCCGGGTCGTCCGGGATCGTGGTGAGCGTGCCGAGCGCCGCGTACTGCGGGTCGGTCATCACCTCCCGCACGTCCTGCACCGGCGCCACCGCGGCCTCCGCGTCCTCGAACGCCTTCAGCACCTCCGCGCGGGTGCGGCCGGCGATCCACCCGCCGACGGCCTCGTCCAGCACGTCCGCGTGCCGGGCCCGCTCCTCGCCCGTCGCGAACCACGGCTCGTCGATCAGCTCGGGGCGGCCGACCAGGCGCATCACCCGCTCGGCGACGGACGTGGCGGAGGCCGAGACGGCGACCCAGCCGCCGTCCGCGGTGCGGTAGGTGTTGCGCGGGGCGTTGTTGTGGGAGCGGTTGCCGGTGCGCCCCTGGACGTGGCCCAGCTGGTCGTACCAGATCGGCTGCGGACCGAGGACGGTGAGAATCGGTTCGATGATCGCCATGTCGACCACCTGGCCCGTCCCGGTGCGCTCGCGGGCCGCCAGGGCCGTCATCACCGCGTACGCCGTCGCCAGGGCCGCGATCGAGTCGGCCAGCCCGAACGGCGGGAGCGTCGGCGGCCCGTCCGGCTCCCCGGTGATCGCCGCGAACCCGCTCATCGCCTCCGCGAGCGTGCCGAAGCCGGGGCGGTGCGCGTACGGGCCGAACTGGCCGAACGCGGTCACCCGGGCGAGCACGAGACGGGGGTTCGCGGCGGACAGCTCGTCCCAGCCCAGGGCCCACCTCTCCAGGGTGCCCGGGCGGAAGTTCTCGACGATCACGTCGGCGGTCTCGGCGAGCCGCAGCAGTGTCGTACGGCCACCGGGCTTGGACAGGTCGAGTGTCATCGTGCGCTTGTTGCGGCCGAGCAGTTTCCACCACAGCCCCACGCCGTGCTTCGTCGGGCCGTGGCCGCGGGAGGGGTCGGGACGGGCCGGGTGCTCGACCTTGATGACCTCGGCGCCGAAGTCACCGAGCAGAGTGGCGGCGAGGGGACCGGCGAAGAGGGTCGCGAGGTCGAGGACGCGGAGGCCGGCGAGGGGTGCGGTCATGAGCGGTGGGCCTCCCGGTGGGTGAGGTGGGCAAGGGTGTCGAAGCCGACGCCGTTGAAGTCGCCGACGGACGTGGCGAGCCGGTTCTTGAGGGGGGTGGTCCAACGGTCGGGGAGCGCGGTGGGGTGTCCGGCCAGCAGTCCGGCGATGCTGCCGGCCGTCGCGCCGTTCGAATCGGTGTCCCACCCCCCGGACACCGCACGGCAGATGGATCCGGTGAAGTCGCCGTCGGCGTGGGTGAGGGCGGCGGCGATCAGGGCGGTGTTGGGGATGGCGTGGACCCAGTGGTAGCCGCGGTGGGCGGAGTGCAGTTCGTCGACCACCGCGTCGAAGTCGGGTGTGGATTCGGCCAGTCGGATCGCGTGGCGGACCGCGCGGGCGAGGCGGGAGGCGGCCGGGACGACGGTGAGACCGGTGCGCAGGCAGTGGTGGACGTCGTGGGCGCCGGTGGCCGCCTCGGCGATGGCGGCGGCGGTGAACATCGCCGCGTAGACGCCGTTCCCGGTGTGGGTGAGGGTGGCGTCGCGGTGGGCCTGTTCGGCCGCGGCGGCCGGGTCGCCGGGATTGGTCCAGCCGTGCACGTCGGCACGGATGAGGGCGCCGATCCATTCGCGGAAGGGGTTGCGGTGGCGGGCGGTGCGTGGGGGTTCGATGCCGGAGAGGAGGTTGCGGTAGGCGACGCGTTCGGCGGTGAAGGTGCGGGCGGCGGGGAGTTCGTCGAGCCACAGTCGGGCGACGTCGGTGGTGGTGAAGTGCTTGCCGTGGCGGCCGAGCAACAGCAGGTTGAGCAGGGGGTAGTTGAGGTCGTCGTCCTCGGGCATGCCGTCGATGTTCTCGGCGAGGGAGGTTTTCGCCGAGCGGCGGTTCCAGGGGTACGTTGCCGCTAGTTCCGCGGGGACTCCTCGGGCTGTGAACCAGGTGTTCAGAGGCCAGTTGCCGGTGACTTTCGCGAGTTGGCGGATGCCTTTCAGGGGGAGCTTTTCCACGGGTTTCCCGAGGAGGCAACCGGCTGCTCGGCCCAGCCAGGCGGCTTCGAAGTGCGCCTCGGTGGGGGTTGCTCGGGGGTTGGTCTCGCTTGCCCGCGCTTGCGGGGTGCCTTCCCCAGAGGGGGCACCCCCAGCGCCCGCCCTCCCCCAAGCTCTCGACTTCGCTCGAGCAGGGGGGACCCCCATCGCCCCAGCGGCACTGCCCGCAGGCTGGGTCGTACGACCGCCCGCAGGCTGGGTGGCGCGACCGCCCGCAGTTTCAGCCGGCCAGCTCCGGCACAGCGCCCTGATCCGGGCCAGGTCCGTCGGCTCGTGTTCCGCCAAGATGCTCGGCAGATCCGCCAGTTCGTCCAGCAAGTCCTTTGCCAGCAGGCGCAGGTACGGGGACGCCGGTACCGGTGACGCGCCGGCGGTCAGGGGCGCCGGCGGGCCGCCCGCCGCCCGCCATCTCGCCGCGATCGCCGACGGCTCCCGGCCGTCCTGTTCCGCCTGGCGGAGTTCATGGCCGAGGAGGTCCTCCGGCTGGACCCAGGTCAGTCGGAGCACCTCAGCCTCCCAGCGCGGCGAAGGCCGCCTCGTGCGACCGGCGGCGGCACACGTCCCGGGCGAAGATCTCCCGGGTGACCTCCGTGAGCGTCCGGGCCGGGGCGTGCAGGTCGAGGCGGCTCGCCTCCGCGACCGCCTTCGCCCAGTCGGACGGGACCTGTGAGCCCAGCGCGCCCGTGATCGCGCCCGCCATCGTGGCGATGGAGTCGCAGTCCCGGCCGTAGTTCACCGAGCCGAGCACCGCGTGACGGTGGTCCCCGCGCGCCACGACCACCATGCCGAGCGCCACCGGGAGTTCCTCGATCGCGTGCAGCCGGGACGGTCGGCGGGCGCCCAGGGACGGGGCGCGGTAGTCGGGGCCGACGGTGTCGTACGGCGCCACCGCCTCCCGCAGCGGCCGTAGGGCGGACTCGTAGTCGGAGTAACGGGAGGCCGTGTCGCAGGCCGTCTCGATCGCGGCGCGTGTCCCGTCCTTCGCCAGCGACAGGCACGCCGCCACGACCGAGTCCGGTGTCGCGCCCGGTGCGCAGGCCGCCGCCACCGCCGCCGCGAGCACCCCGGCCGCCTCCCTGCCGTACGAGGACTGGTGCGCGCCCGCCACGTCCAGGGCCTCGGCGTACGCGCCCTCGGGGTTGGCCGCGTTGACCAGGCCGACCGGCGCCATGTACATCGCGGCACCGCAGTTGACGATGTTGCCGACGCCCGCCTCCCGCGGGTCCGCATGGGCGTAGTGAAGCCGTGTCACGAGCCACTTCTCGGCCAGGAAGACGCGGTGCAGCGGGAGTGCCTCCGCCTCCAGCTCCGGGATCCAGCGCGGGTTCGTCATCAGGTCGGGGACCAGGTGCTCGGCGATCGTGTACGCGTCGAGGTGGTCCCGGACGACCGCGTACACCCGTACCAGCGCGTGCGTCATCAACGTGTCGTCGGTGACGTGGCCGTCCCCCTTGTGGTACGGGGCGACGGGGCGGGCCGTGCGCCAGGCTTCGCCGTGCCAGGGTCCGACGATCCCGTGCACCCGGCCGCCGTGCCGTTCGACGATCTGCTCGGGGGAGTGGCCCTCGACGGGACCGCCGAGGGCGTCGCCGACGGCTGCGCCGACCAGGGCGCCGGTGATGCGTTCGTCCAGAGGGACCGACTCGTCAGGAGTGGGCGTCATGCCCGAATCATCCACCGGCAGTGGCCAGTTCCGTCGTCTCCAGGAGTTCGGCGAGGTGTACGAGGTCCTGGCCGGTCAGGTGAGGCAGTGCACAGCCCGCGAGGGTGCGGCAGGCGTCGCGCCAGGAGGACGGGATCGCCGCGCCGCCGCCCAGGGCTCCCGTGAGTGCGCCCGCGAGGGCCGGGGCGGAGTCGGCCACCCGCGACAGGCAGGCGGCGGCGGGCACCGCCTCCGCGATACGCCCGTGGGCCGCCGTCGCGAGGGCGAGGGCGACCGGCACGGTCTCCGCGGCCGCGACGCCGTAACTGTAGACATGGTCGACGATCTGATGTTCCAGCAAGGGGACGACGCGGAAGGCACCCTCGCCGTCGTGGGCCAGCTTCAGGGCGTACCGGGCGTTGCGGCCGATCTCGGTGGACTCGGGGAGCTCGGCCAGCGCGGCCCGCACGCAGTTGTCGAGCGCCTCCCCGGCCAGGGCGAGCGAGAGGGCCGCGGCCATGGCGCGGGCGCCGTGCACCCCGTCGCCGTCCTGGGTGTAACGGGCGTCGAACTCGGCGAGCTCGGCGGCGAGTTCGGGCTCGCCCGGGTGGGCCACGGCGAGCACGCAGGCCCGTACGCAGGCCGCGTCGTCGAAGTAGTGCGGGTTGTCGTGACCGGTGGCGGGCGGGCGCAGGCCGGTGGCGAGGTTGCCGAGGCCCGCGCGGACGGAGATCCGGGCGCGCAACGGCATGACGGCCGACTCGGCCTCGGGGGTGCGGTCGGCCGCGGCGGCGACCTCGGTGGCGAGGGCGTTCCAGGACCGGTCGAGGGCGGCTCGTGGTCCGGGCTGGCGGTCGAGACCGCCGAGCGCGTCGGCGTCCTTGGCGCGCAGCAGGGCCTCGGCCGTGAACGCCGCCCACTCGGCGTCGTCCGACGGTCCGAGCCGCAGCGGCTGCGGCGACTGGTTGAGGGCGATCGGCACCGGCAGGGTGGTGGTCGCGTTCTCCTCGGCGAACGTGTCCAGCTCACGGGTCAGCCGCCGGGTCCACTCGGGCATCCGTGCGGCCCGGTGCCGGGCGGCGGGCCACCCGGCGGCATCACCGACGGCGAGCCCGAGCAGCAGACCCTCGATCCGCCGAGGCCCGCTCACGGCTCCCCCTGGGTCCGGTCGTACGGCACCGCACCGAGTGGCGTACGTACGCCATGCCGTACGGCTTCCTGCCCGTCACGGCGTACGGCTTCCTCGCCGTCGAGCCGCACGGCTTCCTGGCCGTCACGGCGTACGGCTCCCTGGCCGTCAAGCCGCACGGCTCCGCCGCCCCGTACGCCCGGCCCCGGCTCCGGGACCCCCGCGCCCCCCGCCCCGCGGATCCGAGCTGCCCTCTCCCCTCGGATCGCCGCGGCCCTCTCCCCGCGGACCCCCGCGGCCCACTTCCCCCCGTCCCCCGGTGCCAGCAGGTCGGCCACGTCCAGGACGTGGTGCCCCTCCACGGACGGCAGGCAGCGGCCCCGTGCCGGGCCGATCGCGGCCGCCCACTCCCGGGGGATCGCTGCGATACCGCGGGTCGCGCCCGCCAGGGCGCCCGCGACCGCCGCCGTGGTGTCGGCGTCGCGGCCCATGTTGACCGCGGCGAGCACTGACTCCCGGAAGTCGCCGCCTTCCGCCACGTACGCGCCGAACGCCAGGGCGACCGCCTCGGGCGCGAGGTCCGTCCAGGGGTAGCCGTCGATCACCACTGCGGAGCGGACCGCGCGGGCGCCCCGGTGGGCCACGGCGACCGCGCGGCGCAGCGAGCGGGCGGTCCACGAGTCCTCGGGGACGGCCGCGAGGGCCGAGGCCACCACGGTGCTCGTCGACGCTCCGGTCATCGCCATCGCGACGCCGGCCGCGACCGCCCGGCCGCCGTGGATGCCCTCGCCCTCATGGCTCACCGAGCCGTCGATCGCCACCAGCCGCGCCGCCTCAGCCGGGCGGCCCGCGGCGAACACCCCGAAGGGCGCCGCACGCATGGCGAGCCCGTCGCTCCAGGCGTGCCGGTGCTGCGCGGAGACGGGGGCGGCAAGGCCCCGGCGCAGGTTCTCCAGCGTCCCGCGCTCGCTGAAGCCCGCCCCCCGGAACGGCCCCTCGTCCCGGTCCGCGATCCACTCGTGCCAGGCCGCCTCCACATGCGCCGCGGTGAGCGCCGAGCCGTGCCGGGCCAGCAGCAGCCCCGAGAAGATGGCGTACTCGGTGTCGTCCGTGCCGCACGGCCGCTCGGTGACGAACCCCGTGATGCGGCCCCAGCGGGCCCCGATCTCGGACGGCTTCAGGTTCTCGGCGGGAGCCCCGAGCGCGTCCCCGACGGCGAGGCCGAGCAACGCGCCCCGCGCCCGTTCCCGGGGACCGGCGGCGTCCTCGCGCTCCGGTACGGGGGGACTGCAGGCGATGGCCATACGGTGCCTCTCCTCTCGGGGCGCCCCCTGTGCGGATCTGTCCCCCCGAAACCGTCGCGCGGAGCCTTGCGGACCTCAGCATCACCCGTCCGCATCTGAGCAGTCATCGTCACGGATGAGCGCAGAGAGGCAAAGGTGCAGGTTAGCCGAGCCTTTCCTTGCTGGCGGGACGGAAATTCCCGGCGTAGGTTCTGTGTTGTCGAAAGATAGAACCTGTCCAAACTTAGCTTTGCCTAAGCTTCCTGGGGGACCTCATGGCCATCATCGAGACCGAGGCGACGCTGCACGAGGCGCACCGGGACAACCACACCCACCGGGATGTCAACGGTGGCTGGCTGCGTCCGGCCGTGTTCGGCGCGATGGACGGGCTGGTGTCCAACCTGGCCCTGATGACGGGTGTCGCCGGCGGATCCGTCAGCCAGCAGACCATCATCATCACAGGCCTCGCAGGTCTGGCCGCGGGGGCCTTCTCCATGGCCGCCGGTGAGTACACCTCCGTCGCCTCGCAGCGCGAGCTGGTCGAGGCCGAGCTCGACGTCGAGCGGCGGGAGCTGAGGAAGCACCCGGAGGACGAGGAGGAGGAGCTGGCGGCGCTGTACGAGACGCGCGGCGTCGAGCCCGCGCTGGCCCGCGAGGTCGCCAAGCAGCTCTCCCGCGACCCCGAGCAGGCCCTGGAGATACACGCCCGCGAGGAGCTCGGCATCGACCCGGGCGACCTGCCCTCACCGCTGGTGGCCGCCGTCTCCAGCTTCGGGTCCTTCGCGCTCGGCGCCCTGCTGCCCCTGCTGCCCTATCTGCTCGGGGCCCACGCCCTGTGGCCCGCCGTCCTTCTCGCGCTCCTCGGGCTCTTCGCGTGCGGGGCCGTCGTGGCCAAGGTGACCGCGCGCAGCTGGTGGTACAGCGGCTTCAGGCAGCTCGCCCTCGGTGGTGCCGCGGCGGGTGTGACGTACGTCCTGGGCACTTTGTTCGGTACGGCCGTACGATAAGCGCAGGCTAGTTATGCGAGGGGCCGCATAACTAGTTGTTACTCGACGGTTTCGCGTGCTTGACCAGCGGGCATGAGCCGTAAGCGCCGCGGGCAATGACGCCTGCTCCGCACCCCTCCCGGTGGGCGATGTTGCCCTCCGTATCCGGGTCGACGGACATTGATCTGTCCGCTTGTGCCCCCTCCACTCCATCGCCGTGCGTGTAACCCGCGCCACGCCCGGCGACGTCCGCATGTTGGAACGGGCTGTCCCGGTTCCCGAGAACCGCTCCATCATGTAACCTGCACGAAATTTTGCACTCTTCGCAGAGGGCCAACGTCGTCCCTCGGCACCTGCATATGCCACATGACGACGACGGGAGAGCCGATGCGTACGCCGCGCCAGCCGTCCCAGCACTCCGCGAATGGCCAGAACTGGTCCTTCATGGATGCTCGCCCTGCTGCGCAGGGTATGTACGACCCCCGCAACGAGCACGACGCCTGTGGCGTCGGCTTCGTGGCCACCCTCACCGGCGAGGCGAGCCATGCGCTGGTCGAGCAGGCGCTCACGGTTCTGCGCAACCTGGAACACCGCGGTGCCACCGGCTCCGAGCCCGACTCGGGTGACGGCGCCGGCATCCTCTCCCAGGTCCCCGACGCCTTCTTCCGCGAGGTGGCCGGATTCGAACTGCCCGAGGCGGGCGCCTACGCCGTCGGTATCGCCTTCCTGCCCGAGGACGGCACCGCCGAGGCCGCCTCGACGATCGACGCGATCGCCGCCGAGGAGGGCCTGACCGTCCTGGGCTGGCGCGACGTCCCGGTCGCCCCCGAGCTGCTCGGTGCCACCGCCCGTTCCACGATGCCCGCCTTCCGCCAGCTGTTCGTGACGGGGGGCACCTCCCAGACGGAGTCTGGGGGAGGCGTGAGCAAGGGCATCGACCTCGACCGCAAGGCGTTCGTGCTGCGCAAGCGCGCCGAGCGCGAGGCCGGCGTGTACTTCCCGTCGCTGTCCGCGCGCACGATCGTGTACAAGGGCATGCTGACCACCGGCCAGCTCGAGCCCTTCTTCCCGGACCTGTCCGACCGCCGCTTCGCCACGGCCATCGCGCTCGTCCACTCGCGGTTCTCCACGAACACCTTCCCGAGCTGGCCGCTCGCCCACCCGTACCGCTTCGTCGCGCACAACGGCGAGATCAACACGGTCAAGGGCAACCGCAACTGGATGCGCGCCCGCGAGTCGCAGCTGATCTCCGACCTGCTCGGCCCGCAGGAGAAGCTGGAGCGGATCTTCCCGATCTGTACCCCGGACGCCTCCGACTCCGCCTCCTTCGACGAGGTGCTCGAGCTGCTCCACCTCGGTGGCCGCTCCCTGCCGCACTCCGTGCTGATGATGATCCCGGAGGCGTGGGAGAACCACGAGGCCATGGACCCGGCCCGGCGCGCCTTCTACCAGTTCCACTCCACGATGATGGAGCCCTGGGACGGCCCGGCCACCGTCACCTTCACCGACGGCGTCCAGGTCGGCGCCGTGCTCGACCGCAACGGCCTGCGTCCCGGCCGCTACTGGGTGACCGACGAGGGCCTCGTCGTGCTCGCCTCCGAGGTCGGCGTCCTCGACATCGACCCCGCCAAGGTCGTCCGCAAGGGCCGCCTGCAGCCCGGCCGCATGTTCCTCGTGGACACCGCCGAGCACCGCATCATCGAGGACGACGAGATCAAGGCGACCCTCGTCGCCGAGCAGCCCTACGCCGAGTGGCTGGAGGCCGGCGAGATCGAGCTGAGCGACCTGCCCGAGCGTGAGCACATCGTGCACACCCACGCCTCGGTCACCCGCCGCCAGCAGACCTTCGGCTACACCGAGGAGGAGCTGCGCGTCCTCGTCGCGCCGATGGCCAAGACCGGCGCCGAGCCGATCGGCTCCATGGGCACCGACTCGCCCATCGCGGCGCTGTCCGAGCGTCCGCGCCTGCTCTTCGACTACTTCACCCAGCTGTTCGCGCAGGTCACCAACCCGCCGCTGGACGCGATCCGCGAGGAGCTGGTCACCTCGCTGCGCTCCTCGCTGGGCCCGCAGGGCAACCTGCTCGACCCGACCGCGGCCTCCTGCCGCAGCGTCGTGCTGCCCTTCCCGGTGATCGACAACGACGAGCTGGCCAAGCTCATCCACATCAACGCCGACGGCGACATGCCCGGGTTCAAGGCCGCCACGCTGTCCGGCCTGTACCGGGTGCACGGCGGCGGTGACGCCCTCGCCGCGCGCCTGGAGGAGATCTGCGCCGAGGCCGACGCCGCCATCGAGAACGGCGCGCGTCTGATCGTCCTGTCGGACCGGCACTCGGACGCCGAGCACGCGCCGATCCCGTCGCTGCTGCTCACCGCGGCCGTCCACCACCACCTCATCCGCACCAAGCAGCGCACCCAGGTGGGCCTGCTGGTCGAGGCAGGCGACGTCCGCGAGGTCCACCACGTCGCCCTGCTCATCGGCTACGGCGCCGCCGCCGTCAACCCGTACCTGGCGATGGAGTCCGTCGAGGACCTCGTCCGTGCAGGGACGTTCCTGCCCGGCGCCGAGCCCGAGCAGGCCATCCGCAACCTGATCTACGCCCTCGGCAAGGGCGTCCTGAAGGTCATGTCCAAGATGGGCATCTCGACGGTCGCCTCCTATCGTGGCGCCCAGGTCTTCGAGGCGGTCGGCCTGGACGAGGCCTTCGTCGAGAAGTACTTCAGCGGCACGGCCACCAAGATCGGCGGCGTCGGCATCGACGTCATCGCCCAGGAGGTCGCCGCCCGCCACGCCAAGGCCTACCCGGCCTCCGGCATCGCTCCCGCGCACCGCGCGCTGGAGATCGGCGGCGAGTACCAGTGGCGCCGCGAGGGCGAGCCGCACCTGTTCGACCCGGAGACGGTCTTCCGCCTCCAGCACTCCACGCGCACCGGCCGCTTCGACATCTTCAAGAAGTACACGGCCCGCGTGAACGAGCAGTCCGAGCGCCTGATGACGCTGCGCGGCCTGTTCGGCTTCAAGTCGGACCGGGGGCCGATCCCGATCGAGGAGGTCGAGCCGGTCTCGTCGATCGTCAAGCGGTTCTCCACGGGCGCCATGTCGTACGGCTCCATCTCCCAGGAGGCGCACGAGACTCTCGCCATCGCCATGAACCAGCTGGGCGGCAAGTCCAACACCGGTGAGGGCGGCGAGGACCCTGAGCGCCTGTACGACCCGGCGCGCCGCTCGGCGATCAAGCAGGTGGCCTCCGGCCGCTTCGGTGTGACCTCCGAGTACCTGGTCAACGCGGACGACATCCAGATCAAGATGGCTCAGGGCGCCAAGCCCGGCGAGGGTGGCCAGCTGCCCGGCCACAAGGTGTACCCGTGGGTGGCCAAGACCCGGCACTCGACGCCGGGCGTGGGGCTCATCTCCCCGCCGCCGCACCACGACATCTACTCCATCGAGGACCTGGCGCAGCTGATCCACGACCTGAAGAACGCCAACCCGCAGGCCCGCATCCACGTGAAGCTGGTCTCCGAGGTCGGCGTCGGCACGGTCGCGGCCGGCGTGTCCAAGGCGCACGCGGACGTCGTCCTCATCTCCGGCCACGACGGTGGCACGGGCGCCTCCCCGCTCACCTCGCTGAAGCACGCAGGCGGCCCCTGGGAGCTCGGCCTCGCCGAGACCCAGCAGACCCTGCTGCTCAACGGCCTGCGCGACCGCATCGTCGTGCAGACCGACGGCCAGCTGAAGACCGGCCGTGACGTGGTCATCGCCGCGCTGCTCGGCGCCGAGGAGTTCGGTTTCGCGACCGCGCCGCTCGTCGTCTCCGGCTGCGTCATGATGCGCGTCTGCCACCTGGACACCTGCCCGGTCGGCATCGCCACGCAGAACCCGGTGCTGCGCGAGCGCTTCGCCGGCAAGGCCGAGTTCGTCGTGAACTTCTTCCGGTTCATCGCGGAGGAGGTCCGCGAGCTGCTTGCCGAGCTGGGCTTCCGCTCCATCGAGGAGGCCGTCGGCCACGCCGAGGTCCTGGACGTCACCCGCGCGGTGAACCACTGGAAGGCGCAGGGCCTGGACCTGGAGCCGCTGTTCCACGTGCCCGAGCTGCCCGAGGGCGCGGTGCGCCACCAGGTGATCGCGCAGGACCACGGCCTGCAGAAGGCGCTCGACAACGAGCTGATCAAGCTCGCCGCCGACGCCCTGAACGCGGACTCCCAGGCCGACGCGCAGCCGGTGCGCGCCCAGGTCGCGATCCGCAACATCAACCGCACGGTCGGCACCATGCTCGGCCACGAGGTGACGAAGAAGTTCGGCGGCGCGGGCCTGCCCGACGACACGATCGACATCACCTTCACGGGCTCCGCGGGCCAGTCCTTCGGCGCCTTCGTGCCGCGCGGTGTCACGCTGCGCCTGGAGGGCGACGCCAACGACTACGTCGGCAAGGGCCTCTCCGGCGGCCGGATCATCGTCCGTCCGGACCGCGAGGCCGACCACCTCGCCGAGTACAGCGTCATCGCGGGCAACACCCTCGCCTACGGCGCTACCAGCGGCGAGATGTTCCTGCGGGGCAAGGTCGGCGAGCGGTTCTGCGTCCGCAACTCGGGTGCGCTGGTCGTCTCCGAGGGCGTGGGCGACCACGGCTGCGAGTACATGACCGGCGGCCACGCGGTGGTCCTCGGCGAGACGGGCCGCAACTTCGCGGCCGGTATGTCGGGCGGTGTCGCGTACGTCATCGACCTGGACCGCGACAACGTCAACGCCGGCAACCTGGGCGCCGTCGAGGCCCTGGACGACGCCGACAAGCAGTGGCTGCACGACGTGGTACGCCGCCACCAGGAGGAGACCGGCTCCACCGTGGCCGAGAAGCTCCTCGCCGAGTGGGACACGGCCGTGACCCGCTTCAGCAAGATCATCCCCAGCACGTACAAGGCAGTGCTCGCCGCCAAGGACGCCGCCGAGCGAGCCGGTCTCTCCGAGACCGAGACCCACGAGAAGATGATGGAGGCGGCGACCAATGGCTGATCCCAAGGGCTTCCTGAACCACGGCCGCGAGGTCGCCAAGTCCCGTCCCGTCGAGGAGCGCGTCCGGGACTGGAACGAGGTCTACGTCCCCGGCTCCCTGCTGCCGATCATCAGCAAGCAGGCCAGCCGGTGCATGGACTGCGGCATCCCGTTCTGCCACAACGGCTGTCCGCTCGGGAATCTGATCCCCGAGTGGAACGACTACGCCTACCGCGAGGACTGGACGGCCGCCTCCGAGCGGCTGCACGCCACGAACAACTTCCCGGAGTTCACGGGCCGCCTGTGCCCCGCTCCGTGCGAGTCGGCGTGCGTGCTCGGCATCAACCAGCCGCCGGTCACCATCAAGAACGTCGAGGTCTCGATCATTGACAAGGCGTGGGACAGCGGTGACGTCAAGCCGCAGGCCCCGGAGCGCCTGTCGGGCAAGACGGTCGCGGTGATCGGGTCCGGCCCCGCGGGTCTGGCCGCCGCCCAGCAGCTGACCCGGGCCGGCCACACGGTGGCCGTTTACGAGCGCGCGGACCGCATCGGCGGTCTGCTCCGCTACGGCATCCCCGAGTTCAAGATGGAGAAGCGGCACATCAACCGCCGTATCGAGCAGATGCGCGCGGAGGGCACCCGCTTCCGTACGGGGATCGAGATCGGCCGTGACCTGAAGGGGTCGGACCTGCGCAAGCGGTACGACGCGATCGTGATCGCCGCGGGCGCCACCACCGCCCGCGACCTCCCGGTCCCCGGCCGCGAGCTCAAGGGCATCTACCAGGCGATGGAGTACCTGCCCCTGGCCAACAAGGTCCAGGAGGGCGACTACGTCACGCCCCCGATCTCGGCCGAGGGCAAGCACGTGGTCGTGATCGGCGGCGGTGACACGGGCGCGGACTGCGTGGGCACCGCCCACCGCCAGGGCGCGGCCTCCGTCACGCAGCTGGAGATCATGCCCCGCCCGAACGACGAGCGGCACCCGACGAACCAGCCGTGGCCGACCTTCCCGATCCTCTACAAGGTCACCTCTGCCCACGAGGAGGGCGGCGAGCGGATCTACTCCGCCTCGACGACCCACTTCGAGGGCGACGAGGACGGCAACGTGCAGTGGCTGCACCTGGCCGAGGTCGAGTTCGTGGACGGCAAGCTGACGCAGAAGCCGGGCACCGAGCGGAAGATCCCCGCCCAGCTGGTCACCCTCGCCATGGGCTTCACCGGCACCGACCAGCAGAACGGCCTGGTCGAGCAGCTCGGCCTGGCGCTGGACGAGCGCGGCAACATCGCGCGCGACGCCGACTTCCAGACGAACGTGCCGGGCGTGTTCGTGGCCGGTGACGCGGGCCGCGGCCAGTCGCTGATCGTCTGGGCGATCGCCGAGGGCCGCTCGGCCGCCCGCGGCGCCGACCGCTACCTCACCGGTGCCAGCGACCTGCCGGCCCCGATCCGGCCGACGGACCGTGCGCTGACGGTCTGACGGTCTGACGGTCCGACGGTGACCTGACGGTCACTCATATGACGTCCCGTACAAAGGCGTACGGGCGGGATATCTGGGGGTTCCCCCCAGACCCCCCGAGGCGGCGCCTGCCATCTTGTCCCCGACCGGACGACCTGGCAGGCGCCGCCGCTTTGAGCGGCTGTCGTGGCGTAGCCTCGGCGTTCCCGCACCGCACCGAGGGGGAGCATCATGGCCGCGATCAGCCTGACCAAGGTGGAGCAGACCGCCCCCGCGCTGGTCAGCCTGTACAAGACCGCCGGGGTCTCGCTGCGCGAGCACGGCCTCGACGGGCAGCGGGCCGCCGTCTACCTCGTGGTCGACTACTCCGGATCCATGCGGCCCTACTACAAGGACGGCAGCGTGCAGGCGCTCGCCGAACGTGTGCTGGGGCTCTCCGCGCACCTCGACGACGACGGGAGCGTGCCGGTCGTCTTCTTCTCCACCGACGTCGACGCCGTCTCCGACATCTCCCTGGCCGACCACCGGGGCCGCATCGACCGGATCGTCTCCGGTCTCGGACACATGGGCAAGACCAGCTACCACCTCGCGATGGACGCCGTCGTCGACCACTACCTCGACAGCGGCTCCAAGGCCCCCGCCTTGGTCGTCTTCCAGACCGACGGCGGCCCCATCGACAAGTTCGCCGCGGAGCGCCATCTCTGCAAGGCGGCGAAGCTGCCGATGTTCTGGCAGTTCATCGGGTTCGGGGATCCGGACAGCAGACAGTTCGATTTCCTGCGCAAGCTCGACGAGCTCCCGGTGCCGCAGAAGCGGGCCGTCGACAACGCCGGGTTCTTCCATGCCGGTACGGACCCACGGACGGTGCCCGACGCGGAACTGTACGACCGGCTGGTGGGCGAGTTCCCGCAGTGGCTGGCGGCGGCGCGGGCACGGGGCATCGTGGCCGGATGAGACGCCTCACCCGCGGGCGCCGAGGACGACTGCCCGGCACTGGCCGGGCCCACCCCACGCCGTGCGCAGCGCACGCGCCTTGGTGAGCCACAGGGACAGGTCGTACTCGGCGGTGTAGTCCGGTGCGCCGCGAAGCCCTGCTCGGTCTCCAGCGAGGGCAGCGGGGCCACGGGCACATGCGCCGCGAGCCAGGCCCGCGCCTCGGCGCGGAAGGCCTCGTCCGCGGGGGAGTGGGTCAGGTCCACGCGCTCCGTCCTTCCGCCGCTCTTCGTCAATCTTCCCTAACAAGGGTTTGGTAGGTTGGCGTGGACCCATGACAGGCGTCGAGAGCCCGGTGTATGTGCCCGGCCACGGGCTGCTGCGGGAGCGCACCGCCGTGATCACGGCGGCGGCCGGTGCGGGGCTCGGCGGCGCGACCGCGCGCCGGTTCCTGGAGGAGGGCGCACGCGTCCTGATCAGCGACGCGCACGTGCGCCGCCTCAAGCAGTGCGAGGCGGAGCTGGCCGGGGAGTTCGAGGGCTCGGTGACCGCGCTGCCGTGCGACGTCACCGACGAGACCCAGGTCCGGGCCCTCTTCGACACCGCCGTCCGAATCCACGGCCGGCTCGACATCGTCGTCGACAACGCCGGCCTGGGTGGCACCCCCGCGCTCGTCGACATGACCGACGAACAGTGGTCGCGCGTGCTGGACGTGACGCTGAACGGCGCCTTCCGGTGCCTGCGCGCGGCCCTGCGGGCATGAAGGAGACCGGCGGCGCGCCATGAAGGAGACCGGCGGCGGCGTGATCGTCAACAACGCCTCGGTGCTCGGCTGGCGCGCCCAGGCCGGACAGGCGCACTACGCCGCCGCGAAGGCGGGCGTGATGGCCCTGACCCGGTGCGCGGCCATGGAGGCGGCCCCGCACGGGGTGCGGGTCAACGCGGTCGCTCCGAGCCTGGCCCTGCATCCTCACCTGGTGAAGGTCACGACCCCCGAACTGCTTCAGGAGCTGACCGCGGGGGAGGCGTTCGGACGGCACGCCGAGCCGTGGGAGGTGGCCAACGTGATCGTCTTCCTGGCGTCCGGCTACTCCTCGTACATGACCGGCGAGGTCGTCGCCGTCAGCCGGCATCCCTAGGCCCGGCGATGGACCCGCGCCCCCGGGATCACAATGGATCCGTGCCGACCAAGCCGACCGATAAGAAGCCCCAGGTGCCCGCTGCGCCTGCCCGCCGCCGCGAACTCCTCGACACCGCCGCCGAGGTCTTCGCCGAGCAGGGCTACAACGCCACCACCGTCCGCACGATCGCCGACCACGCCGGAATGCTCGAGGGCAGCCTCTACTACCACTTCGACTCCAAGGAGTCGAAGCTGGAGGAGATCCTGCGCACCTTCCTGGACGAGCTGTGGGACGGCTACGACACCGTCCTGGACGCCGGCCTCGGCCCGAGGGAGACGCTGGAGGCACTGGTCACCGAGTCCTTCCGGGAGATCGACCGGCACCGCGCGGCCGTCGCGATCTACCAGAAGGAGTCCAAGCAGCTCGCGGCGCAGGAACGGTTCGTGTTCCTCGCCGAGTCGCAACGCAAGTTCGAGAGGGCGTGGCTGTCCACCCTGGAGCGGGGCGTCGCCGACCGGGTCTTCCGGGCCGACCTCGACGTCCGGCTCACCTATCGGTTCGTGCGCGACACCGTGTGGGTCGCCGCCTCCTGGTACCGGCCGGGCGGACAGCACAGCCCGGAGGAGATCGCCCGCCAGTACCTGTCGATGGTGCTCGACGGGATCGCCGTACGCGAAGAGCAGCAGGAACACAGCAGCACGTGAGCAGCGGTATGTGAACCGTCGTCCTGTGCGAGGGAGTCCACCATGGCAGAGGCCTATATCGTCGAAGCGGTCCGTACGCCCGTCGGGCGGCGCCGGGGCGGGCTCAGCGGGGTCCATCCGGCCGACCTGGGCGCGCACGTGCTGAAAGCCCTCATGGAGCGCTCGGGCGTGGACCCGGCAGCCGTGGAGGACGTCGTCCTCGGCTGCCTGGACACCGTCGGGCCGCAGGCCGGGGACATCGCCCGCACCTGCTGGCTGGCCGCCGGGCTGCCGCAGGAGGTGCCCGGCGTGACCGTCGACCGACAGTGCGGCTCCTCCCAGCAGGCCGTGCACTTCGCGGCGCAGGCCGTCATGTCCGGCACCCAGGACCTGGTCGTCGCGGGCGGTGTGCAGAACATGTCGCAGATCCCGATCGCCTTCGCCTCCCGTCAGGCCGCCGAACCGCTCGGGCTGACCGAGGGGCCGTTCGCGGGCAGCGAGGGCTGGCGGGCCCGCTACGGCGACCAACCCGTCAACCAGTTCGTCGGCGCCGAGATGATCGCCGCCAAGTGGGGCATCACCCGGCGCGACCAGGAGGAGTACGCCCTCCGCTCGCACCAGCGGGCGGTGCGCGCCATCGACGAGGGCCGTTTCGAGAAGGAGACCGTCGCCTACGGGGACGTCACGGTCGACGAAGGCCCGCGCCGGGACACCTCCCTGGAGAAGATGGCTGAGCTGAAGCCGGTCCTGGAGGGCGGCACCGTCACCGCCGCCTGCTCCTCGCAGGTCTCCGACGGCGCGGCGGCCCTGCTACTGGCCTCGGAACGGGCCGTACGGGAACATCGGCTGACCCCGCGCGCCCGGGTCCATCACCTCTCGGTGCGCGGCGAGGACCCGATCCGCATGCTGACGGCCCCGATCCCGGCGACCGCGCACGCCCTGAAAAAGACCGGGCTCGTGATCGACGACATCGACCTCGTCGAGATCAACGAGGCGTTCGCCCCGGTCGTCCTCGCCTGGCTGAAGGAGACCGGCGCCGACCCGGAGAAGGTCAACGTCAACGGCGGCGCCATCGCCCTCGGCCACCCCCTGGGCGCCACCGGAGCCAAGCTGATGACCACCCTCCTGAACGAACTCGAGCGCACCGGCGGCCGCCTGGGCCTGCAGACGATGTGCGAGGGCGGCGGCCAGGCCAACGTGACGATCATCGAACGGCTCTGAACCCTTCCAAGGACCCGAGCACCTCCTCCGCCTCCGTCATGATCTGCTCCACCAGCTCCGCGCACGACGGCAGGTCGTCGATCATCCCGGCGACCCGCCCGGACGCCATCACCCCGAGATCCGTCCGCCCCTCCACCATCGCCGCCCTGAGCAGCATCGGCGTGTTCGCCGCCAGCAGGACCTGGCCCCAGCCCAGGTCCTTGCCGTGCTTCAGGGCGAGGCCGTCGCGGATCATCCGCGGCCACGTCAGACCCGACAGCCTCCGGAACGCCGACGCCCCGTACGCCGCCCGCAGCAGCGCCCGCACCCGGCCCGCGCGCTCCAGCGAGTCCACGAACGGCGTGCGCAGCATGCGGTGCGGCAGCCCGTCCACCGCCGTCGTCACCGTCACATCCCGCACCGACGCCGCCAGATGGCGCGCCTTCACCGCTTCGGGCACCGTCGAGTCCGACGTCAGCAGGAACCGCGTGCCCATCGCGATGCAACACCGGGCCAGCTGATCGCCGCCCGCGCCGTGCAGGGCGTCATGGCCGCGGTACTGCTGCCGCAGGTCCTCGGCTCGTTCTCGCGGGCGCCGCGTCCGGCATCTTCTCCACGGCCCAGCAGTTCGGCGGGGCGCTCGGGGCGGCCGTGGTCGGCACCGTGTTCTTCGAGCACCTCTCGCACGGTCCGACGCGGGCGTTGACCGGAGCGATGCCCTGGGTGACGGGCGTGTTCGTGCTGAGCGCGGCGCTGTGCGTGGCACTGCCCCGGCGGGCGGTGGCAGTGCACGAGGAGTGAGCGTCACAGGAGCTTCGGGGAGCTTCAGGGGCGTGGGCCATCAGGCCCGCGCCCCCGCTTGCCCGCCTCACCCGGTGAGCGCGCCGGGCCCCGTCTGCAACAGGTCCACGATCAGGCGGTGTCCAGTCTGCTGGTCGTTCCCCGCCGCCGGCCGGCCGTCGCGCACCAGGGCGACCTCGACGGTCACCGTGCCGGGCTCCTGCTCCCAGCGGCGCGTGACGTACTCGTGCCCCGGGCCGTATGCCGCCTCCAGGCCCGCCCGGAGCTCGGCCGCGACGTCCAGTGCCAGCCAGCGCCGCGCCTCGGCGAGCGCTTCCCGCCGCGCCCGGGAGCCATGGTCCAGCAGGGCCCTCACGCAGGCGGGGGAGCCGCGGCGGGCGGCCGCCACCAGCGGAGGTTCCCCGGCGGGGCCGGGCAGGTCCGGGTTCGCACCGGCCGCGAGCAGCTGCCGGACGACCTCGGCGTGGCCCCGTTGCACCGCCCATGTCAGCGCGCGGAACCCGTACCCCTCCTCCAGATCCGGATCCGCGCCGGCCGCCAGCAGCGCCCGTACGACCTCGGTATGGCCCCCGCAGGCGGCGCCGCACAGGGGAGCGTCGGCGCCCGCGCTGAGACGGTCGGGGTCGGCGCCTGCCGCCAGCAGCAGCCGGGCGACGCCCGGAGCGTCGCTCACCGCCGCCAGATACAGGGCCGTCTGGCCCTCCTCATCCGTCGACTCGGGGCTCGTACCCGTGCGCAGCAGCCGGAGGACCGCGTCTTCGTCCCCCGCGTACACCGCCGCGAACAGCCCTGGCGGCTCGTGCGTGTTCATGACTCGACCCTCGCTCCGAGAGGGCCGCGGGCGCAAAGACATATGAGGTGTTCTGTGCCACCTCCGCTCTGCCTCCGAGCCGCCTCACAGGTCGCACCGGGCGACCGCACCTCACACGTGGCGCTCCGGTCGCTTCGGGAGACGGCCGCACCTCGCACCTGGCGCTCCGGTCGCTTCGGGAGACGGCCGCACCTCGCACCTGGCGCTCCGGTCGCTTCGGGAGACGGCCGCACCTCACGTGTCGCACTCCAGTACGGTGCGGCACAGTCCGCAGCGCGCCCGCACCCGCCCCCGTACCGGCACCCGGATCCGCTGGTGGCAGGTCGGGCACGGGAAGCAGACGCGCAGCGGGCCGCGGTCTGCCGGGGTGAAGGAGTACGGGACGCCCGGGTGCGGGTCGACGGCCAGGTGGTCCCGGGCCGACCGGCGGTCCCTGGCGTAGCGGCGGCGGCCCGCCCAGCCGGCCGCGGTCAGCGGCGGCTGCTGCTCGTCACGACGGGCCTGCGCCATGCCCTTCAGGTACGCCGTGTACGCCTGCGGGCTGGTGAACCAGACCGCGGGGTCCTCGCCGAACACCAGCGCCCGCTTGGCGAGGACGTAGCCGAACTCCTCCGGGGTGAGGTAGCCGAGCTTCTGCGACGACACCCCGTCCTCGCGGAAGGCGTCCAGCAGCAGCCAACCCGCGCCCAGATACGTCGCCGCCGTGTCCGTGAGGATCTCGTTGTCACGCGTGCCGGGGAAGGACAGGCCGAGACGGTGCAGATAGACGTGCATCACCTCATGCGCGAGGGCCGCGCCGATGTCCCGGCGATGGGTGCGGAACCGGTCGTTGAGCTCCACGAAGTACTCGGGACCCGCGGCGAGTTCGACGTTCGCCGCGTGCATCATCGCACGGAAGCTGACGATCATCCGGGCGTCCGGCAGCCGGTAGTGCCGTACCAGCTCGCGCGCCACCCGCTGCGCCCCCAGGTGCAGGTCGTCCTGGTCGCAGAAGGTGACGTCGGCGGGGAGCACGCTGGTCGCGAAGGTGCGGACGGTGTCGTACGAAAGCCGCCTGTACAGGGCGGTGATGGCCGCCCGCACCGTGTCCAGATGTGGATAGCCGTGCTCGACCGGTCCGCCGTTCGCCACGTCCGCACCCCCTGAAGACGCCGGCTGTGCTTCCACTGTAGGCGGGCTCGCGGTCGGGGGCGGAGCGTACACGCGGTGCCGCGCCACGGGGGTGGTGCGCCCTCGGCGGGCGGTCGTGCGCGAGGCGCGCGGAGGGGAGCGATCCGCACTGCGGACGCCGATGATCGGGGAACGGCGCGCCCCGTAGGGTGGTCGCCCATGACCACCCGCCACAGCACCACCGGAGACGTCGACCCGGCCGTGCGCGCCGAACTGGCCCGGCTGCGCGACAGCATCGACAACATCGACGCCGCCGTCGTCCACATGCTCGCCGAGCGCTTCAAGTGCACGCAGCAGGTCGGCCACCTCAAGGCCGCGCACCAGCTGCCGCCCGCCGATCCGGCGCGGGAGGCCGCTCAGATCGCCCGGCTGCGCCGGCTCGCCGAGAGCGCGAAACTCGATCCCGCGTTCGCCGAGAAGCTGCTCAACTTCATCATCGCGGAGGTCATCCGCCACCACGAGAGCATCGCCGAGGACGCCACATCGGCGACGGACGCCCCCACGGAGTGACACCCGCGGCCTGCCACGCCTCCTGCGGCGCGCCTTCCACACCGCGCCTTCCACACCACGCCTTCCACACCTCACCGCACGTGCCGCGCCGGGGGCGCACGGGAGTCCGGCCGGCCGGGAGGGCCCCCGGCTGCCGAGCGGCCGCGGACGCGGGGCGGCACCGCCGCGGGGACGCCCGGCAGGCAGCCGGCCACCCGGGCGGCCACCGCGCACCGACCGGCGCACATACGGTCGATCGATCGAACGGCCGTCGGACAGATGTACGCTTCTGAATCGGCCGAAAGGCTCTTTGTCCGGTCAAAGGTGCGCGCGGTAAGACGGGTCCGGCATAAGCTGGTTGCCCAAGCGAGGGGACCTCGGGCCATGCCGTCTGATGCCAGGATTCTCATCGTCGACGACCATGTGGACACGCTCTACGCGCTGGAAAGCGCCCTCGCCCCACTGGGCTACCGCGTGACCCGCGCGACCAACGGCGACGCCGCACTCAAGGAAGTGCTGCGCGGCCAGGTCGGTCTTCTGCTCCTCGACGTGCGCATGCCCAAG
>NZ_JBFBBS010000024.1:0-105465 GCF_040682835.1 Streptomyces sp. NPDC051104 | reverse complement strand
CTCTGGCGCCGACGCCACCAGGCCCGAGCCCGCCGCAGCCACTACCAACGCCAAGCCACCCAGCAGCCATAAAGATCACATCTCCGGCTGGAGTACTAGGGCGAACAATTTTCTGGCTCGCGCGCTCCGCCTGGGCCGCTAAAAGGAAGAGAATCTGGCAGTCCGGATGCATCAAGGCTGGACCACGCCTACGGTAGCAATGAGGCTGCCCGGTTGGGAGCAAGGTATGGCCATCTTCTGGGGAACGCCACAGAAAGCAAGGGTGTCCCTCTTTACCATCGGTGCGGTGACGTTTGCGGCTACCGCGCTTTCCTGGCCGCTCATCACAGGAGTGATGGGGGATAAAACCCCCTCCAAAATATATGGAAGTGTTGAATGTATCCTTGCTGGCATCCTTGTCGCGGTCGCTGGAATTATGGATTTGGTGACCAGTCGAGATGTTAGGACGCCCGATAGTCGAAACTTTATGGTTGTTTTCACCTTCCTTTTGGTGTTCCTGTCTCTCGGCTACAGTGTGCGGCTGATCAAGTATGCGGAGGTTGGACCGCCTACAGAATATGTGTGGATGACAGTGATAATTTCCCTCATCCTTGCGGCTTGTGGGTCGTATGCTGTATGGATCGGTGCAGGTGGGTGACATGTTTGCTGAGATCACGTGGGCGCTGATCGCTAGTGCCGTGGTCACCTTCTGCCTCCTTGTTCGTATGCAGCGAAACGAACGGAAGCACCGTTCAAGCAAAACTGAATCGGGGGGGGCGGATGAAAGAACTGGCGTCACCTCCAGCGATGAGCGTCTGAAGCAACTCCTTATCGATAGGCTAGAGCGCGAGGGGCCGATAACGGCTCAAGTTACATTTACTTTGGGTGAGGCCCGAACCGATCCTGCAACGGAGCGGGAGGTTCGGCTAGCTGCCCAGGATCTCGGTTTTGCAGATGCGGCGGTACGACCCGAGGAAAATGACGAGACCGAGGGAAAGGCGCGCAGGGGGAGGGCCAAGATCCAGCCTGAAAAGGGCCGAGGTTCTGGCGCAGCCTCCCGGGCTCACCGCGTGAAGCCCGCCGGACGGCGTCTGACCGGCAAAGATCGTTCGGACGACGAGTAAGGCCGCTGTTCCACTTGACGACCTCGTGCCCCCAGCCCGCGCCTCGATGAGGCGTACGCCGCTACTCTTGCCCGGCACGCCGCTGGTGTTAGGCCGGGCGTAGCGCGGGAGATAGGGCACACCCGTGGCAACACGCGACTTCACAGTCCGCACAGAGAACCACGTCGCGAACCTGGGCGAGCTGGGCAAGCTCGAATTCGTACCCGAGGTCTTCGGGGATGAGTTCCTGGATGGCTACAGCAAGGTCCAGGACGCGCAGAAGGCGCTCGGCGAGGAGACCGACCTGACGAAGATGGACCCGGCCGTGCTGCGCGGTGTGTACGGGTCCATGCGCGAGTTCCTCGCGAGCCTGATGACCTCCGAGTCGGCCGACCGCTTCCTGCGGTTCGAGGTCATCAAGGGCGGCAAGCCTGTGGCGCACTTCCGAACCCGGGCGGAGGCCGACGAGCACGCCGCCGAGCTGACCGGCACGGTCCGCGTGGAGGACAAGAGCATGCGGCTCCCGGACCGGGTCCTGATGGAGCTGCTGGAGTGGACGACCGAGCTGTACGGGGGCGGCGACCGCCCTACTACACCGTCCAGCGGATCCTCGCGAGCGTCGCGGAGGGCTGGGACGCCTGGGAAGGGCAGCTCGCGCTCCAAGGGGTCGACCTCCACCGCTGGACGCTCCGCACGCTGATCAACGCGGCGGAGCAGGCGATGTACATGAGCGCTGAGGACGAGACGGAGCGGAAGCGGATCGAGGCCCGGCTGTACGCGGTGCCGGTTGAGCTGCGACGGCCCCGCAGGGCTGCCCGCGCCCGCCAGCCTCAGCAGTCCCAGCAGCCACCCGAGCAGCCCGCTCGGCCTCCCCGGGCGGTGATGACGATGGCGGACGCGCAGGCCCTGATGGCGCAGTGGGGCGCGACGGACGCCCAGCTCGGGACGGGGTGAAGCGGCTAATCTGAGATCGCCGCTGGTTTTGGGCCGGGCAACCGCACGAGCTGTGAGGTTGCCCGGTGGCCGGCGAAGACGTCGATTTCGGCTCGGCGCACATCACCATCGACATCAACGATGGGAACGCGGACGCCGAGTCCCGCGCTGCTGGTATCCGCATTCAACGCGCCCTGCTGCGGGCGACGCGGAGCATCGGCGACCAGATGCGTCGCCAGATCCAGCGGGGACTGGCCGAGCGGGCGGTCACTGTCCGGGTCGAGCCGGACCTGCGGCGGTTCGACGCGCAGTTGCTGGCAGGGTTCCGGTCGCTGTCGTCCATCAACATCCCGGTCGCGCCCGACGTCACCGGGTTCGAGGAGCGGCTGCGGGCGCTCCTGGCGGACATTGAGATCCCGATCCGGGTCGTCCCAGACCTGGACGAGTTCGACCGCCGCATCCAGGCGCACAACGCCCCTGACGTCCGGGTCAACGCGAACGTCAACGTCGACAACAACCGGCTGACCCGGGCCCTGGCCGGGCTCGCCGGTGCCGCCGGCCGGGTCGGCAAAGTCCTCACGACCGGCCTCAAGTTCGGCGCCTACGGCATCGCCGCGGCGGGCGCAGCGGCGGGCGTCGCGAAGCTGGTCGCGGCGCTCGCCCCGGCGGCTGGGCTGATCGCTGCGGGCCCGGCGGCGATCGCCGGGTTCCAGACCGCGCTGGGCACACTGAAGCTGGCGCTGCTCGGCGTCTCGGATGCCTTCCAGGCGGCGCTGACCGGCGACGCCAAGGCCTTCGAGAAGTCCCTGGCCAACCTGTCGCCGAAGGCACAGGCGGCGGCAAGAGAAGTCCGGGCCCTGAAGCCCGCGTTCGACTCGCTGAAGAACAGCGTCCAGGACGCGTTCTTCGTTCAGTTCCAGGGCCAGATCACCGCCACCGCCAATGCGCTGAACGGGCCGCTGAAAACCGGGCTGACGTCGATCTCCCGGGAGTGGGGCGCGGCGGCGCGCGGGGTCCTCTCCTACGTCCAGAGTTCGCAGGGCGTCAGCAACGTCCGGTCGGTCCTGACGGGCACGACGTCCGCCGTCGCGGGCCTGGCGCAGACCACGAACGGCATCACGGCCGGACTGCTGCAGGTCGCGGGTGTCATCGCCGAGCGGTTCGGACCCCAGCTCGGCGCCGCGATCTCGAACGTCGGCCAGCGGGCCGGCGAGATGCTGCAGAACTTCGCCCAGGGCGGGACCGCGGTCCGTTGGGTCGACAACGCGCTGATCGTCCTGCAGCAGCTCGCCGGCATCGCGCGGAACGTCGGCAGCATCCTCGCCAACGTCTGGCAGGCCGCCAACGTCAACGGCGGCGGAGTCCTGGCGAACATCCAGAAGATCACCGGATCGTTCGCCGCCTTCGCGTCGTCTGCGGCCGGGCAGGCGGCGATCGGGAACATCTTCAAGACGGTCGCGCAGATTGCGGCGCAGCTGGGCCCGATCCTGTCCGCGCTGGTCACGCAGGTCGGAGCCATCGCGCCTGCCCTGGGCCCGGTCTTCGTCGCCCTGGGTCCGGCGATTACCGGGCTGATCAACGCGCTGGGGCCTGCTCTGGCGCAGATCGCTCCCGTTCTGCAGCAGGTGGCGGCCGGGGTGGCGCAGGCCTTCGCCGCCATCGGCCCGTCGCTGGGGCCGGTCGGTGCCGCGCTCGCGCAAGTCCTGTCCGCGCTGACGCCGATCCTTCCACTGGTCGGTCAGCTGGTGGCCGTCGTCGCGGGCGCCCTGGCCCCGGCGCTGAGCCTGCTGGCCGGGCTGTTCGCGCCGATCATCCAGGCCCTGGTCGGCGCCCTGGCGCCGGTGCTGCCGCAGATCGCTCAGGCGTTCACGCTGCTGGTCCAGGCGCTGACGCCGCTCGCGACCAGCGTCGGCCAGGCCCTCGGTCAGCTGCTGTCCGGGCTGACCCCGGTGCTCTCCGCCTTGGCCGGCGCCCTGGTCCAAGTCGCCGCGGCCGTAGCGCCGGTGATCACGGCGCTGGTCAACGCCCTGATGCCGTCGTTGCCCGCGCTGGTCTCAGCGTTCACGGCGATGGTCCAGGCGGTCATCCCGCTCCTGCCGTCCCTGGCCGGGCTGGTCGCCGCCGTCGCGCCGCTCGCCGTCCTGCTGATCCGGATCCTGGCGCCGATCGTGCAGATCGCCGCTGCGTTCGCGTCGTGGCTGACGATCAACGCCGTCGTGCCGATCATTCAGGGCGTCGTCGCCGTCCTGACCGGGCTGATCACCGGAGTGACGGCCGTCGTCTCGTTCATCGCCCAGCTGCCAGGGCTGATCCTCGCGGGTCTGTCGGCGCTGGGCTCGCTGCTGGCCACGTTCTTCACCAGCCTGTTCACGACCATCGGCCAGTACGTGGTGTCCGGCTTCCAGACGGTCGTCGGGTTCTTCGCCCAGCTGCCAGGGTTGATCGCGGCCGGGCTGGCGGCGCTGCCGGGGCTGCTGCTGAACGCGTTCACCAGCGCCGTCGCCTACGTGGCGATCGGCCTGCTGACGGTGCTCGCCGGCATCGTCTTCACCTTCACCGAGCTGCCAGGGCGGATCGCCAGCGCACTGGTCTCGCTGGGTTCCACCCTGCTCAGCGCCTTCCAGTCCGGGTTCAACACCGCCACCGCGGCGATCTCGTCGTTTCTGTCGTCTGCGGCGTCGTTCTTCTCCCAGCTCCCCGGCCGGATCGGCTCCGCTCTGGCCGCCTTGCCAGGCCAGGTCTCCAGCCTGTTCCGGTCGGCCGGTTCCTCGGCGCTGAGCGCGGCCAGCTCCGCTGGATCGTCGGTGGTCTCGTTCTTCTCCGGGCTGCCTGGCCGGATCGGCAGCGCGGTGTCGTCCGTGGGCTCCCGGATCTCCGGCGCGTTCCACTCGGCTGCCGGGGCCGCCAGGAGCGCCGTGTCCAGCCTGATCTCGGGCGTCGTGTCGCTGTTCTCCGGTCTGGGCTCACGCATCGTGAGCGCGATCGGGAACGTCGGCGGCCAGATCATGAGCAAGATCAAGAGCGGGCTGCCGTCCTCGGTGCGGAAGTATCTGCCCTTCGCCTCGGGCGGCATCGTCTACGGGCCGACCCACGCTCTGATCGGCGAGGCCGGGCCCGAGGTCGTCATCCCACTCACGCGGCCAAAGCGGGCGGCCGAACTGGCGGCCCGTTCCGGCCTGCTCGACATGCTCGGAGTCGGCCAGGCCCGCACCCTCGCCGCGACCGCGACGACCGCCGCGGCGGGCAGCTCGGCTGCCAGCGGGGCGCTGTCCAGCCTGAGCAGCGCGCTCGCCGGGGTTGCGAATCTGCTGAACAACGTGGGTGCCCAGGTCGTGCAAGGCATGGTCGACGGCATCCGCCAGAATGCCGGGCTGATTGTGACGGCCGCGCAGGACATGGCCGGCACGGCGGTCACCGCGGCGGAGGACGCCCTCGGCATCGCCTCGCCCAGCAAGGTTTTCGCGAAGATCGGTCAGCTGGTCGGCGCGGGCTTCGTGAAGGGCTTGACCGGCACGGCCGCGCAGATCAAGTCCACGACGGACAGCATGATCAAGGCGATCACCGACGCCTTCAAGGGCCAGAAGACACGGGTCAATGACCGGCTGGTGGCGCTGCTCAACTCGGGCAACAAGCGGCTGCAGACGCTCGCCGCGCAGCGCGACGCCCTGGTGCAGCGGATCGCTGACGCGCAGAAGTTCGCCGCCGACACGACGGACGCGGCCCTGTCGGCGTTTTCGCTGCAGAACCTGACGCAGGGCTCCGACAAGGTGACCGCTAAGGGGCTGGAGGCTGGCCTGCAGGACGCGGTGAACCGGGTCAGGACGTTCACGAGCCAGATCAACGACCTGGCGAAGCGTGGGCTGAGCAAGAGCCTGCTGCAGCAGATCATCGGTGTCGGCCCCGAGCAGGACGCCAGCATCGCCGCCGCGCTGTCGGCCGCCACCAGGGCCCAACTGGAACGGCTGAACGGCCTGCAGGCCCAGCTTTCGCAGGCCACCGGCACGCTCGGCACGACCAGCGCGGACGTGCTCTACGACGCCGGTGTGCAGGCCGGAAAGGGCTTCTTGACTGGCCTGAAGGGTCAGCAGCGGGCCATCGAGAAGCTGATGTTGGACATTGCGAAGGACATGCAGTCCGCGATCCGGACCGCGCTGAAGATCCACAGCCCGAGCCGCGTGTTCATGAAGATCGGTGACCTGACCGGCCTCGGCCTGCACATCGGCTTCCTGCGGCGTCTGGCCGGGCTCCAAGTGGCGAGCCGGGCGGCGGCCCGGGACCTGGCGGACGGTGTGGCCGCGCAGCTCATCGGGATCGGCGGGCGCGGCACGGACGGCGTGGTGATCCCGCTGACCCGCGCGCAGCGCGTCCGTCAGGCCGCGGCCGACGGCTCCAAGGACGACGCCGCCCGGGGCGGCCGTGCCGCAGCCGGGGGCGGGCTGCACATGACCAACAACTGGACGATCCACGAGGCGGGCGACGGGCACATGACGGCGCACCGCGTGCTGAACCGCCTCGTCCTCGCGGCGGGAGTGCTGGGCTGATGGCGGCCGAGTGGTACATGCAATACGGCGGCGTCGAGCTGGTGAACCACGCCCGGTTGAACCAGTACCTGGAGACGGTCGGGTCGCCGCTTGACGGGTACAGCGGCTGCGGCTGCCCGACGTTCGGCGCGGAGGTCCTCGAGGAACTGCCGTACACCACGCCCGGCGACCCGGCGAGCCCGGCGCCGTGGTACGACCCCGACGTGCCCGAGAGCGCGGAGTTCGCCGGGCTGATGGTGTTGGATGTGGCCGGCCTGGACGACTACCCGGTGCAGAGGTCGGTGGCGGGCGGCATCGCCGGGGGCGGTTCGATCGGGCCCGCTCGGGCCCTGCCGCGCACGATCACCGTGACTGCTCTCGTCCTCGGCTCCACCTGCTGCGGCGTGGACTACGGGCTGCACTGGATGGCGCAGGTCCTGCAGGGCTGCGCAGGCGGCGACTGCGATGGTGACTGCCTGGTCGTCTACAACTGCTGCCCCGGCGAGGACCAGACCCCGGCAGAGTTCAACGCGAAGCACCGGCGCACCCTGCGCCGTGTCGCCCTGGTTGAAGGCCCTCGGGTGACCGCCCGCGCCGGCAACGGCTGCGGCACCGGTACCTGTCAGATCGGGGCCGACATCCTCACCGTGGAGTTCGTGGTGACAGCCGCCGTGCCGTGGCTGTGGACCGATCCCACACCGGTGCTGGAAGTGGTCCCGCCGATGGACTTGGACGGCTCCTGCGTGAACTGGTGCGTGCACCCGGCCGGATCGACCGAGCAGTGCCCGGGCGGCTGCCGCTTCGCTGCCTGTCCGGACCCGACGGCCGCCTGCTCGGACCCTCGTTGCACGCCGGCCGTGCCGCTGCTGCCCGGGGCGCCTCTCAACACGTGCTTCTGCCTGCCGCTGGCCGTCGAGCGCACCTGCTACACGATGGACCTGACCAGCCGCCCCGCCTGGTCCTCGGACGCGCCGGTCATCACGGTCCGCGCGGGAGCGAGCGACCTGCGGAACCTGACGATCGAGGTCTACGAGCACAGCGACGACGGCCTGACATGCGATGAAACCGCCGACTTCCAGCGGTGCGACCTGCACTCGTTCTGGCATGTGGCCTTTGTCCCGGCCGGTGGCGCGGTGACGCTGGACGGGCAGACGGGCCGGGCCATCGTCGAGTGCGGTGGGGTGTGCGAGAGTTCCCCGGACGTCTACGGCCAGGACGGCATGCCGCCGACGTACAAGGCCCTGGAGTGCGGGACCTTTTGCGTCTGCCTGTCGACGGACATCGAAAGTCCCCCGGCCCTTGACTCGATGGTCACCCTCAGCGTCTCGGGGCGGGGGCTGTAATGGCGGTCGCCGGATGTGGAACGCACTCGGCCGTGGTTCTGGACAGGAGCGGCGCTACCGTCGCCGTGGCCGACGTGCTGGTGGAAGTCGAGTGGAACAGGGTTCTGGACGGCACAAGTTCGGCTCGGGCCGTCATCCAGCCTGGCGGTGACTGCTGCAACCGGCTCGGCCGGATCGGCTCGTGGCGCAACCGCCTGGTGCTGTTCCGCGACGACCAGTACGTGTGGGACGGGCCGATCACCGACGTCACATGGTCCCTGGGACAGGTCGAGCTGACCGCTGAGGACATCCTCGTCTGGCTCGACAACCGCGTCCCCCACCAAGACCAGACGTTCACGAACGTCGACCTCATGGACATCGCGGCCTGGCTGATCGAAGACGGCTACGCCCCCGACGACCCCGGCCACACAGTCGAGGTCATCGGCCGAGCCGGCATCAACGGGTCGCGGTCCTACAGCGCCAACATCGGCCAGACCGGCGACCACCTCCGCCAGCTCGCGGAGGCCGGGCTCGACTACACGGCGATCGGGTCGAAGATCCTGCTGATCCCGGAGACGCACCTCGTCAGCGTTGGCCGTCTGTCGGACGCCGACATGCCTGACGGCCTGGAGGTCAGCGAGGACGGCAAGAGTCTCGTGACGCGGTGGATCGTCGCGGGCAGCGAGTCGAGCGGCGTCATCGGCACGGACGGCGGGACCGATCCGTACTATGGCCTCCACGAGCGGTACGTCGAACAGTCCGAGATCAGCGATGCGACCTCGGCGACGGAGGCCGCGAAGGCGCGCCGCCGGGCGTCAGCGACGGTGCCAGTGTTCATCGACACCCAGCAGGTCACCATCAGCCCGCTCGCGGCAATCGACGTTCCGAGCCTCGTACCGGGTTGGTGCCTGGACATCACCAGCGCTTCGACGTGCCGCACGGTGTCCCAGCGGCTGAAGATTACCGGCGTGAAGGTCACGGAGAACGGCGGAGACGAGAACACGCCGGGCGCGGAGAGCGTGCAGGTACAGGTGGCGGCGACCGGAGCGGAGACGGCATAGATGGCCATGCGTGGATCACCGGCCCGGCGCATCGTCGGCAACCCGCTCGGCGGGGTGCTGCGCAACCTCGACCAGCGGGCCCGCATCGCCGGCCGGACCAGGGTCAGCAGCGGCCCCCGCGAGGAGGACACAGCACCGTACGAGGCGACGCCCGCCCCTGCGGCCGTGGCAGCCCCTGGCGTGCCTGCGGCGGCCGTGCTCCTCACCGGCGAGGACGGGCGGGCACGGTGGAGGTTCCCGGCCGCGTACGGCGCTCCTCCGGTCGTCTCCGCGGTCGCCGTCGACCCTGCCCCCGACGAGGACGACCGTACGGTCCTCGTTGCCCTGGAGGAGGTCACCGCCTGGTGCGCCGTCGTGCGGGTGTGGCGGTCGCGGCCGAGGCGCGGTCGAGGGGTCGCCGAGCCCGCGGGGCCGGGCGTTCGCGTGCATGTGATGGCGATGGCGGGCCTGTGAGAAACGGGGCCGCAGGGATGTGGCTCGAAGGGCAGGGGTAGACCATGTCCTTCGAGGTGAGTCGGAGGACACGGTCCGAGTAAGAGGTGGGAAGTACAGGTCAACCCTTCACGGGTGCATCGGTGCCGTCATAAACCTGCCCGTTCACCGAGTCCACCCGCCACATCTCCGCCTCGCTTGGCTCCTGCGATCCGGAGCCCGCATTCCCCTTGCTCATTGACACGTTCACGAGCCACTCAGACCGCCACGTTCCTTGCCTCTCAACGGCCTTCAGTGTGAACGCCTTAACCTGGTACTTCGATTCAATCTGGGCCTTGCCCAGATCCCTTCCCCCGTTGGCCCTGTACTGCGCGAACAACCCTTGCCGCACAGCTTGCTCCGCATCGCCGGCGTCCAGTTTGGCCTTCTCCAGCTTGAGGCGCGTCGGACCGAGGGTCACGTCCACCTGGGATATGTGTCCGGCTCTGTCGACCTGCACGTCCAGCATTTTGGGCATCAGCACGTTGCCCTGGAGCCAGCGCCAGCTGGTCATCCAACCCAGTTCTGCCTTCTCTCCAACCGGATAGGTCCGGTGGGTGTTCGCACCCTTCGCCCATGGGTAGTGCTCGCCAATGTACGACTGTGCGATCCGGTACGCCTCCTGCTCCGTGGAGGGCGCCTTGGCCCCTGCCACGGGGTACCCCATAACACTGGGGCGGTCGCTGTCTTCCAAGAGCACGTTCAGATGCTTCTTGTCCGGCCACGACAGGCTGCCGTTGCTGAACGCTTCCCCTTGTCCCTTGTCCCTGCTCAGCAGGGTGAAGATGACATTCGTACACCGCGCTCCCACACACGGCTGCTCGTAGACCCGTCCCAGCTCGTAGCGGTCACCGAACGCCTCGTTCACCGCTTGTTCGACGGCATGGCGCTCCGGAGAGCCGGCGGCCGACAGGCCGGTTCCGTCCACATGCGTAAAGCTCAGCATCGGACGCGCCACGCCGGAGCCCAAGATCAGCAGCACGGCAGAGGTAATGAGCGATGCCTTGGCGCCAGCCTTCCAGTCGAGCTCCTTGCGCCTGGCGAGTGCCCCTGCGGCGGCAGCGAGTCCGACAAGGCCGCCGAGGATGTTCATCTCTGCGTCCGCGCTGTCACATACACGCCCGAGGCCGCTCACCGTTGCCTGGGTGAACTCGATGGCCAAGGGCAGTGCGATCACGCCGACGAGGACGAGTAGCAGTCGGCGCAGCGCCAGAAGGGCGAAGAGACCAAGCGGCACCGTCATGGCGATATTCCACAAACCTTGCGTGCTGTGGAAGGGCTCGGCCAGATTGTGGTTGATGACGCACTGGCGGCTGGCCGGACCGCTGCCCATGAAAGTGACGCCAAGTATGCCGGCGAGCGTGAAGAAGAGCCCGCCCCACCACACGCCGTAGGGATTGCCGAGGCGGCGGGCGAGCAACCACGCCGCGCCGCCCAGAACGAGGGCGGTCAGCGTGCATGCGGCCAGGTAGCCGTAGTGGTTCTGGAAGATCGCGGTAAACACGGGGGGTCCTTGCCGGTGTCAGGGCATGGCAGCAAACATGGGCCCCGCCCTGGTGGACGGAGCCCATCGTGCTGATTGTCTCAGCAGTGCGCGGTCGGCGTCTGGTAGGTGCCGCCGCTGTAGTTCAGGACGCCGATGCTGTCGTAGCACATGTAGCTCCCGGACTTGCTCCAGGACTTCTGCACAGTCTGGCCAGAGCTGATGTTGAAGTAGGAGGAGTAAGTGGTGGAGCCGGACATGCTGTAGCCGAGGCGGACGCTGACGGTGGATCCACCCGTCTTGGAGTAGGTAGTCCACAGGGTGGTCGGGGAGTTGCCGTCCTTCTTGTGGACCAGGACCCCGTTCGACAGAGAGGTGCACCGCTCGATGGGCAGACCGGACGCGGTGTATCCGGAGGAATCGCAGGAGACGGCGGCCGAGGCGGCAGGCGCACTGAACAGGACGGAACCGGCCGCGATGGCGCAAGCGATAACCGCAGCGTTGGTCTTGGTACGCATGGAACCCCCATTTAGACGCGAGCATGACAGGCGCTCCCGTGAAGATCACCGGAAGCGCGAAGAGATCAAAACATGTTCTTACACAAACGTGAAGATCATTTGAGGTTCCCTTGAGGTGTGCTTGGTGTAAATCCAGACAGCCGGAGTCCCTGTTGTCGTGGTCTACGTTTCGGTTCAAAGCGCGCGTTGGGTGTCTGGCGCGGGATGGGTGTGATCGTTACGTGAAGCAGTTCCGGGTCAAGTCACCGCGGAAGCCGCGCAGTCGACGCAACACCTAACATGGCTGGTAGTCGCTGGTTTTGGGCCGGGCTCCCTTCGCTGAGAGGTGAAGCCGGTGGCTTCAGTTTGCGTGGACAGCGACTACTTCCAGATCGGGGAGGACGGGCGGCTGACTCTGATCCCCGGGCATCAAGGCCTCCGGGACATCGTGTTGTTCAGAGGCCCCGGTACCTACTCGTTCCGCAAGGGGGATTACCCCTGGCTGGCGCGCGTGCGCGTGCGCGTCCAGGCGGCCGGCGGAGGAGCAGCGGGCGCCCAGGCCGCCGCGGGCGAACTGGTGGCCCAACCAGGTGCGGCTGCGGGAGGGTACTCCGAATCGCTTCACGATGTCTCCGAACTGGGCACCGTGGAGACCGTCGTTGTCGGCGCGGGCGGGGCGCCGGGTGGGCCCACCTCGGACGGCACCGCGGGAGGCGGCAGCTCCTTCGGCGGCCTGGTCACCGCGAACGGTGGTGCGGGAGGCCCGGCCCTCATGAACTCCGGAAACTTCGCGCAGTGCTTCTCCGGGGTCGCCGGCCCGCTCGCTGGTGCCGGGCAGGTCGCCATGGGGGGCGGTGCGGGAGGCGGCTGCATCCGGCTGTCCGGCACCCAGGGCCTGGCGGGGGAGGGTGGAGAGTCGTTCCTCGGACACGGCGGCTACCAAAGGGCGGCGACCGGAGCGGGTGGCGGCGCACGCGGGTACGGCGGCGGAGCTGCTGGCGGGTTCGCCCGCGATGGCGGCACCGCGAACGGAACCATCGGCGGCGACGGCATCGTAATCGTCGAGCTGCACGGCTGACCCGGACACTGTCCGTGCATGTAAGAAGCCCTGCTCCTGGAGTGTCCGGACACAGGGTCGTCGTGCTGTCCGGACACTGTCCGACCGAGTGTCCGGACGGGGCGCGCGGCTAGACTCGATCGTGCGCCGCTGGTTGTGGGCCGGGCCAAGAGAAACCCCCTTGGAAGGTGGGCACCTTGGCCAGATGCGGATGCAGCGGCGGACAATGCAACTGCTCGGTGACCGCCGGCGACAACGTGACGATCAGCGGCTCTGGCAACTCCACGAACCCCTATGTCGTGTCGGCAACCCTCGGCTGCGACGACGTACGGCCGTGCCTGTCCGGCGGGAGCGGAATCGGCTACGACCCGGCAACCGGTGTCATCACCGCCAAGGTGTCCGGACAGACCGGGAACAACCTCACCGTCCGCCCCGACGGGTCCCTGTTCGTGCCGACCGGCGCCGCCACCGTGAGCACTGGATGCGGCCTGACCGGTAACGGCGCCGCCAGCACGCCTCTGCGGGCCAACACGGGGACATGGCCGTATCCCTGTGACGCGACCACCCGCGGCGGTGTCGTCGTCTGTGACAGCAACGGAGTGCTCCGGTCGGAGCCGCGTGGAATGGCCACGTTCAACAACTACTTCGAGAACCGGACTTACAACAACGTTCCGGTCCCGACGGGGGCCGTGGACGCCGTAGACAACTACAACGTCACGATCACGAACCCTGACCCCTGCCGCCCGGCGCTGGTCGTCGTTGAGCAGGAAGTCGACATCTGGCTCGTCGTGCCGGCGGGCGGGGCGGCGGCCACGGGGTTCGCCGGGGACGAGATGCAGTATCTCCGTAACACCGGCAGCTCCACTATGAGCAGCGTCCACACCCAGCACACGAAGGTCCTGTCACCGGGCACGATCCCCGCCGCGGGCACCATGTCGGTCGGTTACGGAGCGGGCGCTGGGCGCGGTGGTGGCGGCGCCTACTACTACGCCATCTACTTCACTCTCCGAACCCTCCTGATCAGCTTGTGAGGCGCGCCGTGCTCGATTCCCTTGCTCTTCCGTTGCCAGGCGATGCCGACGACGAGCCCGCCCCGAAGCCCACGACGCACTGGGCGGTTTACGAGGACGGGGCACTCGGCGAGATCACCGTGACCGGCGACAAGCCGCCCGTTCTCTCCCGGCCCGGCAGGCTAGTCACTCAAGTCGAGTATCAGGCGCTCCTGACACAGATGACGGCGCTCCAGGACGCGCGCCTGGCGCAGCTGCGCGCGGACGAGACCGCCCAGCAACTGGCGGCGTTCAGCGACCTCCTCAAGGCCGGTCTCTCCGAGGCCACAGCCCGGAGCCTGTCCGGCTACCTCGGAGCTGCCCTGTCGGCCGACGCCTCGGCCTTGTCGGACGCCGGGGGCTAGACTCCTGCTGTAGCCGCTGGTTCTGGGCCGGGCGCTCATCTTGAGCGAGCTTGCCCGGAGGCACCGGTGAAGTTCATTCCTCGCGAGGACTGGGGCGCTCCAGCTTCCTCTCCGGCCGCCTACCTGGCGTCCGCACACGGCGTGAAGATTCACTACTTGGGGACGCCGTACACCAGCCGCACGCACTCCCTGTGTGACGACTACGTGCGTTCCATCCGCGCCTCACACCTGGCCAACACCAAGGAAAACTACGTCGACATCGCGTACACGGCGCTCGTGTGCGAGCACGGCGCGGTGTTCGAGGGGCGCGGCCTGCACAAGAGGTGCGGCGCGAACGGCAACCAGGAGCTCAACCGGCGTGACTACGCCGTGTGCGCCCTGCTCGGCGACGGCCTGACAAAGCCGACCGACGCGATGCTGAACGGGCTTCGGGACGCGATCGAGTGGCTGCGGCGCAGCGGCGATGCCGGCGACTGGATCGGCGGCCACCGCGACGGCTACCCGACCGACTGCCCTGGCGATGCACTGTACGCGTGGGTGCAGCACGGGGCACCGCGGCCCTCGAGCCCCAGCGACCCGGACCCGGATGACGTCTACACGGTGCGCGAGCACGACACCCTGTCGGCGATCGCCAGCCGCCTGAACGTCGACTGGCGCGACCTCGCCCAGGTCAACGGGATCTGGCCGCCGTACACGATCTACCCGGGGCAGAAGCTCCACGTCCCCGAGAAGCACGACCCGGTGATCCCGCCGTTCCCGGGCGCGTCCGCGTTCGTACTCGGCAAGGCGAACCCGGCCGTGCTGGAGTTGGACGACTGCCTGATCCGAAAGGGCTGGACGCGGCACAACGACGGCAACGGCTACCAGCGCGGGGCGGTGTTCACCGAGTACACCCGCCTGAACGTGGCCGACTTCCAGCGGTCCAAGGCCGAACTGCGGGGCGACCCCGACGGCTACCCAGGCCCGCTGACCTGGCAGCTCCTCCACTCCTGAAAGGCGACCGGACCATGTCCAACAGCTTCCAACTGCCTGACGGCGGCCAGATCCTGCGCACCGCCGAGACGTACGCCAAGGACCTGTTCGAGCGGGTCGTCACGTCCGCTGCCTACGGCTTCGTCGCCGCCTTCGTCCCGGCCGAGGCCACCGACGCGAGCATGTGGTACGCCGCCGGCGGCGCCGGGATCGGCGCGGCCATGGCCCTCGTGAAGGGCATGGTCGCCCGCGCCTTCGGTGACCCGAACTCCGCCAGCCTCTCCAGGAAGGTCTAGCAGGACGATGGAAGCAACCGGCATCCCCGCCCTCGACGCCGCACTCGTCTGGGGAGGGGCGATCTCCGTCCTCGGAGGAGTGGGCACCGTCGCGTGGAGGATCGTCCGGGCTTCCACTCACCTCGGGGGCCGGGCCACCCAGTTCTTCGACGACTGGTACGGCGAAGAGGGGCGTCCCGGCGTTCCGTCCCGGCCCGGCGTCATGGAACGTGTCGCCGGCATCGAAAACCGGCTCAGCCGCGTCGAGCACGAGCTGTACCCGAACAGCGGCGGCAGCCTCCGGGACGCGGTAGACCTGGCGAACCAGCGGCTGGCCCGCCTGTGCCCGGACCCCGATCCGGACTGCGCCGACCCGGCCGAGGTGCCGCCGGACGGCCAGTCGTCTCCGCCGCCGGGCCATCCGCCCGGCCACTGATCGAACGCCCCCCCTAGCTCCGGGGGCGGGCGTTCCCGTTTGTGGCATCCTTTGCCGCCGCTCGAAACGGAAGGTGCCTGATGACGACCCTTCACCTGACGCAGCAGGACATGGCCGCCGTGTCGTCCGGAGCTGACGGCGCGTGGCTGATCGACCTGACGAAGGCCGGGGAGGAGACCGTGGTCGCCGCGGCGGCGCGGCTGCTCGAACTCAACCAGGTGCCGCCCGAGCAGCGGCGCGCGGCCTGGCTGCGGCAGCTCCCGAACGAGGACCTGGTGCAGCTCGCGACCGCGCGGCTCGGCGCTCCCGACGCGGAGGTCATGACGGAGGTCGTGCGCCGCATGCAGGAGCTGACCCAGGGCATCGGCCCGGTCCTCGGGTCGATGCGAAACGTCGGAATCCTGCCCACCCCCTGAGAGCTGCTGCCACACTGCCATTTAGGCCCCGCTGCAGACCCCCGTCAGCGGGGCCGCTTCCATCGAGGAGCATCGTGTCCGATCTGCAGGACCTCGACGCCCTGCTTGCCTCCCTGCCGAAGCCGAGTCTCGCCGAACAGCTCGCCGAGCTTGAGGCGGCCCGGCGCGCAGCCGCAGAGGCGCCGCCGCCGGAGCCGACCATCATCCCGCCGTTCGTCTCCCCGTATCCGCTGCACCACCCCAGGGCCGGACTGCTGCGGTTCCCGTGTGCGCTGAACTGCGGTTGGTCCCACGAGGAGTGGCCGGCCGCCGAGCCGTTCGAGCTGCCGCCGATTCCGGTGACTGCCGACGGCGCCGAGTGCTCTCGCATCTTGAGCGAGCACGCGACGGCGCGCGAGGACGAGCGGAAGCGGCGGATCGAGGAGGCGATCCGCCGTCACTTCGCCGAGGCGCACGCGGGCCAGGAGCCGCCCGCGCGGACAGACTGGAGGACACCGTGAGGCCGTACACGAGAGCCAACCGCCGCCCGTACCCGAACCCGGAGCGTGCGGCGAGCCAGATCCGCCGCGTCGCGTACGCCGAGCCGTGCCCGGTGTGTCGGCACCCGTGGAACCGGCATTCGCTCCACGACGGCCAGCGGGTGTGCACGCGCGGACGCGACGACGGGCCGATCTCCTGCCGGGATTGTGCCGAGACAGCCGCGCGCATGCCAGCGGCATTCGCCTTCGCCGAGTTCGCGCGGGTGTGGAACACGCGGCCGCCGCGGCTGCCCGCGCTCAAGATGGCGTCCTCGCTGGTCGGGGCCGATGTCGGAGGGCGCCGCTAGGCTCGGAGCGTCCAATGTAGGTGCTGCCCTACTCGGTGAGTCCGTGTCCCACCCGACTTCGGGTGGGGCACGCTCGCGTTTGGGATCAGGCGGCCTTGATCATGTCGTCTCTCGACACCTCCGCCCACAGCTCCAACAGAGACCGGTAGGTCTCGGCGCGCTGCTCGCTGGCGGGCTCGTCCATAAGGCTGCGGATACGGTCGTTCACCTGCTTTACCGCAGGCGTCACCTGGCCGTGAGGCCGGTCAGGGCGGGGCATACCTCCACAGTACGGTGCGGCACTGACATCGAACCTGCACAGCCCGTTCTATTCTGTTCGAGAGCTGCGGAGCGAGAGAACGGACACCGACATGAGCGCGCCCACCGGCATTGAGCTGGGGAACTACCCGTCGCCCGTGTGCGGTGGAGGGGAAGAGGGCCTGTGCGCCCGGTGCTCCGAAAAGTGCAAGCGGTACGGCTCGGGCGCGAACCCTCTCTGCCGTGACTGCTTCGCCGTCGTCGCCGCGAAGTGGGGGCCGAACGTCCGCCAGCAGGGCGTCAACGTCCAGGCACCCGTGGGCTGATAGAACAGCGCCCCTACCGCGCTCGGGGCAGCGGCAGGGGCGCCGTTCGGAGTAGCGTTCTGAGTGTCTAGGTCAGAACGGAGCACCAGTATGCCCCTAAGTAGCGACGAGCACATCGGCACTCGCGTCCGGATCGCCCGCAATGCGGCGGGTATGACCCAGGTTCAGCTGGCTGACTTCCTGGGCCGCACGGAAGCATGGGTGCAAAACGTTGAGTCGGGCCGTCAGCCGCTCGACCGATACTCCGTCATCAGCGCGATCGCCGACCAGTGCGACGTCGATGTTGTCTGGCTCCTCGGCCAGCCCTACCGGCTGCAGAGCGCTGGCGGTTCCCTCGCGCACGCCCACGTCCCCGCCCTGCGCACCGGTATGCGCCGGGCGGGCCTGATCCTGTCCGGCCATCCGGGTCTCGCCCCGCAGGGCGCGCCGGTCGACCTGACCACCCTTCGCGAGCGGTCGGTGCAGGCCAACACCGCGCGGCAGGCAGCCGACCTGCCGAAGGTCGCGCGGATACTGCCCGTGATGGTCGAGGACCTGAACACGGCACTGCTCGTCGCAGAAGGCTCCGACCGGGAAGAGGCGCTGCGGCTCCTGGCCGATGCCGCCCGCACCGCCCGGATGTGCCTGAACCAGCTGGGATACCCAGACCTGGCATGGGTGGCGGCCGAAGTCGCAGCCGGCGCGGCGACGCAGCTGGACGACCCGATCGTCAAGGGTGCGGTGGCCTGGGACCGGTGCGGCGCTCTGCTGCACCAGGCGAGCCTGAACGAGACCGTGGCCGTGGCGGACGCCGCGCTGCGCGACCTGGAGCCGTACGCGACCGGTGCCCAGGCCGACGACAAGGCGGTGTCGCTGCGCGGAGCGTTGCACCTTCGGGCGGCCATCGCCAACGCGCGCGGCAACCGGAAGGCCGACGCCTGGGCGCGGATCGACGCCGCGCTCGAGGACGCCAACCGGCTCGGGCCGTCCTGGTACGACGTCGAGCAGCAGACCGTGTTCGGGCGAGGCACCGTGGCGGTGCACGCGGCCGAGGCCGGTGTGGAGGTCGACCAGCCCGACACCGGCTTGAAGAAGGTGCCTGGCGCCGACATCAACGAGGTGCCGTCCAAGGAGCGTCGGACGCACTTCGCGATCGACAAGGCGCGCGCGATGCATCGGATGGGCCGTCACGCCTCAGCCGTGGTGAAGCTGCGCGAGGCCGCCGCCGCAGCCCCGTACTACGTGTACGCCGACCCGATGTCTCGTGCGCTCGTCGGCGACCTGGCGCGGGTCGGCGTGCCGTCGCAGGCGTCCGCCCTGTCGGGGCTGATCCGGAACATGGAACTCGTCAGCTGACCGGCGTGAACTCCCCCTGCATAAGCGCCCCCTAGAAAAACTAGGGGGCGTCGCCGTGCGTGCACGCAACGCTGGATGGGTCACTGACCGCATTTGAGTGATCACCAGGGGGTATCGGCGATGGAGCCGATCAACACCCGTGACCCGAGCGCTGCCGGACGCGCGTACCTCGCGCTGGAGTGGCCGTTACGACTCGGGCACCGTTTCAGGCCCCGGCAGGGCTGTACGTGCGGCAAGAACGACTGCGGGAATCCCGGCGCGCACCCCTCAGTGAGCCCGTCGCCGCTGCTGCAGATGGATTCTCTGGCCGGCGCCCTGGAGACGTCGCCGGGAGCGTCGCTCATCGCCGCCACCACCCACTTCGACGCCGTGGTCCTGCCGCGCGCCATCGGCCTGCACGCCATGGTCCTGCTGGACGGCCGAACCGGCGTCCCCTGCCTCATGCAGGGCGACACGACCGTGCTCCTGGTCCTCCCTGCCACGGGCCGGTACTGCCTCGTCCACGCCGACGTCGAGTTGCGGTCCGGTGAGGACGGCTGGGTGGCGCTGCCGCCGAGCAACGGCGTGCGGTGGGACACGCCGCCATGGATCGAGGCCACCGGCGACCCCCGCAAGCTGATGCACGGCGAGGACGTCGGCGAGGTCCTGCGGCAGTGCTTCAACTACGTCAACGCCCCGGCGGAGGTGGCGCAGTGACGTACCGGCTGCTCGACCCGCCGAGCGAGGCGGTCGCGGAGTGGCTGTCGTCGGCCGCTCTCCAGGACGCTGAGACAGCCCGCCGCGAATGGGAGTCGGACGGCATGACCGTCCTGCAGTGCGGGAGCCTGTTCACCGCGATCCGCGTGCCGCTGGACGTAGTGGAGGCCGCGGCAGGGGAGTTCACGCTGCCCAACGAACTGGACGCCTACCTCGCCGACGCCCTGCTCGGGGCGCCGGTCATCCGCTGCACCCACGGGCGTCGGCTCTACGTCCTGTGCGACCCGAGCACGGTCAAGGACTGGAGAGTTCCCGGGACGGAGTGCCTGGGCAAGGGGTACGAACTGGGCGTGCCCCGACCCGACCTCATCGGGTATCCGGGCCGCACCAGCTCGTACTGGGCGGTGCCCATCTCCCAGCCCGGAAATCTTGGCAGTGGCGCGGCGGTCTCCCAGCTCGTCCTGCACGGCCGGTTCGCGGTGGCGCGCGAGTTCCCGAACCCGGACCACGAGCCGCCCAGGAAGACGGCCGTCGACCTCGACGGTATGCGCAAGGCGCAAGAAGAGATCCTGGACCTGACCCGGGGGATGCCCGGCTTGGTGCCGCCTAGGGCGAAGCTGGAGCCGGCCGTCGCGGAGCTGCAGGTGTACGTCGAGGACCTGGTCCGCGAGGTCGAGGCGGGCACCGAGACGGAAGAGGACTCGGCCGGCCAGGAGACCACGAAGTGGCTCATCGGCCGCATAAGGAAGAACCTCGCGGCCGAACTGCCGCCCGGCGACCGGGAGGCCGCCTTGCAGGCCGAAGACCTCGCTCTGTGCTGCCGTACGCTCACCGCCGTCTACCTTCGGCAGCAGGGCGCTTCCGACCGGGGGGCGTCCGGTGACTGACACGTTGAGACGAGGTCCCCGCCCGCGTCGCCGCTTCCTGATGGCGCCCGGTGATGAATCGGTGCTGTCGACCAGCCTGCCGCGAGTGTCCGCATCGGTGCCAACCTGTCGTCATCTGGTCCGCGAAACCTTGACCGACTGGAAGCTACCGGAGGCGGTGGACGCGGCCGAGCTGGTCGTCTCCGAGCTGGCCTCCAACGCCGTGCGGCACGCCCGCCATGGGGAATTCCGGTTGAAGCTGCAGCGCCTCGACGGCGGACGCGTCCGGGTAGCGGTGATCGACAAGAGCCGGACGCTGCCGGTGATGTGCACCGCGGCCGCCGACGACGTCGGCGGCCGGGGCCTGGCGCTGGTCGATGCGCTCTCGCACGCCTGGGGAGCTGAGCGCCTGCCCTGGGGTAAGCGGGTCTGGGCTGATGTGCCCCCGGGCGACGAGCCTGCCGCCGACTCGGATCAGTCCCGGAGGTTCGCTACCCCGACGGCGCAGATCATCTACGTGCTCGTCCTCCTGGCGATCGCCATCTGGCTCGGCGTACGGATCGCCCACGGACAGCCGTGACGCAGGCATGGATATCGGGCGAGTGCTGGCGCTGCGACAGCAGTGGCGTCCCGGTGATCTGGGTCGGACCTGCCCAGTGGTGCGGCCAGCACGCCCCCATCTACCTCTGCGCCCGCTGCCTTGCTGTAGCCGAAGCCCGGATCCGGCAGCACTTCCTCGAACGCCAACCGGACCCCGAGGCGGTCACTGACCGTCAGTTCCCCGTGTCCGCTACAGCTCCACCAGAAGGGAATGCCATGCAACCACGACCGAATCACGTCCCGAAGCAGCCTGTCTCCATGGTCTCGGTCAGCTTCACCGGGCTGGGTGTTCGCGCCCAGGTCGACGGCCGGAACGGCCGAGAGGCTTGGCGACTTCTTCGCCGCCGGCACCCGCGCCTGGCCCGGTTCGCCGTCATCTACGTGGCCGGCCTCGTCGGGCTCGCCGTCTGGAGCATCGCTCAGCTCCTGCCGCGGCTGCTGTAGCACCCCGACGCGAACGCCGGATTCCAGGAATCCGGTGCGAACGCCCGGTTTGTGGCGAAAGTCGGCGGTGTCTAGGAATCTAGAGCAGCCACCCCCCACCCGATTCCAAAGGGAGACCAGGGACTTGACCCTCTTTCCCGCTTTACTGCCCCGGCCCAGCGAGCCGGGGCAGCGCCGTGCCAGACCCATCGCTCACCGAGGAATCACCGGGTGCCATGCTTCGTATCGACTTCGCTCAGCTGCCGGACACCGTCCGCCAGGCGGTCGCCAACTTGACCGGGCCTATCCGGTCGACCCAGACGAGGAGCAGCGACGGCCTCTCTGCTCTCGCCGCCGTCCTCCACACACAGTCAGGGACCTACCTGGTCAAGGGCACCCCGCTCGACCAGCCCGAAGCCCACGCCCAGCAGCTGGAGGTGAGGCTCAACCCGTATCTGCCCGCGTCGTGTCCGCGTCTGGTCTGGCACGTGGAAGTAGGCGGGTGGACGCTGCTCGGCTACGAGGCCATTCAGGGCCGCCAAGCCGACTACAAGGCGCCCGAGGACCTGCGCCTGGTGCTCGCCGCCATGGAGGAGCTGCAGGGCATCCAGGCGCCCCTCATTGCCGACTTGCAGACTGTCCCGGACCGGTGGGGCCAGTACGCCGACGACGGGCAAAGGCGACTGTTCGCTGGTAACGCCCTGCTGCGCATGGACTGGGCGCCGGACAACGTCCTGATCGCCGACGGCCGGGCGCACCTCGTCCACTGGGCGTGGGCCACACGCGGCGCCGGGTGGATCGACCCGTACATGCTGGCGCTGCGGCTGCTGGAGGCCGGCCACACCTCGAAGCAGGCCGTGGACTACGTACGCAGAGTGCGGTCATGGCGCGAAGGCAACCCCGCCGCCATCCGTGCATTTTCGGCCGCCGCCGCACGTGCGTGGTACGACATTGCGAGCGAGGAGCCGGTCAGTTGGAAGGTCGACATGACCGGGCACGCCGCTGAGCTGCGGGCCTTCCTTACTCTGGAGTCAGGCACGTAGGAGCGCTGACCGAATGTGACCGCCTGTGGCCAGAAACGGCGTCCCTCGTTCGGGTGACTAACGGGAGTTGCACGCATTCATCTAGTCACGGTGGTCACTTCAGGGTTAAATGACATCTCTGTTTCGGCCACAAGGCCCTGGCAGACGGTCAGGCTGCCGCGCTCTAGCGAGTGCGGCGGAGCGGTCGCGTCCATACTCCGCAAAGTTGGGCAGGGACCGCAGGTGAGCCCGGCGGCGACAGATGCCGCCGGGCTCACTGTGTTATACGGCCGGTAAAGGCTTTCTGTATGCGCTTCGGCGCATATTTTTGGCGCGCTCTCGCGCCAGCGGCGACACCCGTGTTCGTTGACCGCGACCTGCCCACCACGTCCCCGGTCGACCACAAGCCCCGACGAGCCCCGCCCGAACCGGGCCACCCGGCGCGTCGTACAGCGCGCAGCACGGAGGAAGTAGTGAGCGACACCCACGACGTCCAAGGCCGGTGCCCCGCCCGGCAGTTCCAGGCCGAACACGGCGGCCTGGATGTCGCGGGCGCCTTCCGTGACGTGGGGCTGGGCCTGCTGGTCACGACCCTTACTCGACTTTCACACTACAGCTCACCTTGACCGAAACTGATCAAATCGAGATGCATCCTGCGTGAAGGGCGTGCTTGTATGCCCCCAACGCGACAGAGGCAGCGTTGAGTTGACCGCCACCCTGCCGACTGCGTTTCAACACAGGGGGTACAAGTTGCAATTGAAAGCGCTACTCACAACGGGGGCTGTAGCACTCGGACTCTTCGGAGCGGCTACGCCGACCGCTCTGGCCGATCAGCCCGGCACCGAAGACCTGCGCGTCACCATCAAGTCGGCCCAGCCCCAAGTGCACGGACTCACTGATTCAGCGTCCGATGCCACCTGCACCATCAACCAGATCATGGTCAATCGGTACAGCGAGTGTGAATGGGTCGCCGTCCACGTCGACGTCATGAAGGAAGTCAACGGCGCGCCCACCGTCGTGGGCACCATCGACTACGACGTCAAGCACCAAATGACCCTGCTGGCGAACTCCGCGAACTGGTCGGAGACGTTCACCGTCTCCAAGGCACGAGTCACCCGCGAAGGCAAAGACGTCCACGTCAACATCGCCGCTACCTCCGGCGGCGGCACCAAGGCCACTGTCCACTTCTCGCAGGGTCACATCCTCGACAGCGGACCTGCCAACGGCAGCATTGACTACACGACCGCCGCTATCCCCAAGGGGACCGTCAACCCCAAGGCGAAGACGCACTACACGTACACCTTCACCAAACCGGGCATTATCCCCGGCAGTGTCTCTTACGACTCAGCCGTCTACCGGTGCGACAACTACTACGGCAGCGCCCGCGCCAGCCGGTCCGGATGCGCCATTCCAGAAGCTCCCACCGCAGTGAGCATGGTCGGGATCCCCTACATCAACGACGGGATCCGCAAGTTGCGCGCCAACGGCGGCCACTACGGGGATCCCAACGGCGGCCAACCCCTGCACTGGATGATCAACCCGACGCAGGAGGACAAGAACCGCAAGGCCGTCTGCTCCGTGCCTGTCCCGCCGGACATGCAGAGCGCCGGCCGTACCTCCTGCGACGAATACCCGTTCGCCTCAACCTATGAAGGCGGCACCTACCTGCCCGCGAACCAGCGGGAGATCACCTGGGTCAACGTCCAGGAGAATCGCACCCAGGGGGGCACCATCACCGCATGGCGCAACAAGATGCACGTCATGGACGGCGACCCGTTCTACGTGATCGTCTGAGCGTCGATACACTCGCCACCAGTCAGGGGTGTCCCCTGCCCCGCTTGATAGGGGCAGGGGACACCCCTTCTCCGCTGAAGGAGGCTTGCCCCATGCTGGTCCGTGAAGCGACGTTCACCGTCAACCTCGGAGAGAATGGCTACCTCATCGGATTCGACGACGACTACGAATGGCCGAAGGAAATGCCCTTCGGCTGGCGATGCGGTCCAGCCACCGACACCAACGCTGTGGTGCTGCCCACCACCGACACAGGCCCCATGCAGATGACCATTCAGGTCCACGACGGACCGCCAGCGCCGCAGGCCGGCGGAGGCTGGGAGGCAGCGGAAGAGATCAGCCTGCGTGCCGACTTCCCTGTTCTATGTCTCGCCGTCATCCGGCAGAGCGACTTCTGGGACCCCTGGCCCGACCAGGAACCGCCCCTTGAGGTCCCGCGCTCCGCCAATGACGAGGAGTGGGTGCGCATGCGCCTGTACTGCCACGTAGACAATTCCGAACCAGGCATCGGTGACCGTGGGGAGCGCCACCTGGTCCAACTCTGGCGCGCACCCCAGGCGCCCGGCGTGCACCCGGAGCTCACTGACGCCGACCGGCAGGCCCGGGCCGAGTACGCCGCACAGATGGGCGTACCAGTGGAGGAGTACACCACGACCTACACCGTCAGCTACACCCCCGACAACCCACCCGCCTGACCCTGCGCTGCCCACGACCTGCACGACGCCCTCGACGCTCCCGCGCCGGACACAGCAGCGACCCACGCGACCGAACCCGCAGAGTCGCCGACGACCGGATGAAACGGCACGAGGCCGCCGCATGAAAAGTCGAAGCGGAACCGGCGTCGAGACGCCAGAGCATCTGCCGGTGCTCCCGTACAGCTCCCACGGGAGCACGCATCCCCCGTTGCCGCTGCTCCCGCACTGCGCTCCCACGGGAGCACGCATCACCGTCTGGGGCGCGATGTGACGGGTCGAGACGGGATGAGGCGGGCCGAGGCGGGACGGAAAATGCAGGTCAGGGAATCGTCGCAGGTCAGGGGCTGCACCCGTAAGGGTTCGAGTCCGGCTCCGGGCACTTCCCTGATCAGTAACCCGCTGGTCGCCCTTCGGTCGGCGAGCGGATCGACGGCGAGTGGTGGGGGCCGAACGGCTTGTGCTGGACCGCACCAGGCGGGATGAGGGCCGTCGCGGGGCCGGGCGTCGGCTGTGCGGGCGGTTGGCACTCAGGGGCGTGGCGTCAGAGGTACGTTTCGTCAAGGTGGGTCGCGGGCTTCGTGGTCTCCGCTCCCGGCAACCGCAGCGAGAACCAGCCGACCTTGTGGCCGAACAGCCAGACGAGGCTCAGGTACAGGTTCGGGGCCACCTGGCGCACCTCATCGCGTAGGCCCATGGCCAGCAGGGACGTCCGCGAGTAGTCGACGACGATGCAGTCCTTGCCGTCCAGCCGGCTCCGCCCCACTGAGACCTTCGCGATGAAGGCGAGCACGTCCAGCGGCGTGAACCGGTTGCTCAGATGGCCGTCCGGACTGAAAACCTTGCCCCGCCACAGGCCGAGGCTCACGAACACGGCGAGGAACCGGGCTCCCGCCGATCCGGCCCAGGGCAGAATCGCCGTGCCCTCCAGCGGACCCCTCGGGATCTCGCCGGGCGGACTCGTACGGAAGATGTCCTCGAGCCGCTGCTCTCCAGCCTTGAGCAGCTGCACCTCATCGAGTACCACGCGCGTCCTCCCGGCCGTCGCTCCCTGCTCACGCCCCGCCAGCTCCACCTTGGGCACGGTCGGCGCGGCCCACCACCGCTGATGAGCCGAACGGCTTGAGCCCGGGTGTGGGGCAGCGCGCTGCGCCGGCGCGCGACCGCCGCCGTGTGCTCCCTGCTGTAGCGGCGGGCGTGGTCGACGCGCACGCCGCTATGCCGCGGACAAGGGAAGGAAGACAAGGAGCAGTCGTTGACAGGAGGGCCGTGCGGCCGGAGACTCTCTCTCCGAGTTGGTGAAATAGCCTTCACTCTGCGAACAACTCGGACAACCGCACGGCAGGACTGAGACCGGACTCGGCGGCGGCCGGGGATCGTACGAGCGCGAAGGGGCGTCGGGATGCGTACCACCGTCGGCATCATCGGAGCGGGGCCCGCCGGGCTGCTGCTCGCGCGGCTGCTGCACAACGCCGGCGTCGACTCCGTCGTGCTGGAGGCCCGCGACCGGGCCTATGTCGAGCGGCGCCAGCGGGCGGGGATCCTGGAGCAGGGATCCGTCGACGTGCTGCGGGCCGCCGGGGCGGGCGAGCGGATGGACCGTGAGGGGCTGCGGCACGACGGGATCGAGCTGCGTTTCGCGCGCCGCCGCCACCGCGTCGACTTCCCCGTGCTCACCGGCGGCCGCTCCGTGATGGTGTACGCGCAGACCGAGGTCTGCAAGGACCTCATCGCGCTCCAGCTCAAGGAGGGCGGCCCGCTGCTGTTCGAGGCCGAGGCGCTGGCCGTCGAGGGCGCCGACGGCGACAGCCCGCGGGTGCGCTTCCGGCAGGAGGGGAGCGAGGACGTCCTGGAGTGCGAGTACGTCGTCGGGTGTGACGGCTTCTGGGGCGTGTCCCGTAAGGCGGTTCCCGCCGGACTGTCCCGTGTCTTCGAACGTACGTACCCATTCGGCTGGCTCGGCATCCTCGCCGATGTCGCACCCTCGCACGACGAACTCGTCTACGCCCGCCACGACCGCGGCTTCGCCCTGCTGAGCATGCGCCCGCCCGCCACCCGCCACCACCCTTCCAAGGAAGTCGCTTCGCTCCCCATCGAATCCTTCGTCTCCAGGCTCTACCTCCAGGTGCCGGAGGGCACGGACGCCGAGGAGTGGGCCGACGAGGAGATCTGGGACGAGCTGGAGCGCCGCTTCGAGACCGCCGACGGCTGGACACTCGCCCGGGGTCCCATCACCTCCAAGTCGGTCACACCGATGCGCAGTTACGTCCACGAGCCGATGCGCCACGGCCGGCTCTTCCTCGCCGGGGACGCCGCCCACATCGTGCCGCCCACCGGCGCCAAGGGGCTCAATCTCGCCGTCGGCGACGTCGTCACCTTCGCGCGGGCGCTGACGCACCAGCAGGAGACGGGCTCCGGCGAACTGCTCGACGCCTACTCCGAGACCTGTCTGCGCCGTGTCTGGCAGGCCGAGCGGTTCTCGTACGAGATGACCACGCTGCTGCACCGCGCCCCGGACGCCACGCCGTTCGAGGACCGCATCCAACTGGCCCGGCTGGAACGGCTCACCACTTCGCGCGCCGCCGAGACCGACCTCGCCGACGGGTACACGGGCTTCCCGCTGGGGTGACGTCCGGGGATGACGCCTGCGGGTGGGTCTTTGAGGTGACGTCTGCGGGTGGACGTCATGGGTGACGTGGGTGGCGTCACCCGTCCGGGCGAGTGGCGTCACCCGTCCAGGCGAAGAAGGCCTTGGTCGCTCGCCCGGATGATCAGTGGCCGGTCTCGACTCTGTACCGGCTTCGTCATGGGTGGGACGGATCCTCGCCGGGAATCACACCAGCGCGTAGCGTGTTGCGTGCGATGAGGAGGGGAAGATCCTCCTCAAGCAGTACGGCCAATTCTTTGCCTGTCTATTACTCTTGAGCCAAGGCCACGCAGGGTGGTCATGGAGGAGTGAAATGAGGAGCAGCAACCCGGTCTTCTCGCGACGGGGGTTCAGCCGCGACAACGGCTACGCGGGCTTCAACACCGCGCCGCAGGCCGGGGGAGCCCCCGTCGGCACGCAGGGCAACCCGTACGCGCAGAACCCTTACGCGGGCGGCAACCCCTACGCGCAGAACCCCTACGCGCAGAACCCGTACGGACAGCAGACGCAGTACGGCGCCCCGCCGCAGGCCCCGGCCGCCCCCGGCCGGATGACGATGGACGACGTCGTCATGCGCTCGGGGATGACGCTCGGCACGGTCGCCGTCGGCGCGATTCTCGCCTGGGCGCTGCTGCCGGTCTCGTCCACCAGCTTCGGCCTCGCGTTCGGTTCCGCGCTGGTCGCGTTCGTCCTGGCGATGGTGCAGTCCTTCAAGCGCACGCCGTCGCCCGCGCTGATCCTGGGGTACGCCGCCTTCGAGGGCGTCTTCCTCGGTGTCATCAGCGAGATGTACAACGCGCAGTGGCACGGCGCACCGTTCCAGGCCGTGCTCGGCACGATGGCGGTCTCGGGCGCGACCCTGCTCGTCTACAAGGCGGGCTGGATCCGCGTCACCGCGCGGTACGCCCGGATCGGCATGGCCATCGCCATCGCCTTCGTCCTGACCATGGCGGTCAACCTGCTGCTGGTCGCGTTCGGCGTCGCGCCGGACGGCGGGCTGCGCAGCATGGGCCCGCTGGGCGTGCTGGTCGGTGTCATCGCGATCCTGCTCGGCGCGTTCTTCCTGACGCTCGACTTCAAGCAGATCGAGGACGGGATCGCGTACGGGGCGCCGCGCGAGGAGGCCTGGCTGGCGGCGTTCGGCCTGACCATGACCCTCGTGTGGATCTACGTGGAGATGCTGCGGCTCGTCGCGATCTTCAGTAGCAACGACTAGTCGTCGTCGGCGCTCCCGGCGCTCCCGGCGTTTTGAAGGGCCCGTGAACCGTGGTTCACGGGCCTCTTCAGTGTGCGCGGCTCACATGAGTTTGCGCGCGGCCCTCCTCAGGTCGTACTCGTGGATGATCGCTTTGGCGTGGCCGTACGCGAGATTGTGCTCGTGCCGGAGCCAGCTGACCTTCTCCTCGAAGCAGAGAGAGGGGCCTTCGTCGACGGTTCGCAGCCAGTCGGACACTTCACGACCGGTGCAGTGGGGGATGCGGGCGAGCAGGTTGCGATGGGTCTCCTCGGAGAAGACTTGGGACATCGGCGCCTCCGGACGCACTCGATGAAGCCGGTCCTTCAGGTCACCGTGCCTGAGCGTTCGCCTGTTGGCAACAGTGCTGCCGCGACGCGTACGCTCGCCGCGTGCTTGATACGACGCCTTTGACCCGGGCCGTGGATCACTTCGCCGACCGGTTGCGGGCCGCTCCGCAGAGCCGGCTGCAACGGGGCGCGGCGGCCAAGGCGCTCGCCCTCGCCAGGGAGTTGGCGCGTCGCGCCCAGCTTCTGGAGGACCCTTCGGCCGAGCCGCGGGAGATGCCGGACGCGGGCATGTTCGCGGCCGCCGACCAGATCACGGTCGCCGGGCACGATCTGGCCATCGTCCTGCGGGACAAGAAGGAACTCGCCGAGGCCGTGGCGCTGGTGGAGGAGGCGCAGAAACGCGCCGGGGTGTGAGGAGGCGCCACCACGCGCCGGGATCGAGGAGGCGCTGGAACGCGCCGGGGTGGGACGGCCGATTCCCGCTCCCCGGCGCGGCCCCGTGCTGTCACGGCGTGACGGCGTGATGTCGTGGTGGCGTGACTACAGGGACGCGATGACGCGGTCCGCGAGGACGTAGACGGTCTCCTCGCCGCACGCGAACGTGAGGGCGTAGGCGCCCGAGACGCCCGAGCCGCCGAGCAGGACCGGGGTGTGGCCGGCGGTCAGGGCCGCGGCCAGGCGCTCCGCGGTCTCGCGGTGGCCCGGGGTCATGCACAGCGTCGTACCGTCCGCGAAGACGTACACGTCCAGGGTGCCCAGCGGGCCCGGGCGGACGTCGGCGAGTTCGATGCCGGCGTCGGCCAGCTTCTCCAGGCACGCGACCGTGCGCTCGTGGTCGCCCGTGACGGGGGAGGGGGTCGGGACGAAGTCGGGGTGCGAGGGATGGCGGCGGCGGGCGGCGGCCAGTTCGGGGGAGTCCCCGGGGAACTCGGTCTCGTCGGCGCCGGCCTCGGTCACCGGTTCCAGGCTGTCGTGCGCCAGGCCCGCGAAGTCCGCGGGACGGGGCAGGAACAGCTCGCTCTCGGGCAGGCCGAACAGGGTCGGGGCGTCGGCGATGTCCCGGGCCTCCTGGGCGGCCCAGAAGGCGCGCGCCTCGGCCAGCTCGCGCTCCCGCTCCTCCGCGAGCGCCTCGGCCACGGCGGCGCGTATCTCCTCCGCGTCGGCGGCGGTGCGGGCGGCGGGCACCAGCCCGCGTGCCTGCACGGCGCGGCTCTCGGCGAGTTCGGCGTGCAGGGCCGCGACCTGCCGGTGCAGCGCCCGCACGCTGCACAGGACGGCGACGCCCACGCCCGCGGTCGCGGCGGTGGTGAGCAGCAGAGCTATCGGCATGGCGCTCACTGACGTACTCCTGGTTCAAGGTCGGCCCCCGACTTCCTACATCAGCTTGAAGGGTGGACTAACCAGCTGTCAGTGCGTAACGTCACGAAACGGACATGAGGTTGCCCTCAATGTTTACCAGAGGAACCGCTGTGACCTGCGGGAATCCCGTTCAGAGGGAGATAGGTCACATCCTGGGGGAGATTGGGTTACAAATCGGCCCGAAGCTCTGCCGGATCCTGGGAGCGGCGGAGCTCCGGGCCGTCGCGCGGGTGGCGCGGGCGGAGGTCAGCTGAGGCGCTCGATGACCATGGCCATGCCCTGGCCGCCGCCGACGCACATCGTCTCCAGGCCGAACTGCTTGTCGTGCCACTGGAGAGAGTTGATCAGGGTGGTGGTGATGCGGGCGCCGGTCATGCCGAAGGGGTGGCCGACGGCGATGGCGCCGCCGTTGACGTTCAGCTTCTCCAGCGGGATGTTCAGGTCGCGGTAGGACGGGATCACCTGGGCGGCGAAGGCCTCGTTGATCTCGACGAGGTCGATGTCGTCGATGGTGAGGCCGGCGCGCTGCAGGGCCTGCTTGCTGGCCTCGACGGGACCGTAGCCCATGATCTCCGGCGACAGCCCGGAGACGCCGGTGGACACGATCCGGGCGAGCGGTGTGAGCCCCAGCTCCCGGGCCTTGGTGTCGCTCATGATGACCAGGGCGGCGGCGCCGTCGTTGAGGGGGCAGCAGTTGCCGGCGGTGACACGGCCGTCGGGCCGGAAGACGGGCTTGAGGCCGGAGACGGCCTCCAGGGTCACCCCGGGCCGCGGCCCGTCGTCCTTGCTGACGACCGTGCCGTCCGGGAGGGTCACCGGGGTGATCTCGCGCTCCCAGAAGCCCTTGGCGATGGCCTGCTCGGCGAGGTTCTGCGAGCGGACGCCGAACTCGTCCATCTCCTCGCGGGTGACGCCCTTCAGCCGGGCGAGGTTCTCGGCGGTCTGGCCCATCGCGATGTACGGGTCGGGGAGCAGGCCGTCCTCGCGCGGGTCGTGCCAGTCGGCGCCCTCGGACTCGGCGACGGCGGCGGTACGGGCCTCGGCCTCGGCGAAGAGCGGGTTGCGGGTGTCGGGGAGGCCGTCGGAGGTGCCCTTGACGCTGCGGCTGACCGTCTCGACGCCCGCGGAGATGAAGACGTCGCCCTCGCCGGCCTTGATGGCGTGCAGGGCCATGCGGGAGGTCTGGAGGGAGGAGGAACAGTACCGGGTGACGGTGCAGCCGGGGAGGTGATCCATCCCCATCTGTACGGCGACGATACGGCCGAGGTTGTGGCCCTGCTCGCCGCCGGGGAGGCCGCAGCCGAGCATCAGGTCGTCGATGTCCTTCGGGTCCAGGGCGGGGACCTTGTCGAGGGCGGCCTGGATGATCGTGGCGGTGAGGTCGTCCGGGCGGAGGTCCTTCAGGGAGCCCTTGAAGGCACGGCCGATCGGGGAACGGGCGGTCGAGACGATGACGGCTTCGGGCATCACGGCTCCATTGCGCGAGGGTGAGCAGGGCTGTGAGGGAAGTTACCCGTACGTACGGTGGAGGTCACGGGCATGGGCGTGTGACTCGGGCCGCAATTTTCTAAGCGCTTGCTTGGGCCTCCGGCGGTTCGGCCGGAAACGGTGCCGGTGGGGTGGGTGCGCCGTTCGCTGGGGCTGCGCCCCGGGGCCCCGCTCCCGCCTGCGGCCAGGTCCACCGGCCGCCGACCGCCGGACGGGCGGAACGTCGCGGGGCGGCGCCGCTCGCGAGTCGGGAGGGGTGGCGTGGGTGGGGGGCTGCGGGCTGTGTGTGGCTGGTCGCGCAGTTCCCCGCGCCCCTTCCGGGGCGCGGCCCCAGTTGGGGGACCCCGCGAGGGGTGCAAGGGGCGGAGTCCCCGCCGGGGTGCGGGGGCGGAGCCCCGCGCGGGGTGCGGGGGACGCGGTCCCCGCCGGGGTCCCAGGGGCGGAGCGCCTGACGGGGTTGAAGGGGCGGAGCCCCTGGAGGTGGGACGGGTAGGGGCGGCGGGGGCGAGGAATCGCCCCCGGCGTTATACGGATGGTTCCGGGGCCGTGGTCGGGGCCGCCTCCGGGGTCGGCAGGCGGCGGCGACGGCGGCGCTTGAGCAGGGCCCACGGCCCCCGCGGGCCCGTCGGCATCGCGGCCGTGACCTCCGTGCCCGCCTCGTCCGCGGCCTCCGCCGCGGCCCGGGCCACCGGCAGGAAGCCCTCGCGGCGGGACGCGTCCGGGCGCTCCTCCTCCGCCGGCCACAGGCCGAGCGCGGCGCACACCGTCGGCAGGACCGCCATCGCCGCCGTGGCGTATCCCTCCGCCGAGGGGTGGTAGTTGTCGGGGCCGAACAGTTCACGAGGGTTCGCCTCGAACTCGGGGCCCAGCAGGTCGCCCAGCGAGACCGTACGGCCCCCCTGCTCCACCACCCCGATCGTCTGGGCCGCGGCCAGCTGCCGGGAGGCCCGGCGGGCCAGCCACCGCAGCGGCTGCTGCACCGGCTCGATCGTGCCCAGGTCGGGACACGTGCCGACGACGACCTCCGCGCCCGCCGTGCGCAGGCGCCGCACCGCCGCCGACAGATACCGCACCGACCGCGTCGGCGGCATCCGGTGCGTCACGTCGTTCGCGCCGATCATGATGACGCAGATGTCGGGAATCCGGTCCTGGACCGCGAGCGTCAGTGCCACCTGACGGTCCAGGTCGTCCGACTGCGCCCCGGGAAGGGCCACGACGCGCAGCTCCACCGGCCGTTCCGCCACCGCCGCCAGCCCCGACGCCAGCAGCGCCCCAGGCGTCTGGCGGGAGCGGTGCACGCCCTGCCCCGCGGCGGTGGAGTCGCCGAGCATCACCAGCCTCAGCGGTGGTTCGCCGAGGGCGCTGTAGCCACGTCCGTACAGGCCGTCCGCGCTCGGTGGATGCGGGCTGTGTCCGTTGCCCACATGGCGCTTGGCCAGCTGCACCTCGGCGACCAGCAGCCCGACGGCGGCCGCTCCGACCAGGCCGATACCGCCGCCGCCGTACGCCGCGCCCGCCGCGATGCGCCGGGCCACTCTCGCCCTCGACATGCTCGACATGCGTCGCCGCCACCTCCTCGTAGCCGTACACCCACTGCTTGCCCCGTACGCCCCGTCGACCAATCTCAACGACGCGTGAACGCCCGGGACGGCCCCCGCCGAGGGCTCGTCGGCTCAGCGCACCCGCCCGGGCGGTACGAGCGCTTACGCTGGCGGAACCATCACGACCACTTCCTGTGCAGCAACCGGAGACAACGGTGCAATTCCACGACTCGATGATCAGCCTGGTCGGCAACACCCCGCTGGTCAGGCTCAACCGCGTGACCGCCGGCATCAAGGCGACCGTTCTCGCGAAGGTCGAGTACTTCAACCCCGGCGGTTCCGTCAAGGATCGCATCGCCCTGCGCATGATCGAGGCGGCCGAGCAGAGCGGCGAGCTGAAGCCGGGCGGCACGATCGTGGAGCCGACCAGCGGCAACACGGGCGTCGGCCTTGCGATCGTGGCCCAGCAGAAGGGCTACAAGTGCATCTTCGTCTGCCCGGACAAGGTCTCCACCGACAAGATCAACGTGCTGCGCGCGTACGGCGCCGAGGTGGTCGTGTGCCCGACGGCGGTGGCCCCGGAACACCCCGACTCCTACTACAACGTCTCCGACCGGCTCGTCCGTGAGACGCCCGGCGCCTGGAAGCCCGACCAGTACTCCAACCCCAACAACCCCCTGTCGCACTACCACTCCACCGGCCCCGAGCTGTGGGAGCAGACGGAGGGGAAGATCACTCACTTCGTCACCGGCGTCGGCACCGGCGGCACCATCTCCGGTACCGGCCGCTACCTGAAGGACGTCAGCGACGGCCGGGTCAAGGTCATCGGCGCCGACCCCGAGGGCTCGGTGTACTCCGGCGGCTCGGGACGCCCGTACCTGGTGGAGGGCGTCGGTGAGGACTTCTGGCCGACCGCGTACGACCCCACCGTCGCCGACGAGATCGTCGCCGTCTCCGACAAGGACTCCTTCCAGATGACCCGGCGGCTGGCCCGGGAGGAGGGCCTGCTGGTGGGCGGCTCCTGCGGCATGGCCGTCGTCGCCGCCCTGCGGGTCGCCGAGCGGCTCGGTCCGGACGACGTCGTGGTGGTGCTCCTGCCCGACAGCGGGCGCGGCTACCTGAGCAAGATCTTCAACGACGAGTGGATGGCCGACTACGGCTTCCTCGAGGACACGGGCCCGAGCGCGCGCGTCGGCGACGTGCTCAAGGACAAGGAGGGCGCCATCCCCTCCCTCGTCCACATGCACCCCGACGAAACCGTCGGGCAGGCCATCGAGGTGCTGCGTGAGTACGGCGTCTCGCAGATGCCGATCGTCAAGCCGGGCGCGGGCCACCCGGACGTGATGGCCGCCGAGGTCGTGGGGTCCGTCGTCGAACGCGAGCTGCTGACTGCCCTGTTCGCCAAGCACGCCTCCCTGGACGACCCGCTGGAGAAGCACATGTCCCCGCCGCTGCCGCAGGTCGGCTCCGGTGAGCCGGTCGCGGACCTGATGTCGGTGCTCGGTGCGGCCGACGCGGCGATCGTCCTGGTCGAGGGCAAGCCGACCGGGGTGGTCAGCCGGCAGGACCTGCTGGCGTTCCTGGCCAAGGGGGGAAAGCAGTAGCAAACGTCCGGCGAACCGGGCGTGTCGCCGGGGAACTTCCGGTGACGGGCGGGAAGAGCCGCTTCTCGGAAGTGGTACGAGCGCGTCACGTCCGCGCAGCACCCGCTTAACACGGGTCCGGCACATTGGTGGGTGTCGGCAGGCGGCGGGAGCGGCTCCCCGCCCCGGTCGGCAGCGAACGGCGCCAAGGACCTCCGGAGCGGCTCCCGGACCTCCATGGACGCCACGGACGCGCAAGCCCGGCCCTGATCCGGCCCGCGTCCCCCGCGGGGACCGCCGTCGTCCCGCCCCCCGGCAACGGGGGTGCGGCGGTCCCCGCGCGCAGCTCGTTGCGCCTGAACCGGCGAGTTCTTGCGCCTGAGTCGGCGCCGCTCTCGCGAACCTGGTGCTCGCCGTCGTGGTTTCTCAATTGATGGTTGCGGTGGCCGTCGTTTTTTCGTTCGACTGGGGATCGTCAGAATCCGGGCGGGGTCGGAATCCGGGCAGGGTCAGTCTTCCCACTCGGCGTCCTGTGGGGACTTGCGGCGGCGGCCGAAGAGGCCCGGGTTGGTGCGGGCGGCCTGGACCGCGTTGACGCCGACGATGCCGAACCAGGCGGCCACCAGGCCGGACATGCCCCCGAAGGAGCCGCCGATCGCCGAGAGCGGGATCGCCACCACCAGCGACACGATGCCGAAGCCGAAGCGCTCGCCCCAGGAGTCCGTCGCCCGGGGCGACCGCGCGCCGCGCGCCACGACCATGCGCTGCTCGGCCAGCTGCCGCCGCACCCGGCGGTCGATCGCGCCGTCGATGCGCTGGTCGACCTTCTCCAGGAAGGATTCGACCAGTGCCGACTCGTACTCCTCGCCCAGTTCCCTGCGGGCCTGCAGGGTGGCGTCGAGTTCCTTCTTCAGGTCGGCGTCGCGCGCGTCCATTCCGGTCATGCGCACAACGGTAAGGAAGCGGGAGTCTGCCCGCACTGGGGACAACCCCCCGTTCCGGCGGGGGCCCACCGGCAGGAGGCGCAGTTCCTTCGGTCGGGGAGCTGCGGCGCCGGGTGCGGAGACCGCAGGCCCGGCGGATGGCCGAGAACGCGGATGGGGCGGCGTACGCCGACGCGGTGTCGGTGTACGCCGCCCTCGGCGGGATCGGGCTGCGGGAGGCGGCCCGCGTGCTCGTGTCGGCTACTTCGGGTCGCGGTTGAACACCGACTTCGACCACAGGTAGCCGAGGACCGTCAGCGCCAGGCACCAGGCGATCGCGAGCCACCCGTTGTGGCCGATCTCGCTGCCGAGCAGCAGGCCGCGCAGGGTCTCGATGGCCGGTGTGAACGGCTGGTACTCGGCGATCGGCTGGAACCAGCCCGGCATCGCGTCGACCGGTACGAAGGTGCTGGAGATGAGCGGCAGGAAGATCAGCGGCATCGCGTTGTTGCTGGCGGCCTCGGCGTTCGGGCTGACCATGCCCATCCCGACCGCGATCCAGGTGAGCGCCAGGGCGAACAGCGTGAGCAGCCCGAACGCCGCGATCCACTCCAGGGCCGTGGCGTTCGTGGACCGGAAGCCGATGGCCACGGCGACGGCCCCCACGAGGACCACACTGATGATCGACTGCAGCACGCTGCCGACGACGTGCCCGACGAGCACGGACCCGCGGTGGATCGCCATCGTGCGGAATCGGGCGATGATGCCCTCGGTCATGTCGTTGGAGACGGACACCGCGGTGCCGATCGTGGTGCTGCCGATGGTCATCAGCAACAGGCCCGGCACGAGGTAGGCGATGTATGCGGAGCGGTCGGCGCCGCCGCCACCGATGCCCGCGCTCATGGTGTCGCCGAAGATGTAGACGAACAACAGCAGCAGCATGACCGGGGTGAGCAGCAGGTTCAGGGTGAGGGACGGGTAGCGCCGGGCGTGCAGCAGGTTGCGGCGCAGCATCGTGGACGAGTCGCGCACGGCCAGGGACAGGGAGCTCATCGGACGGTCTCCTTGGGCTGATTGGGAACGTCGGCGCCGCCCGTCAGGGCGAAGAACACGTCGTCGAGGTCGGGGGTGTGCACGGTCAGCTCGTCCGCCTCGATGCCGGCCGATTCCAGCCAGTCGAGGATGGAGCGCAGCTCGCGCTGGCTGCCGTCGCTGGGGAGCTGCAGCGCCAGTGCCTCGTCGTCCCGGGTGACCTCGCGCAGGGCGAGGACGGCGCTCTGGTACGCGGCCGGGTCGGCGAAGCGCAGCCGCACGTGTCCGCCGGGGATGAGCCGCTTCAGCTCCTCGGCGGTGCCCTCGGCGGCGATCTTCCCGTCGTTGAGCACGGCGATACGGTCGGCGAGTTCGTCCGCCTCCTCCAGGTACTGCGTCGTGAGAAAGACGGTGACGCCGTCGGAGACGAGCTCGCGGATGATCTGCCACATGTTGTGGCGGGAGCGCGGGTCGAGACCGGTGGTCGGCTCGTCGAGGAAGATGATCCGCGGGTTGCCGACCAGGGTCATGGCGATGTCCAGGCGGCGCTTCATGCCGCCGGAGTAGGTGGAGGCGGGCTTCTTCGCCGCCTCGGTGAGGCCGAAGCGCTCCAGCAGCTCGGCGGCGGTGCGCCGGCCCTCGCGGCGGGAGAGGTGGTGCAGGTCCGCCATGAGGAGCATGTTCTCCTCGCCGGTGATCAGGCCGTCGAGGGCGGAGAACTGCCCGGTGACGCCGATAGCGGCGCGGACCGCCTGGGGGGCGGCGGCCAGGTCATGGCCACCGACGTGGATCACGCCGGCATCAGCGCTGATCAGGGTGGAGAGGATCTTCACGGCGGTGGTCTTGCCGGCGCCGTTCGGGCCGAGCAGGGAGAAGATCGTTCCTTCGGGAACGGCCAGGTCGACGCCGTCGAGCACGACCTTGTCGCCGTAGGACTTGCGCAGTCCGTTCGCCGCGATGGCCAGGTTGGTCATGAAAGGTGCCCCCTATTACTGACTGCGGATTTACAGGCTGCGGGCGGTGATGTCGCCGTGGGAGGTGGTGGCGCGGATGTCGAGTTCGGTGGTGCCGTCGTTCTTGAGGGCGTTGCTGATGCGGCCGTGGCCGGTGCCGGCGTCCAGGGCGGCCGAGACGCCGGCGGCGGCGACGACCGAGATGTCGCCGGACTCGGTGCGCAGCACGACCGTGCCGCGCCCGGCCTCGGTGATCCGGATGTCGCCCCGTGCGGTGCTGATCTCCGCGGAGCCGCCCAGCCGGCCGACCTCGACATCGCCGTCGACCGCGGTGAGACGGACGCTCGCGGCTTCGTCGATCTTGATCTGGTGGTACGCGCCTTCGAAGGTGACGTCGCCGAGGCGGCCGACGACCCGGAGTTCGGCGCTGGCCGCCTTAGCCTCGACGCGGGAGCCGGCGGGCAGCTGGACGGTCACCTCGACGGATCCCGAGGGGCCGAAGAGCTGGTTCTTCGCCTCCGGGGCCGCGATCCGCAGGACGCCGTCGCCGTAGGCGACCTCGATCTGTTCCGCCGCCTTCACGTCGCGGCCCTTCGAGGCGTCTGCGGGCAGGACCTCGACGGTGGCGTCGGCCCGGTCGGCGGCGATGAACTGCACGCGCCCGGCGGGGATGTCCAGGTCGACGGAGATCGGGGTGGGGGTGTCGAACTTCTGCATCGTGCTCTCCTCAAGCGCTCGTCGTTTCTGATAGTGGAAACGCTACGTTGCATTCCGTGATCGAGCAACAAGCATGTTGCCTAGGATCAGCATCAATGCACGTAGACGGCCAATTATCGTTGCAACGGCCCTGCTTTTAATGCAACGTCGGCCACCATGCTCGTTGCATTGGATTGAGAGCGAACGCTATGCTGGGACGCAAGGAGTACGGAGGGAGATCGCGGTGCCGGGAGGCAGGCTCACCCAGCAGGAACGCCAGCAGATCGCGCTGGGCGTGGCCGACGGGCTCGCCTACGCGGAGATCGCCAGGCGTCTCGACCGCCCCACCTCGACGATCACGCGTGAGGTGATGCGCAACGGCGGCCCCACCGCCTATCGCGCCGACCTCGCCCACCGCGCGACCGAACGCCGCGCTCGCCGGCGCAGGCAGGCCGCGCTCGGGGGGCCGCAGGCGCCCGAGCAGGCCTACGGACGCGACGCCGAGGCCGTGCGCGAGTACGAGGAGGTGTTCACCACCCTCCTGATACGACAGGGCCTGCCCAAGATGATGGCCCGGGTGCTGACCTGCCTGCTCACCGCCGACGCGGGGAGCCTGACCGCATCCGAACTCGTCCAGCGCCTCCAGGTCAGCCCGGCGTCCGTCTCCAAAGCGATCGCGTTCCTCGAAAGCCAGGGCCTCGTCGGCCGGGAACGCGACGAACGCCGCCGCGAGCGCTACCGCGTCGACGACGACGTCTGGTACCAGTCGATGATCGCTGCCGCCCGCGCCAACGCCCAGGTCGCCCAGACCGCCCGGCAGGGCGTCAGCATCCTCGGCCCCGAGAGCCCGGCTGCCGCCCGCCTGGAGAACATCGCCCGCTTCCTCGATTTCGTCGGCGAGAGCATCGCCCGCGCCGCGGAGCAGGCCCGCGAGATCCTCCACACGCAACCCGAAACGACCTCGGACGGCACGGCCGCGCCACTTTCGGACCGCGGACAGGCAGTCGTCCTGGCGCGGACCCAGGATGAGCAGCCGTCCTGACGGCCACAGCCAGTGGGGCCCGCGCCGGATCCGTCGACCCGAGCCGCGCCATCGCGGGCCCGCCGGTTCGCGGCTGGGGACAGAGAGAGCAGTCGGGGCCGGATCGGGCGCGGGGCGCGGAGCGGACGGCCGGCATGCATATCGCCATGCAGGGTTCTCGGTGCTTGAATAGTCGAGCGGTGATCACGGTCCCTGGGAGGGGGAGCACGTCATGAGCGTGGCCGACAGCCCTGCCGCAAGGCTGCAGGCGCTCTTCGAGGGGCACCGGCTCACGCCGACCCAGCGGCGCATCGCGCACAGCATGGTGCGACGGGCCGCCGACGTGCCGTTCCTGTCGAGCGTGGAGCTGGCCGAACTCGCCGGGGTCAGCCAGCCGTCCGTGACCCGCTTCGCGGTCGCTCTCGGCTTCGACGGCTACCCGGCGTTGCGCCGGCACCTGCGTGAGGTCGCGCCCCCGGAACAGGCGGCGGGGGCCGGGGCGTACAACGAGTACCAGCAGGCCGTGGAGGCCGAGATAGAGAACCTGAGGCATCTGGCGGAGGCGCTGGCCGACCCGCAGCCGGTGCACAAGGCCGGCCGGATCCTCGCCGCCTCGCGCCCCCTGCCGGTGCTCGGCCTGCGCGCCGCGGCCTCCCAGGCGTACGGCTTCGCGTACTTCGCTGCCAAGGTCCACCCGGACGTCCGGCTGCTCGACGAGGGCGGCACGATGCTCCAGGACCGTATCGACGCGGCCGTTCGGGCGGGCGCGAGCGCGCTGCTCTGCTTCGCGCTGCCCCGGCATCCGCGCGAGGTCGTCGACACGCTGGCGCATGCCAGGGAGGCGGGCCTGACGGTGGTCACGGTCGCCGACTCGGCGTTCGCGCCCGTGGCCAAGGTGTCCGATCTACTGCTGCCGGCCGCCGTCGGTACGGGCCTCGCCTTCGACACGGCCTGTGCGCCGATGCTCCTCGGGCGGGTCCTCCTCGAAGCGATGTGCGACGACCTGCCGGACGCCCAGGCGCGCCTGGAGGAGTTCGACACGCGGGCCGCGGCCCGGGGGCTGTTCGTCGAGTAGCCCGGTCTGCCCGCCTTGGCGCGGGGTTTTTCAGACTCGTCTCAGGTTCCCTCGCTAGCCTCCCTGCACTGAGGCGCTTCACAGGAGGAGACGGGAGGCCGGACGTGGCGCGCGGAGGACAGGGACTGGCTCGGGTGGCCGTCGTCGTGCGGGCGGGGGCAGCACCGCTGTGGTGGCTCGGGGTGTTCGCGGCCGGTATCGGGGTGCTCGTGCCGGGTGTGACAGGACGCCGGATCGGCGTCCTGTCCGGGGCGGCGCTGTTCATCGTCGCGACCGCCGTCGTCGCCCGGTCCCGCCGCAAGCGGTACGCCGCCCTCGCCGGCGCTGCCGCCCGCGCCGGGAAGTACGACGTCCTCCAGGACCGCGCGGTCACCGTCCGCACCTGGCGGCGCGGGCACCGCTGGTGGCTGCTCGCCGCCTTCGCCGCCGCGCTCGGCAGTTCCTTCGCGGTGCCCGCCGCCGGGGGCATGCTGCTCGCCGGAACCGGCGCCGGGCTTCGCCTGAAGGCCGCCTGGCTCGGCCGGCGGGAGAAGGCCGACGACGTGCTGCTGTGGGTGCGCGTCGACTGGCTCGGCAGCCGGGGCGGCGGCCCCGCGGGCAAGCCGGTCAAGGGCTACCGCAGCACCGGCATCGCGGCCGGCGACGCGGCCCCGGGCGGGGCGCGCCGCCGTACCGCTGAGCTGGTCTAGCGCGCCGGGAGCGGCCGGGCGGAGGGTCAGACCTCCAGCTCCTCCTCGATCTTCCTCAGCTGGTGGCGGGCCATCGCCAGGTTGGCCCGCTTGGCGTCCAGGACGAGGTAGAGGAACAGGCCGTTGCCGCCGCGGCCGGTGAGCAGCCGGATCAGGTGGTACTGGTCGGACAGCGTGATCAGGATGTCCTCGATCTGGGCCTTGAGCCCGAGGTGTTCCATGGTCCGCAACTTGGCCCGTACGACGTCGGTGTTGCCGGCGGCCGCGACGGTGAGGTCGAAGCTCTTGCTGCCGCCCATCGTGCCCAGCGCCATGCCGCTGGTGTAGTCGACGAGGGCGACTCCGGTCGCGCCCTCGATGGAGGCGAGCGCCTCTTTCAGCGCGGTTTCGGTGTTGGCCATTTCGGGATGAGTCCTTTCAACTTTCGGTAGTGGTACGCGCGTTCGCGGCCGGGCGTGGGCTCGCTGGGGTGCGCGCGGTGCGGGTCCGCGTGGGTGCGGGCCTGGTGGGTGGGGTCTCGGTGGGGGGCCATGGGGCGGAGGGCTGTGGTGGCGGCTCGGCGCGGGCGGCGGCCTCGTCGACCAGCTCGCCGATCCGGGCGCTCGCACGGCGGCCCTCCAGGTGCAGCCGGCCGACGTTGACGCGGTCCTGGGCGAGTACCGTCAGAACGGCGTTGCGGCCCGCGGCGTACGCGGCCACGTAGCCGTGGACGCCGCGGACGAGCACCTCGCGGAAGTCGCCCTGTCCCGTCGCCTGCGCCAGCCGTACGGCGACGCCCAGCGCGGCCGCGGTGAGCGCGGCGATGCCTTCCGGTTCGACGCCGGGCGCGTCCTGGGCGAGGACGAGTCCGTCGACGCTGGCGGCGAGGGAGCCGGTCAACTGGGGGATGCGGGATCTCAGTCGGCGGAGTTCGTCCAGGACGTCCGCCTCGGCTGTCATCAGCTGTCTCCTCTCGGCGCGAGGTCGCTGCCGCGCGGGGCGGTCAAAGGGCCTCCAGCGCATCTCTCAGCCTTTTCAGCAAGGTGATGTGGGGGTCTTGGTAGGGCAGCAGCTCTTCGGTGGGTGCGGGTGGTGTGTCGCCCGGTGCCGGTGCCGGTGCCGGTGCGGGGGCTGGTGCCGGGGCGGGGGCTGGTGCCGGCGTGGCGATGCGGGGCGATACGAACCCAGCCGCTGCCAGGCGCCTTATGTCCACGAGCGTGTGGAACGCCGGACGGCCCAGTGCCCGTGAGATGTCCGCCGCCGTTCGTGTTCCGTCGACGCGGCCCAGTACGGCTTCCTGGCGGGGCGGGACCGTCGGAACCGTCGGGCGGTCGGCGCGGACCAGGGGGGCCTCGTCGATCACCGGGTCGGGCCAGATGGTGTGGAGCAGGTCCCGGCGGCGCAGCGTCTCCCGCTCCACCGCGGTCACCGGAACCGGGTGCACCGGCCCCAGCCAGTGGGCCTCGCCGTAGCGGAAGCGGGCGGGGGCGCTGCTCGGGCCCAGCACGAAGTACGCCGCGTCGAACAGCGCCCCCAGATGGCACAGCTCCAGCGCTCCCTGGACGATCCGGCCGCTGTCGACCAGGAACCGGCCCACCAGCCCCTGCGGCCCCGCCTGTGCGAGCGCCTCCCGCCAGCCCTCCTCGTCGAGCACGCCGTGCGCGATGAGCAGGCTGTCGAGGCCCGGGGTGGCGGGGCTCTCCGCGTACACCACCCGGCCCTCGGACAGGTGGAGCATGCCGCCCTCGCGCATCAGCACACCGGTGGCCCGCTCGGCGGCGAGCCGGCTGAGCATGGGGGACAGGCCGCCGCCCGGGATCCGCGTCCCCTGCCGTACCGGCAGCGGGGGCGGCGAGGGGACTCTGACCGTCGTCATCCCAGCACCAGCCGTCCGGCCATCTCGCCGAGCCGGATGCGGGCGAGGGCGAGGTTGCCGTCCTCGCGCGCCAGCCACAGGTGCAGGAAGACGCTGCTGTCGAAGGTCGTCGGGACGAAGCGGAGCAGGTGGTAGCTGTCCCGGTTGGCGATGATCAGGTCCTCGACCGGGCAGGCGTCCTCGGACCAGTCGGCGTCCCCCTCCGGGGCGAACGCGCGGTGCTCGGCGGCCAGCCGGGCCAGTTCCGCCGCCTCCGCCGCGGTCGTCTCGTGGTCACCGCCGGGCGCGTCGCCGACCGTGCCCAGGGCGAGCCCGCTCGTCCAGTCGACCACTGCGGCACCCCGGGCACCGGGCAGGCGCATGGCTTCCAGCAGACACTCGTCGATTCCGGGCACAGCGGTGCTCCCCTCCCGCCTCGGGTACGGCTGAGTGACACAGAAGCTACGCAACGTGTGCGCGACGGGTGAGGGATCTGGCATTTTCCAGTGGAACATGCGCGGGACCACTAAGGTGGGTCAACTGACCCTGTTGACCAGGGTGTTGGGTGCCAGTGGGGCTCCTCCTCGCTGAGGTGCGGGTATGCGGGCCGCTTGCATACCGGAGGGGTACCGGGGAGGGCGCGCGGTTTGCTCAGAACTCCGACAGTGCTCCCGCGCGCCCCCCGCCCGACTCCGCCACGATCTCCTCGACCGACTGCGGCTCCCGTACGACGGCGAACCGGATCCCGCCGTCCCCGTCCGGCGCGTATCCGTACACCGCCGGCCGGGCAAGGGAGTTGTAGGCGTAGTGGTGCGCGAAGTAGTACGCGCCGGTGTCCAGCACCGCCACGTGGTCGCCCTGCTCCAGGAGCGGCAGCGCCCGTGCCTCGGCCAGCAGGTCGCCCGCGAAGCAGGCCGGTCCCGCCACGTCCTGCGCCACCTCGGGTCCCTCCTTGGGGCGCCCCTTCGCGTCGTAGGCGGCGATCCGCAGTGGCCAGGACGCCGGCGCGTACACCGTCCGCACCGCGACCTGCACCCCCGCGTGCGTGACCGCGACGGCCCGGCCGCCCGCGCTCTTGGTGTACTCCACGCGCGCCACCAGCGTCCCGTGCTTGGCCAGCAGCGACCGCCCGAACTCCGTGACCAGTCCGTACCGCCCGTCGAACAGCCCCGGCACCGCCTCCGCCAGCAGCCGCGCGTACTGCGCGTACGTCGGCGTCGTGGCATCGGAGCCGAAGTTGACGTGCAGCCCGCCGCCGATGTCGATCGTGTCGATCTGCCGGCGCCCGACGTGCCGGTTGATCTCCTCGGCGAGCGCGTACGTCTCCGCGATGCCCCGCGCCATCAGCGACAGCGGCACCCCCTGAGATCCGGAGTGCGCGTGCAGCCGCCTCAGCCAGGGCCGCTCCGCATAGGCGCGCACCACCCACTCGCGCGCCCCCTCGTCCCGCAACGCCACCCCGAACTTCGAGGTGGCCGTCGCCGTCGACAGCGCCTGGATCGAACCGGCCCCGGTCTGCGGATTCACCCGGATCCCCAGCGGCGAGTCCGTCCTCACCGTCCGGACCAGCTCGTCGAGCCGCGCCAGCTCCTGCGGGCTGTCCGCGTTCACGGCGGCGCCCAGTTCCAGCGCCCGGCGCAGCTCGGCCGCCGTCTTGGCGGGCGAGTCCAGCACGATGCACTCCGGGGCCACCCCCGCCGCCCGGGCCAGCGCCATCTCGCCCGGGCTCGCCACCTCCGCGCCGATGCCCGCCTCGCGCAGCAGCCGCAGCACCGGCACCAGCGGGGTCGCCTTGACCGCGAACGCGTGCAGCACCGGCGTCCCCGGCGCCACCACCGCGTCGAAGGCCGCCCGCAGCGCCGCCGCCGAGTCCCGGATGCCCACGACGTCCAGCAGGCCGACGAGCGGGGCGTCCGGCCCCAGCAGCCCGTGTTCGACGGCGGTCCGCACGGCGTCGTCCCGCCGCGCCACCCGCTCGGCATCGCGGCCGTCGCCGCGTTCCCCTGCCTTGATCTTCCCCACGTCCACCGCGTCCCCCGTCCCCGTGTCACCGTCTGCGGTCATGCCTCAAGCCAAACATCCCGGCCCCGGCCCTGCTGGCGCAAGGACGTATTGACTAGTTCTATTCAGACAGCCAGGATGTGAATAACCACTGCAACAGTCCCGCGCGCCCCCGCCGCGTGACGCCGTCCACCAGGAGGCAGACCATGTCAGGACCCCTCCCGCCCGTCTCCCGCCACCACCCTCAATCGAGGCCCTACGGGCCGCCCCCCGGTGGTGTCCGAGCGCCCCGCGGCACCGAACTGAGCGCCCTGGGATGGCAGCAGGAGGCCGCCCTGCGGATGCTGCAGAACAACCTCGACCCCGAGGTCGCCGAGCACCCCGACAAGCTCGTCGTCTACGGCGGCACCGGCAAGGCCGCGCGCGACTGGCGCTCCTTCGACGCGATGGTCCGCACGCTGCAGACCCTGAAGCAGGACGAGACGATGCTCGTCCAGTCCGGCCGCCCCGTCGGCGTCATGCAGACCCACGAGTGGGCGCCGCGCGTCCTCATCGCCAACTCCAACCTCGTCGGCGACTGGGCCAACTGGGAGGAGTTCCGCCGCCTGGAGGCCCTCGGCCTGACGATGTACGGGCAGATGACCGCCGGCTCCTGGATCTACATCGGCACCCAGGGCATCCTGCAGGGCACCTACGAGACGTTCTCCGCCGTCGCCGCCAAGAAGTTCGGCGGTTCGCTGGCCGGAACCATCACGCTGACCGCCGGCCTCGGCGGCATGGGCGGCGCCCAGCCGCTCGCCGTCACCATGAACGACGGCGTCGCGATCTGCATCGACTGCGACCCGCGGGCCATCGAGCGCCGCATCGAGCACCGGTACCTGGACGTGAAGGCCGACTCCCTGGAGCACGCACTCCAGCTGGCCGTCGAGGCGCGCGACGCCCGCCGCCCGCTGTCCATCGGCGTCCTCGGCAACGCCGCCGAGCTGGTGCCGCAGCTCCTCGCCATGGGCGCCCCCATCGACATCGTCACCGACCAGACCTCGGCCCACGACCCGCTGTCGTACCTGCCGGTCGGCGTCGCCTTCGAGGAGATGGCCACCTACGCCGCCAAGGACCCGGCCGGCTTCACCACCCGCGCGCGTGAGTCGATGGCCCGGCACGTCGAGGCCATGGTCGGCTTCATGGACGCCGGTGCGGAGGTCTTCGACTACGGCAACTCGATCCGCGGCGAGGCGCAGCTCGCGGGCTACGAGCGGGCGTTCGCCTTCCCCGGGTTCGTCCCCGCCTACATCCGGCCGCTGTTCTGCGAGGGGAAGGGCCCGTTCCGGTGGGCGGCGCTGTCGGGCGACCCGGCGGACATCGCGAAGACCGACAAGGCGATCCTCGAGCTCTTCCCCGAGAACGAGTCCCTCGCGCGCTGGATCAAGATGGCCGGTGAGCGGGTCCACTTCCAGGGGCTTCCGGCGCGTATCTGCTGGCTCGGGTACGGGGAGCGGGACAAGGCCGGTGAGCGGTTCAACGACATGGTGGCGAGCGGGGAGCTGAGCGCGCCGATCGTCATCGGCCGTGACCATCTCGACTGCGGGTCCGTCGCGTCTCCGTACCGCGAGACGGAGGCGATGCTCGACGGGTCGGACGCGATCGCGGACTGGCCGCTGCTGAACGCCATGGTCAACGTGGCGTCCGGCGCGTCGTGGGTGTCCATCCACCACGGTGGTGGCGTGGGGATGGGCCGGTCCATCCACGCCGGGCAGGTGACGGTGGCCGACGGCACCAGGCTCGGCGGCGAGAAGATCCGCCGGGTCCTCACCAACGACCCCGGGATGGGTGTCATCCGGCACGTCGACGCCGGGTACGACATCGCGGAGTCCGTCGCCGGGAAGCGGGGCGTGCGGGTGCCGATGCGCGAGGGTGACGACGCGTGACCTTCCACAGCATGTGGGCGGAATTGCTGCCGGTCGGCCGCGACTCCGCCTCCGGTGGCTACCGCCGCTTCGCCTGGACCGGTGCCGATGCCGAGTGCCGGGCCTGGTTCGAGGAGCAGGCCGGAGCGCGGGGGCTGGTCCACGAAGTCGACCGGAACGGGAACCAGTGGGCCTGGCTCGGGGACCCCGCCCGGGGGGACGCCGTGGTCACCGGGTCCCACCTCGACTCCGTGCCCGACGGCGGGGCCTTCGACGGGCCTCTCGGGGTCGTGTCCGCCTTCGCCGCGCTCGACGAGCTGCGGAGCAGGAACGTCCGGTTCGCCAAGCCCTTCGCCATCGTCAACTTCGGCGACGAGGAAGGCGCCCGGTTCGGGCTGGCCTGCGTCGGGTCGCGGCTCGCCGCCGGGCAGCTCACCCGCGAGCAGGCCCACCGGCTGACCGACGGTGACGGGGTCACCTTGGCGCGGGCCATGGAGGCCGCCGGGTACGACCCCGACGCCATCGGGCCCGATCCCGAGCGGCTCGGCCGTATCGGCGCGTTCGTCGAGCTGCATGTCGAGCAGGGGCGGGCGCTCGACATCGGCGGGGACGCCGTCGGGGTCGCCAGTGCCATCTGGCCGCACGGCCGGTGGCGGTTCGACTTCCGGGGCGAGGCCAACCACGCGGGGACCACGCGGCTCACCGACCGGCGCGACCCCATGCTGCCGTACGCCGAGACCGTGCTCGCCGCCCGTCGCGAGGCCGAACTCGCCGGTGCCGTCGCCACCTTCGGGAAGATCGCCGTCGAGCCCAACGGGGTCAACGCGATCCCGTCCCTCGTCCGTGGCTGGCTCGACTCCCGTGCCGCCGACCAGGCGAGCCTCGACACCGTGCTCGGCGGCATCCAGAAGGCGGCCCGGGAGTACGCCGAGGCGCACGGTGTCGATCTGGACGTGGTGCGCGAGTCGTTCACGCCGGTCGTCGAGTTCGACCACGCCCTGCGGGACGAACTTGCGCGCATCCTCGGCCGGGACACCGACCTGACCGTGCCCGTCCTCGGGACCGGGGCGGGACACGACGCCGGGATCCTCTCCGGGAGCATCCCGACCGCCATGCTGTTCGTGCGCAACCCCACGGGCGTGTCGCACTCCCCGGCCGAGTACGCCGCCGAGGACGACTGCCTGGCCGGGGTGGCCGCACTCGTCGACGTACTGGAAGGGCTGGTGTGCAGGTGACACGGACGTACTGGCTGGAGCACGCCTGGCTCGACCCGGCCGTCGAGCCGGGCGTCGCCCTGGAGGTGGCCGACGGGCGCATCACCGCGGTCCGCACCGGCGTCGACGCCCCTCCGCCCGGCGCCGAGGTCCTGCGCGGGCTGACCCTCCCCGGACTCGCCAACGCCCACAGCCACGCCTTCCACCGCGCCCTGCGCGGCACCGTCCAGATCGGCTCGGGGACCTTCTGGACCTGGCGGGAGGTCATGTACTCGTTCGCGGACAGACTGACCCCCGACACGTACCACGCGCTCGCCCGTGCCGTGTACGCGGAGATGGCGCTGGCCGGGGTGACCGCCGTCGGCGAGTTCCACTACGTGCACCACGCCCCCGGCGGCATCCCCTACGCCGACCCCAACGCCATGGGGGAGGCGCTGATCGCGGCCGCCGCCGAGGCCGGCATCCGTATCACCCTCCTCGACACCGCCTACCTGTCCGCCGGCTTCGGACAGCCTCCCAACACCCACCAGCTCCGCTTCTCCGACGGCACGGCGGAGGCCTGGGCCGAACGCTGTTCAGTTCTCAAGGAACGCGATCACGCACGGATCGGTGCGGCGATCCACTCCGTACGGGCGGTGCCCGCCGACCAGTTGGCGACGGTGGCGCGCTGGGCGCAGGAGCGGCGGGCCCCGCTGCATGTGCACCTGTCCGAGCAGACGGCCGAGAACGACGCCTGCCGGCAGGCACACGGTCGCACCCCGACCCGGCTCCTCGCCGACCACGGCGTCCTCGGGCCGCGCACCACCGGGGTGCACAACACGCATCTCACGGACGAGGACATCCGGCTGATCGGCTCCACCGGCACCGGCACCTGCATGTGTCCCACCACCGAGCGGGACCTCGCCGACGGCATCGGTCCGGCCCCGGCCCTGCAGGCGGCCGGCTCGCCGCTGTCTCTCGGCTCCGACAGCCACGCCGGCATCGACCTGTTCGAGGAGGCCCGCGCGATGGAGCTGAACGAGCGGCTGCGCACCCGCACACGCGGCCACTGGACGGCGGCCGCCCTGCTGCGGGCCGCCTCCGCCGACGGGCACGCCGCGCTCGGCTGGGACGGCGCGGGCGCCCTGGAGCCCGGCGCGCTCGCCGACTTCACGACGATCGCGCTCGACTCGGTCAGGACCGCGGGGGCCCTGCCACGGCTGGGCGCCGAGACGGCCGTATTCGCCGCGACGGCAGCGGATGTGCGCCATACGGTCGTGGGCGGCCGGCAGGTCGTCCGCGACGGAGCCCACCTGCTCGTACCGGACGTGCCACGGGCGCTGGCGGACGCCGTCGAAGCCCTGCGCGCCTGACGACCCGAAGCCACACGTCCGCGACGCCGCCCGCCGACGGCCCGGCCACCCACGAGGAACTCATGAGCAGCACCGTCATCACCAACATCGCCAGCCTGGTCACCAACGACCCCTCCTTCGGTGACGGCTCCCCCCTTGGACTGATCCGGGACGCGGCCCTCGTCGTCGACGGCGACCGCGTCTCCTGGATCGGTGAGTCAAGCAAAGCACCCGCCACTGACAATCGGGTCGACGCCGACGGCCGCGCGGTGATCCCGGGCTTCGTGGACTCCCACTCGCACCTGGTCTTCGCGGGCGACCGCACCGAGGAGTTCAACGCCCGCATGTCGGGCCGCGGTTACACGGCGGGCGGCATCCGCACCACGGTGGCGGCGACCCGGGCCGCGACGGACGCGGAACTGGAGACCAACCTCGTCCGCCACCTCACCGAGGCCCTCCGCCAGGGCACCACCACCCTGGAGACCAAGTCCGGCTACGGCCTCACGGTCCACGACGAGGAACGCGCCCTGCGGATCGCCTCCGCGCACACCGACGAGGTCACCTACCTCGGCGCCCACATCGTCTCCCCCGACTACGCCGACGACCCGGCCGCCTACGTGGCCCTGGTCACCGGCGAGATGCTCGACGCCTGCGCGCCGCACGCCCGCTGGATCGACGTCTTCTGCGAGAAGGGCGCCTTCGACGGAGACCAGGCCCGCGCGATCCTCACCGCGGGCCGGGAGAAAGGCCTGCACCCGCGGGTCCACGCCAACCAGCTGTCGTACGGCCCGGGCGTGCAACTCGCCGTCGAACTCGGCGCGGCCAGCGCCGACCACTGCACGCACCTGACGGACGCCGACGTCGACGCCCTCGCGAACAGCGACACGGTCGCCACCCTGCTGCCGGGCGCCGAGTTCTCCACCCGCGCCGAGTGGCCCGACGCCCGCCGCCTCCTCGACGCGGGTGTCACGGTCGCCCTGTCCACCGACTGCAACCCCGGTTCGTCCTACACGTCCTCCGTGCCGTTCTGCATCGCGCTCGCCGTGCGGGACATGCGCATGACCCCGGACGAGGCGCTGTGGTCGGCCACTGCGGGCGGCGCCCGTGCCCTGCGCCGCACGGACGTCGGCCGCCTCTCCCCGGGCGCCTACGCGGACCTGGCGTTCCTCGACGCCCCGAGCCACGTCCACCTGGCCTACCGACCGGGCGTGCCCCTGGTCGACGAGGTGTGGGGCCGGGGCCGGAGGGCCGCCTAGCCGTCATACCCGTCAGGACGCGCCCGCCTTCCAGCGCTGTTCGTCGCCGCCCTGGTCCCACATCAGGAAGACCGTGTCGCCGCCGTACGGCGTCACCGCGTGGTCCGGGGCGATCGCCGGGCGGATCACTCCGCGGGAGTCCACCGAGAAGCGCAGGTTCCGGCCGTTGGAGCCGTCGACCGAGGAGCACTCCCAGATGCCGACGCCCCGGTGGGTGGAGCCGCGGCTGTCCAGGCAGAACGCGGGGTCGGCCTCCGACTGCAGGACGCCGCGCGAGGTGTCGACGCGCCAGCGCTGCGTCGGGGACGACGTGCACGGGGCGGTGATGACGTCCGTGCCCAGGTCCATCACCCCGTCGCGGATGTCCAGGCACAGACCCGAGGCGAGGTTCACCACCTGGGCGTACGTGCCGTTCGGCGGGTGCGGGGCGGGAGGCTTCGGCTTCGGGGACGCCGGGTGCGTGGTCGCCGTGCGCGAGGGCGCCGGTGTCGGGGTCGGTGACGTCGTCGCCGGAGTGGGGGAGGGGGACGGGGAGGGCGAGGACGACGGCGTCACCGAGACCGTCGCCGTCACCGTCACCGCGGGCGGCGGCGTCGGCCTGCGGATCTCGCTCGCGGCCCGCGCCGGCTGCGAACCGCCCGAGGTCGTCAGGTAGACCAGCAGCGGGGCCAGCGCCACGCCCACGGCCGTCGCCGCCAGCGCGAACCGCCGCGACGGCCACCAGTCGGCGAGCCGGGCCCCGGCGACCGCGCTCTGCTCCTCCCCGTCGCCCCGCACGTACGCGGCGCCGCCCCACGGCAGCAGCCCCTCCGCCAGCGCCGTACGTGGGGCGTCCCGCAGGTGCGACAGCTCCTCGTACGCGGTGGCACAGTGCACGCAGTACGCCATGTGGGCGTGCAGATCGGCGCTGTAGCGCGGCTTGTCGGGGCGCACCGACTCCTCGATGAGCCGCCGGAAGTCCTGGCAACGGGGGTTGCCCGAGCCGGCGAGCCGGGTCTTCAGGACCGACTCGCGCAGCGCCTTGAACGCCGGTTCGACGTCGTACGCCACGTCCTGCGGGGACAGGCCGAGCAGGACCGCCGCGCGCTCCGGCGGCTCCTGGTCGACGACGCCGTACCAGACCAGCCCCTGCACCCGGACCGGCAGCGCCTGGAACGCCGCCAGCATCGCCGGAGCCACGCCCTCGGGTCCGACCGCGCGCAGATGCGCGAGCAGCCCCGGATCGAGCCGGGCGGCGCGCTCGTCCGTCGCCCAGGACTGGGTCACCCGGCCCGCGAGCAGCAGGAGCTGGTGGCGCCAGGGGCCGCGCGGGTCGGTGCCACGGGCGGTGTCTCGGGCCGCGAGCGCGAACGCCTGCGCGGTCAGCTGCCGGGCCGCCGTCTCGTCGACCGTGCACAGCCGTGCGTAGCCGAGGACAGCGGTGCGGTGGCGCACGCGTAGTTCGCGCAGAGCTGGATACGCGGTCGGGGTGTCCGTCCTCAGCAGATCGGTGAGGCGGGCGTCGGGCACCGTACCGTGCATGCCGACGCCGGCCTCGACGTCGTCGTCGTCGTCCCGTTCCGCCCGGGTCATCCCGCTGCCTCCTCGCAGCCCGCGTGTGCCGGCGGACACGCCTGGGACCCAGACGTACCGGCCGGTATGGGGTGACCATAGTGAGGGAAGTCACTCTGCGGGGAAAGGGGTTCCCGCGGGTAACCAGGCAACCCGTTGTGAGCAGGTGATGAACGGCCGGGGAACGACCTGTGAGGGAGCTGTCGAACGCAAGTCGCCCGGTGCCCGGTCGAGTTCTGGGATTCGGCCGGACACCGGGCGGCTGGTACCACTCGGCGGATGCCACGTGGCGCGCGTCACTCACCGCGCATCGCGGCGGGCCTCACTCGCTGCCCACCGCGGCGGGGCTCACTCCTCGACGGTGAGTCCCTTCCGCAGGCGTCCCAGGGTGCGGGACAGCAGCCGTGACACGTGCATCTGCGAGATGCCCAGCTCCTCGCCTATCTCCGACTGCGTCATGTTGGCCACGAAGCGCAGCGAGAGGATCTTCCGGTCACGCTGCGGAAGTTCGGCGATCAGCGGCTTCAGGGACTCGACGTACTCGATGCCCTCGAGCCCGTGGTCCTCGTAACCGATGCGGTCCGCGAGCGCGCCCTCGGAGTCGTCCTCCTCGGGCTGGGCGTCGAGGGAACTGGCCGTATACGCGTTCGACGCGGCCATGCCCTCGACGACCTCCTCGTTGGAGATGCCGAGGCGCTCGGCCAGCTCGGCCACGGTGGGTGCGCGGTCGAGCTTCTGGGCCAGTTCGTCGCCGGCCTTGGCCAGGTCGAGGCGGAGTTCCTGCAGCCGGCGGGGGACACGGACCGACCAGGACGTGTCGCGGAAGAAGCGCTTGATCTCACCGACGATCGTCGGCATCGCGAAGGTGGGGAACTCGACGCCTCTGCTGAGTTCGAACCGGTCGATGGCCTTGATCAGGCCGATCGTGCCCACCTGGATGATGTCCTCCATCGGCTCGCTGCGCGAGCGGAAGCGGGAGGCGGCGAACTTCACCAGGGCCAGGTTCAGTTCGACGAGCGTGTTGCGCACGTACGAATATTCGTGCGTGCCTTCTTCGAGCGACTCGAGCCTCTCGAAGAGAGTCTTGGAAAGGGCCCGGGCGTCGACCGGTCCCACTTCGTCGTACGGGGGAATCTCCGGTAGGTCGGCGAGGCCGTCGGGCCCGGTGGGGCCTTCGTGGTCGGCCAGGCCGTAGCCGTGGTCCGGTCGTTCCAGGGGGGTTGTCGACGTCGCCCTCTGGGTCTGCGATGCGTCGAGCCGGGGTGACATGATGTCCTCCATGGTTGTCGGCATATGGCCGCCGATGCCCATATGTGCACTGCGGTGTGCGGCGCCCTCCAAAGCCGGCCGTGTTGAATAAGTGTCTGTACTAGGCCTACCCGCTTTCGTTGACCGTTCGCAAGTGCGTACTGTGCCGAAATGTCCGAATTGGTAGGGTTGTTCGGGTGTCGAGAGGCGCACAGAGGGCGTAATGTTCGAGGGCGTCCAGCATCAACACGACGGTCGGGAGAGAGACGGCATGGACCGCGGGACGGTCGGCAGCGCACAGTCGGGCCGGCTTCTGGTCGAGGTGCGACAAGAAGGCACGAGTGCCGTCGTGACCCCGGCGGGTGAGTTGGATCATCACACCGCCGATCTGCTGCGCGAACCTCTCGAGGACTGCCTCGAGAAAGGGTTCTCACGCCTGGTCGTCGACTGCTCGAGGCTGGAGTTCTGCGACTCCACCGGGCTGAACGTCCTGCTCTCCGCCCGGCTGAAGGCCGAGTCCGCGGGTGGTGGGGTCCATCTCGTGGGGATGCAGCCGGTGGTGGCCCGGGTCTTCGAGATCACCGGGGCGGACGCCGTCTTCACCGTCCACGACACGCTGGACGCGGCGCTGGCCGAGTGACGCCGCCGATGCTTCGGGTCCCGGATCCCTCCGCGTTATCGATACGTTACGCGCGTCACAGATCCCCGGCCGAATCCATGGGTGTTCCAGCGGTCCGGTCGGGCAGGAGACATGCTGACCATGTCGGCAGTGAGGGCGAAAGCCGCAAGAAAAGGGCCTCGAACGCACGGCACGAGCAACAATCGACGGATATCACGTCGACCCCCGTACTGAGTCTTGAATCGTGAACTGGTGAATCGGTGAGGTGAAGCGCTGATGAGCACCACCCGGCCCCACTCGCCGGGCGACCGCGGCCCCGAGCCCAGCGGCGCTTCCGGAACGTCCGCGCAGGGCCCGTCGGGCGAGGGTGCCTCGTCGGGTGCGCCCGGGGAGGCGGCGTCCGCCTCCGGCCGGCAGGTCCGCAGGATGAGCTTCGCGGACGAGAGCGGTGTCGTCCCGCTCGCCCGCGACTTCACCCGCCAGGCGCTGTACGCATGGGGCTGGCTGCCCGCCGCCACCGCCGACCAGCGGGCCGCGGCCGAGGACGTGCTGCTCGTCGTCTCCGAACTGGTCACCAACGCGTGCCTGCACGCCGAGGGTCCCGAAGAACTGTGGATCGCGTGCGACAACAAGGTGCTGCGCATCGAGGTCTCGGACCGGGGCTCCGGCCAGCCCGCCCCGCGCACCCCGCACCGCGCCGGACGCCCCGGAGGCCACGGGATGTTCATCGTGCAGCGGCTCTGCCTGGACTGGGGCGTCGTCAGGACCCCCGGCGTCGCCGGCAAGACGGTGTGGGCGGAGCTCGGCGCGCCCGCGTGACGCGGCTCGGTCCCCTCGTGGGTGACTGACCTCCGGTTACCCGCGGTTCGAACCCTTCTTCGTACGACACGCCTCTCGCGCGCGATCGCCACGGATCCCGCGCGCACTGTGTCTTTCCCTCCCCACGGCCCCGGGCGTACCTTGACGGTCGACCTGATGTCCCGTCAGGAACGAGGGGACGGTGTCGTACCACAAACGAAGCGCGGCGCTCGCGTCCGCCGCTGTCCTGGCCGGCTCGGCGGTCCTGATGGCCGCTCCCGTGGCCCGGGCCGATGTCGTCGACGTCAACTACCAGTGCAGGACGCCGATCGGCGACAAGAGCGCCACGTCGCCGGTGCAGATCAACGCGAAGAAGGACGGCGGGAACTTCGATCTCACCGTGCGGTTCGAGAAGTCGGTGATGAACAGCCCGGCGGACATCCCCAAAGGCTCGGTGAAACCGTCGATGGACGTCGTGGTGGGCGGCGCGGACAAGGGCACGGTTCATGTCGAGGGCCCGGCGAACGCGCAGGACATCGAGTCGGGTGATCCGATCGAGATCCCGGACCTGACGGGAACGTACAAACCGGGCGCGGGCGGGGAGTCGACGCTGTCGCCGGGCGTGCTGACCATCAAGGCCCTCGGCACGACCATGACGTGCACACCGACGAAGACGCAGGTGTCGCTGACGCTGGACACCACGCCGCAGCCGGGCGGGACGTCCGGAGGCACGTCCGAGGGCTCGCCGGGCGGTACGACGGGCGGCGGTACCGCGGGCGGCGGCACGACGGCCGGGGGTACGACAGGCGGCGGCCTGGCCCGGACGGGCACGGACGACCACGGCACCCTCAAGGTCCTCGGCCTGGTGGCCGGCACGGCGATCCTGCTGGGCGGCGCGGTCTTCACGTTCCTGCCCCGCCGGGTTCGCTGACCCCGCAGAACGGCGGAGGGCCGCCGCATCCACGTGGGGTGCGGCAGCCCTCCGAGAGCCCGGAAGCGACGTCAGTGCACGTCGCCCATGAGCTCCTTTACCTTGCTGCGGTACATCCACACCGCCAGACCGGCGACCACGGCGAGCGCGGCCTCCAGGGCCACGATGCCCGTCTTGTTCAGGTCGACGCCCGCGATGGACAGCAGGCCGGTCGTGGCGTCACCGGCGGTGACGGCCAGGAACCAGACGCCCATCATCTGGGAGGCGTACTTCGCCGGTGCCATCTTCGTGGTGACCGACAGGCCCACCGGCGACAGCGTCAGCTCACCGATCGTCTGCACGAAGTAGATCGCCACCAGCCACATCGCCGCCGCCTTGTGACCGCCGTCGGCGATCCCCAGCGGGGCGAGGAAGAGGAAGAAGGACGCGCCGATCAGGACCAGGCCCATCGCGAACTTCACCGCGGTGCTCGGCTCCTTGCCGCGCCGGGCCAGCGCCAGCCACGCCCAGGCGAAGACCGGGGCCAGCGCCATGATCATGACCGGGTTGACCGACTGGTACCAGGAGACCGGGAAGTTCCAGCCGAAGATCGTGTTCTTCGCCGAGGAGTCGGCGAACAGCGACACCGTCGAGCCGCCCTGGTCGTAGATCATCCAGAAGACGGCCGCGGCGACGAAGAACCAGATGTACGCCGTCATCTTCGACTGCTCGGTGCGGTCCAGCTCCTTGTCCCGCTTGATGCGGGCGATGACCAGGACCGGGATGATCAGGCCGGCGAGGGTGATCGGGACCAGCAGCCAGTTCAGCGTGTAGACGCCGGAGAAACCGGCGATCGCGTAGAAGACGACCGCGACGCCCGCCCACAGGGCCGCCTTGGTCAGGGTGGCCTTCTTCTGCTCGGCCGTCAGCGGGGTCGGGACGACCTGCGAGCGGGAGCTGAGGTGACGGCCGCCGAGCAGGAACTGGCCGAGGCCGAGCGCCATACCGAGGGCGGCGAGCGCGAAGCCCAGGTGCCAGTTGACGTTCTGGCCGACGGTGCCGATGACCAGCGGCGCGGCGAAGGCGCCGAGGTTGATGCCGATGTAGAAGAGGGTGAAGCCACCGTCGCGGCGCGGGTCGTCCGGGCCCTCGTAGAGGTGGCCGACCATCGTGGAGATGTTCGCCTTCAGCAGGCCCGAGCCGATCGCGACGAGGCCGAGACCGGCGAAGAAGGTACCGGCGGTGGGCAGGGCCAGCGTGAGGTGGCCCAGCATGATGACGAAGCCCGCCACGGCGACCGTCTTGCGCGGACCGAGGACCCGGTCGGCGAACCAGCCGCCCGGCAGGGCGAGCAGGTACACGAGCGACAGGTACACCGAGTAGATCGCGGTCGCGGTGGCCGCGCTCATGTGCAGTCCGCCCGGTGCCACCAGGTACAGCGGGAGGAGGGCCTTCATGCCGTAGTAGGAGAACCGCTCCCACATCTCCGTCATGAAGAGTGTGGCCAGTCCGCGGGGGTGGCCGAAGAAGGTCTTCTCGGATCCGGGGGTGCCCGGGCGGACCGAGTCCTTCGTCAGGCTGGACGCCATGGTCGTTCCTTGCTGGTCGGGACGCGCTGCACGAGCGTCACGCGCCCGTGGGGGGACGGCCGGCACCGGTGGGATCGGACGTCCGCCCCACGCCCACGGGGTGACCGCCCCGGATCACGGAGCGATGGACGACGACCACCGGGATCCACGCCTCTACGCGCGTTGAGCGCTCAAGGCCCGGCCACAGGTCATTCCTTCAAGGCTGGGAAGGGGCCAGCCCGCACACAAAAGAGACCTTCAGCGTCGAGCTACCGCCAAAGGTCCCTGCTGGTGCTACAGGCGTTCTCTTCACCATACGGCACGGCACAGCCGGATATGGAAGGACTTGAGACACGGATCACAGGTAGTTACGGAACTATGGTCACACATTCCAAGGTCTACACCCAAATGGCCCCCAAGAGGTGCAGGCGTGACCACACAGCGTCACGGACGGCGGCGCCGCGGCGTCGTCCCAGGTCCAGGTAAGAATTCGCATCCGCCATCACACCCGCGCTCACACCTTTGCTCTCGTCCTGGGCGGACTACCATCACTCCATGACCCGTGTACTGCTCGCCGAGGACGACGCGTCCATCTCGGAGCCGCTGGCCCGTGCCCTGCGCCGGGAGGGTTACGAGGTCGAGGTGCGCGAGGACGGACCCACCGCGCTCGACGCCGGAGTGCAGGGCGGCGTCGACCTGGTCGTGCTGGACCTCGGGCTGCCCGGCATGGACGGTCTGGAGGTGGCCCGCCGGCTGCGCGCCGAGGGCCACACCGTCCCGATCCTGATCCTGACCGCACGGGCCGACGAGGTGGACACCGTCGTCGGCCTCGACGCGGGCGCCGACGACTACGTCACCAAGCCGTTCCGGCTCGCCGAACTGCTCGCCCGGGTCCGCGCCCTGCTGCGGCGCGGCGCCACCGAGCCCGCGCAGCCGCCCGCCACGCACGGCGTGCGCATCGACGTGGAGTCGCACCGGGCCTGGATGGGCGACGAGGAGCTGCAGCTCACCGCGAAGGAGTTCGACCTGCTCCGGGTCCTGGTGCGGGACGCGGGCCGGGTCGTCACGCGCGACCAGCTGATGCGCGAGGTCTGGGACACGACGTGGTGGTCGTCCACCAAGACCCTGGACATGCACATCTCCTGGCTCCGCAAGAAGCTGGGCGACGACGCGGCGAACCCGCGGTACATCGCGACGGTACGGGGCGTGGGCTTCCGGTTCGAGAAGAACTGACGGTTTCGTCACAGGGCTGAGTCCTCGCAGCCGGGGGTGAGCACAACCAGCCTGTCCGGGGGTCCCCCCTGCTCGAAGAGCTTGGGGGAGATTGAGGACGAGGCCGTTCAGACCGATGAGGGTCTGGGGGCGCAGCCCCCAGGTACGGCTGCCGGGGATGCCGGGTGCCTCCGTCGGTCGGGCGGAGCCCAAGGCACACTGGTCGTCGTACCTGTTCCCCGCCGGAGGCCTCCGTGCGTCGTCGTCTCATCCAGTCCACCCTCGCCGTCGTCCTCGTGGTGATCGCGGTCTTCGGCGTCTCCCTCGTGATCGTCGAGACCCGGACGATCAGCAACAGCGCCCAGGAGCGCGTCGACTCCGAGGCGCTGCGCCTTGCCAGCATCGTGGACAGCCGGATCCTCGGCGGCGAGAAGGTCAGCGCCGCGGTCTTCAAGGACCAGGTCACCGGCGACAGGTACGCGGTGATCGACATCCCCGGCCGGCCCACCATCCGGGTCGGCAACCAGCCCGCCGGTGACGTCATCCACTCCACGACCAAGGGCGAGGAGGGGGAGACGGTCCGCGTCGAGGAGCCCCGCTCCGCCGTCACGCGTGAAGTCGGCCGTACGCTGCTGATCATCGCCCTGGTGGCGCTGCTCGCGATCATCGCGGCGGTGCTTCTCGCGGTGCGCCAGGCCAACCGTCTGGCTTCCCCGCTGACCGACCTCGCCGAGACCGCCGAGCGCCTCGGCTCCGGCGACCCGCGGCCGCGCCACAAGCGGTACGGCGTCCCGGAGCTGGACCGGGTCGCCGATGTCCTGGACGCCTCCGCCGAGCGGATCGCCCGCATGCTGACCGCCGAGCGGCGCCTGGCGGCCGACGCCTCGCACCAGCTGCGCACGCCCCTGACGGCGCTGTCCATGCGGCTGGAGGAGATCACGCTCACGGACGACCCGGACACGGTGAAGGAGGAGGCGACGATCGCGCTGACACAGGTCGAGCGGCTCACGGACGTCGTGGAGCGGCTGCTGACGAACGCCCGTGATCCGCGCACCGGCTCCGCCGTCTCCTTCGACCTGGACGAGGTCATCCAGCAGCAGCTCGCCGAGTGGCGGCCCGCCTACCGCAGCGCGGGACGTGCGATCGTCAGCTCCGGCAAACGGCATCTGCGGGCCGTGGGGACGCCCGGGGCGGTCGCCCAGGTGCTGGCGGCGCTGATCGAGAACTCGCTCATGCACGGGGGCGGCACGGTCGCCCTGCGCACCCGGGTCACCGGCAACCAGGCGGTCGTGGAGGTCACGGACGAGGGGCCGGGGGTGCCGCCGGAGCTGGGCTCCCGCATCTTCGAGCGCACCATCAGCGGCCGTAACTCCACGGGCATCGGTCTCGCGGTGGCACGTGACCTCGCGGAGGCCGACGGCGGCCGTCTGGAGATGCTCCAGGCCGAACCCCCGGTCTTCGGCCTGTTCCTGTCCCGGACCCCGCTGAAGGTGCCCGCCGAACCGGAGGAACCGGAACCCACAGTGAGGTGAACCGGGGAGCGGGGGACCCGGTGAGGCGGCGGTCGGTCAGGACTTACCTCGCCGCACCAGGCCGGGCGATCTTCTTCGCCGCAGCACACCGGGCGATGTCCTTCGCCTCACCACGCCGGGCGATGTGCTGGCTGCTAAGGCGCCGGCAGGGCGATGCTTCCGGTCAGCAGCGGTTCACGTGCTCGTCGTGGCGGCGCTGCTCCTCCGCCTCCTGGAGTATCGACTCGGCGCCCGCCACCGCCGACGCCGCCGGCATGGCCTTGAACACCCAGGTGCGGTAGGACCAGAAACGGAACAGCGTCCCGAGGCCGATGCCGAGGAACTTGAACACGTTGCTCTGCAGCGGGCTGTCCCAGCCGAACCCGTACGTCGCCAGGAACAGCACACCGTTCTCGATCACCAGCCCGGCCGCGCTGAACACCAGGAACAGGGTCATCTCGCGGGTGCGCCCGCTCTTGTCCCGGTCCCGGTAGGTGAAGTAGCGGAAGCCGATGTAGTTGAAGGCGATCGCGACGACCGTGGCGATGATGCTCGCCCGGACCACCTGGAGCCCCGTGACATTCCGCACGAGGTTGAACACCAGGAGGTTGACCAGCAGTCCCGCCCCGCCGACCGCGCCGAACTTGGCGATCTCGCGCAGCAGCCGGTCGAACTTCCGGCGCACTGCGGCCCGGGGCCTGTCCTGCAGACTTGTGGAACCACTGCCCATCGTGTCGCCAGCCCCCGTCGGGTCGGTCGTACTCGGTTGCATTCGTCGTCTCGTTCGTGTCGATCGGTCGTACCGGGCCCCTCGGCCGCAAGCACCGAACGGCTCCGTCAACCGGGCCATGCTAACGAGCGCCGGTGAACGATGTCCGGGGACCATACATGAGGACGGAAAGAAAGCGGTCCGGGCCCCGTTCCGGAAACTCCTCATGGTTTTCCTTCGGGTACCCCTTCGGAAGGCCTTCGGAAACGGCCCTCAAGAAGGCCTTCGGAAACGGCCCTCCAAACGGCCTCCGCGGGCACGGAAACCGGCCTCCCTGGCCAGGCCGATACCCTAGGTGCGTGACGTTCCCGGTAGTAGGCATGGTCGGCGGTGGCCAGCTCGCTCGTATGACCCACGAGGCAGGCATCCCGCTGGGCATCAGGTTCAAGCTCCTCAGTGACACACCCCAGGACTCCGCGGCACAGGTCGTCGGCGACGTCGTCGTCGGCGACTACCGCGATCTGGAGACGCTGCGTGCCTTCGCGCAGGGCTGTGACGTGATCACCTTCGATCACGAGCACGTGCCCACCGAGCACCTGCGGGCCCTGGAGGCGGACGGCATCGCCGTGCGTCCCGGCCCGGACGCGCTCGTGCACGCCCAGGACAAGGGCGTGATGCGCGCCAAACTCGACGCGATCGGTGTGCCGTGCCCGCGGCACCGGATCGTCAGCGACCCGGAGGACGTCGCCGCGTTCGCCGCCGAGGGCGATGGCTTCCCCGTCGTCCTGAAGACCGTCCGCGGCGGCTACGACGGCAAGGGCGTGTGGGTGGTGGACTCCGTCGAGGAGGCCGCCGACCCGTTCCGCGCCGGCGTCCCGGTCCTCGCCGAGGAGAAGGTCGACTTCGTCCGGGAGCTGGCCGCCAACGTGGTTCGGTCGCCTCACGGGCAGGCAGTCGCCTACCCGGTCGTGGAGTCCCAGCAGGTGAGCGGCGTCTGCGACACCGTGATAGCGCCGGCCCCCGACCTGGACGAGGGCCTGGCCCTTCAGGCCGAGCAGCTCGCGCTCACCATCGCCAAGGAACTCGGCGTCGTCGGCCATCTCGCCGTGGAGCTCTTCCAGACCCGCGACGGCCGCATCCTCGTCAACGAGCTGGCGATGCGCCCGCACAATTCGGGCCACTGGTCGATGGACGGCGCGATCACCTCGCAGTTCGCCAACCACGTGCGGGCCGTCCTCGACCTCCCGCTCGGCGACCCGCGCCCGCGCGCCAAGTGGACGGTCATGGTCAACGTCCTCGGCGGCGACTACCCCGACATGTACTCGGCGTACCTGCACTGTATGGCGCGCGACCCGCAGCTCAAGATCCACATGTATGGCAAGGACGTGAAGCCCGGCCGCAAGGTGGGCCACGTCAACACCTACGGCGACGACCTCGACGACGTGCTGGAACGCGCCCGTCACGCAGCCGGCTACCTGAGAGGCACGATCACCGAATGAGCCCTGTTGTTGGCATCGTCATGGGGTCGGACTCCGACTGGCCCGTCATGGAGGCCGCCGCCAAGGCCCTCGACGAGTTCGAGATCGCGTACGAGGTCGACGTCGTCTCCGCGCACCGTATGCCGCGCGAGATGATCACGTACGGCGAGCAGGCGGCGGACCGTGGTCTGAAGGTGATCATCGCGGGCGCCGGCGGCGCCGCCCACCTGCCCGGCATGCTCGCCTCCGTCACCCCGCTGCCCGTCGTCGGCGTCCCGGTCCCGCTGAAGTACCTCGACGGCATGGACTCGCTGCTGTCGATCGTGCAGATGCCGGCCGGTGTCCCCGTGGCCACCGTGTCCGTCGCCGGGGCCCGCAACGCCGGGCTGCTCGCGGCCCGTATCCTCGCCGCGCACGACGAGGAACTCCTGCAGCGGATGCGGGAGTTCCAGCAGGACCTCAACGACCAGGCCACCGAGAAGGGCAAGCGCCTGCGCTCCAAGGTCGAGGGAGCGGCGGCGGGCTTCGGCTTCAACTCGGGGAAGTGACGCGATGACGTCGCCGTCCCTTGAGGCAGCCCGGGAACTGCTGCGGGAGTTCCCGGTCGTCGACGGGCACAACGACCTGCCCTGGGCGCTGCGCAAACAGGCCCGTTACGACCTGGACGCCCTGGACATCGCCCGGCACCAGAGCGCCCGCCTGCACACCGACCTGCCCCGTCTGCGCGAGGGCGGGGTCGGCGCCCAGTACTGGTCGGTGTACGTGCCCTGCGACCTGCCCGACCCGGTGCCCGCGACACTGGAACAGATCGACTGCGTACGGCAGCTGCTGGCCCGCTACCCGGCGGACCTGGCCCCCGCCCTGACCGCCGCCGACATGGAGACGGCGCGCAAGGACGGCCGGATCGCCTCCCTCATGGGCGCCGAGGGCGGCCACTCCATCGCGAACTCGCTCGGCACGCTGCGCGGCCTGTACGGGCTCGGCGTGCGCTACATGACTCTCACCCACAACGACAACGTGGCGTGGGCGGACTCCGCGACGGACGAACCGGGCGTGGGCGGCCTCTCGGACTTCGGCCGTGAGGTGGTCCGGGAGATGAACCGCCTCGGCATGCTCGTCGACCTCTCGCACGTGGCGGCGACCACGATGCGCGACGCGCTGGACACCACCGAAGCGCCGGTGATCTTCTCCCACTCCTCCGCCCGCGCGGTGTGCGACCACCCGCGCAACATCCCCGACGACGTCCTCGAACGCCTGCCCGCCAACGGCGGCGTGGCGATGGTGACGTTCGTGCCGAAGTTCGTCCTCCAGGCGGCCGTCGACTGGACGGCCGCGGCGGACGACAACATGCGCGCGCACGGCCTGCACCCCCTCGACACCACCCCCGAGGCGATGAAGGTCCACCGCGCCTTCGAGGAGCGCACCCCGCGCCCGGTCGCCACGGTCGCGACGGTCGCCGACCACCTCGACCACATGCGCGAGGTGGCGGGCATCGACCACGTCGGCATCGGCGGCGACTACGACGGCACCGCCTTCACCCCGGACGGCCTGGGCGACGTCTCCGGCTACCCGAACCTGATCGCCGAGCTGCTGGACCGCGGCTGGTCGAGGCCCGACCTGGCCAGGCTGACCTGGCAGAACGCGGTACGGGTGCTGGGCGCGGCCGAGGACGTGGCGCGCGACCTGCAGACCACGCGCGCGCCGTCCCACGCGACCATCGAGGACCTCGACGGCTGACGGACCGGGCGGGGCGGGACGGTCCTGTACGTCCCACCGGGCCCGAGCCGTCGCCTGTCCGGCCCCGCCGTCGACAGCGGGGCCGGACAGGGCCCGGCCGGTTCAGGTGTGCTCGATCCGGCACAGGCAGAAGGGGTGTCCCGCCGGGTCGGCGTACACCATGAAGTCCTTCTTCTCCCGGTCCTCCACGTCCAGCGGCCGCGCGCCCAGCGCCAGCACCTTCTCGTGCGCCGCGTCCACCTCCTCCCAGGTGGAACCCGCGTCGAAGTCGAGGTGGAACTGCTGCGGGTTGCGGTCCGCGCGCGGCCATTCCGGCGGGGTGTACCCCTCCACCCGCTGGAAGCCGATCCGCGGCCCGTCGGGGATCCGCAACACGACCCACTCCTCGTCCTCGGCCTTGGGTGTGCCGCCGCCCACGCGCGCGTAGAACTCGGCGAGCGTGCGCGGGCCCGGACAGTCGATCACCACGTTGCGGAAACGTGCCACAGCGGGCATGAGGGGCCTCCTTCGGCGTCAGCAGGCGCAGAGACAGAACGGGTGCCCGGCCGGGTCCGCGTAAACGCGGAAGCTGCGCGAGCGGTCCTCCGCGTCGAGCGGCTTCGCACCCAGCTCCAGCACCCCCTTCTCCGCCGCGTCCAGGTCCTCCACCACCAGGTCCAGGTGGAACTGCTGCGAGTGGTCGGGCGCGGGCCACTTCGGCGGTACGAATCCGGGCGCCGCCTGGAAGGCCAGCGCCTGCCCGCCGGGCACCCGCAGGTCCACCCAGTCCCCCTCGCCCTCGACGCTGCCGCCGAGCACCTCGGCGTAGAAGGCGGCGAGCGCGCCCGGGTCCGGGCAGTCCAGGACGACGGGGCCCAGCTTGGCGAGAGCCATGACTTCCTCCTCGAGATCGCATTACCGACAGAGCGTCGATACCGACAGAGCGTCGTTACCGACAGAGTGCGAAAGAGCATCGTTACCGATAGAAGCGAGCAACCAGTAACAGTTACCGCATGCTCATGCTCCCGTTCATGAGGTGACAGCGCAAGAGGTACACGCCGCCCGGCCACGGTTACCGCATCAGCGCGTGCTGGAGGTAACGTCGCGGGCATGAGTGAGAGATCGCCCGCGCCCGGAGGCCTGGAACTCGTCCAGGCCCTGGTGAACACGCTGGACATCGAGTCGGGCACCGACTCGCTGGACACCGTGGAGGTCCGGGCCCGTTTCGATCTCACCGAGGACGAGCTGCCGCGCGCCCGCGAACTGCGCGAGTCGTTGCGGGCCGCACTGCTCGCCCATGCGGGCCATCCGGCGCACCGCGAGGTGACCCCGCTGACCCGGCTGCTGGCGCAGGCCCCGCTGTATGTGGCCGTCGACGAGCGGGACGGCTCCGCCCGACTGATCCCCGCCGACGAGGACTCCCTGCACGCGCGCGTGGCGGTCGCCGTCGCCGAGGCGCTGACAGCGGGCACCTGGGGCCGTCTGAAGGCCTGTGAGGCCGTGACCTGCCACTGGGCGTACTACGACCGCAGTCCGGCCGGACGCGGTCGCTGGTGTTCGATGTCGGTCTGCGGGGCGCGCGCGAAAATGCGGCGGTACCGGGCGAAGGAGGCGTGATCCACAGGGAGTTCACCGGTCGGACGGTGACCCGGTGGTGCAGAATGCAACAGGACGCCGGTCCGGCCGACTGAGCCTCGGCCGGACCGGCGTCACCCGTACGCCTATGCGGTGGGGCGGCCCATCGCCCGGTACGTCCACCCGGCCCGGCGCCAGACCTCCGGGTCGAGCGCGTTGCGGCCGTCGAGGACGATGCGGGACGCCACCGCCTCGCCCAGCTCCGCCGGGTCCAGCTCACGGAACTCACGCCACTCGGTGAGGTGCAGGACGACATCGGCGCCCCGGACCGCCTCCCGCGCCGAGTCGGCGTAGCCGAGCGTCGGGAAGAGCCGTCGGGCGTTGTCCATGCCCTTGGGGTCGTAGACCGTGACCTGGCCGCCCTGGAGGTGGATCTGCCCGGCGACGTTCAGCGCGGGCGAGTCACGGACGTCGTCGGAGTCCGGCTTGAAGGTGGCGCCGAGCACCGCGACCCGCTTGCCGAGGAACGAACCGCCGCCCAGCGCCTCCCGCGCCATCTCCACCATCTGGCCACGCCGGCGCATGTTGATGGAGTCGATCTCGCGCAGGAAGGTCAGCGCCTGGTCGGCGCCCAGCTCGCCGGCGCGCGCCATGAAGGCCCGGATGTCCTTCGGCAGACAGCCGCCGCCGAAGCCGATCCCCGCCCGCAGGAACTTCTTGCCGATCCGGTCGTCGTAGCCGATGGCCTCCGCCAGCTTGGCCACGTCGCCGCCCGCGGCCTCGCACACCTCCGCCATCGCGTTGATGAAGGAGATCTTGGTGGCGAGGAAGGAGTTCGCGGCGGTCTTCACCAGCTCGGCGGTCGGGAAGTCGGTCACCACGAACGGCGTGCCCTCGGCGACCGGCGTCGCGTACACCTCGCGCAGCAGCTTCTCGGCGCGCTCGCTGCGCACGCCGACCACGATCCGGTCCGGGTGCAGCGTGTCCTCGACGGCGAAGCCCTCGCGCAGGAACTCCGGGTTCCAGGCCAGTTCGGCGTCCCCGCCGGCGGGCGCGTGCTCGGCGAGGTACGTGGCGAGGCGGTCCGCGGAGCCGACGGGCACGGTCGACTTGCCGACGACGAGCGCGGGGCCCTTCAGGTGCGGCGCGAGGGAGGCGATCGCGGCGTCGACGTACGACATGTCGCAGGCGTAATCGCCGTGCTTCTGAGGGGTGTTGACACACAGGAAGTGCACGTCACCGAACTCGGCCAGCTCGGCCCAGTCCATCGTGAAGCGCAGCCGCCCGCTGGAGCCCTCGATCCCCGCGACGTGCTTGCGCAGCAACTCCTCCAGACCGGGCTCGTACATCGGGGCCTCGCCCCGCTCCAGCCTCTCGATCTTCTCGGGCGCGACGTCCAGCCCCAGCACCTCGAACCCCAGCTCGGCGATGGCCGCGGCGTGCGTCGCGCCGAGATAGCCGGTGCCGATCACGGTGATCTTGAGGCTCATGGGTGCTCCAGAACGGGTAGGGCGGTGAATCGGTGCCCGAGCATAGCCGGGCTCCTCGCGGGGCAATTTCCCAGCTGTCGCCAAGCTCACGTACCCGTCCCGTGGGCGGGCCCCTAAAATTCCAGTTACTTAACGGTAATTAGCGTCACCGTCACTGCGTCATCTGGAGCGTGAGAGACCTTGGCCGGATCGGCTGACTTCGACCTGTACCGCCCGTCCGAGGAGCACGACATGCTCCGTGACGCCATCCGCTCGCTGGCCGAGGCGAAGATCGCGCCGTACGCCGCGGCGGTGGACGAGGAGGCCCGCTTCCCGCAGGAGGCGCTCGAGGCCCTGGTCGCGAACGACCTGCACGCGGTGCACGTACCGGAGGAGTACGGCGGCGCGGGCGCGGACGCGCTCGCCACCGTCATCGTGATCGAGGAGGTGGCCCGCGTCTGCGTGTCCTCCTCCCTCATCCCGGCCGTGAACAAGCTCGGCTCGCTGCCGGTGATCCTCTCCGGCTCCGGGGAGCTGAAGAAGAAGTACCTCGCGCCGCTGGCCAAGGGCGACGCGATGTTCTCGTACTGCCTCTCCGAGCCGGAGGCGGGCTCGGACGCGGCCGGCATGAAGACGCGGGCCGTGCGCGACGGCGACCACTGGGTGCTCAACGGCGTCAAGCGCTGGATCACCAACGCGGGCGTCTCCGAGTACTACACGGTCATGGCGGTGACCGACCCCGAGAAGCGCTCCAAGGGCATATCCGCCTTCGTCGTCGAGAAGTCGGACCCGGGCGTGTCCTTCGGCGCCCCGGAGAAGAAGCTCGGCATCAAGGGCTCGCCCACCCGCGAGGTCTACTTCGACAACGTCCGCATCCCCGCCGACCGCATGATCGGCGAGGAGGGCACCGGCTTCGCCACGGCGATGAAGACCCTCGACCACACGCGCATCACCATCGCCGCCCAGGCCCTCGGTGTCGCGCAGGGCGCCTTCGACTACGCCAAGAACTACGTCAAGGAGCGCAAGCAGTTCGGCAAGCCGATCGCCGACTTCCAGGGCATCCAGTTCATGCTCGCCGACATGGCGATGAAGATCGAGGCCGCCCGCCAGCTGACCTACGCGGCCGCCGCCAAGTCCGAGCGCGGCGACGCCGACCTCACCTTCCAGGGCGCCGCCGCCAAGTGCTTCGCCTCGGACGTGGCCATGGAGGTCACCACGGACGCCGTCCAGCTGCTCGGCGGCTACGGCTACACCCGGGACTACCCGGTCGAGCGCATGATGCGCGACGCGAAGATCACCCAGATTTATGAGGGCACGAACCAGGTCCAGCGGATCGTGATGGCCAGGAACCTTCCCTAGCGGGAACCGCCTTCGTCTGCGGAAACATCTCGGCCCCCGGCTTCGCCCGGGGGCCGTTCGTATGGGTGGCCGGCCGAGAGGCTTCCGGGTGGCCGGTGGGGACCGGACGGCGCCGACGGGGAATGAAGGAGATGTCAGGGAAGGGGGCGACGCATCTCATATGCGGACGCCCCAGGGCGCGCCGGGCATCGGCCGGGTGAAGGGCGTTCCTCATGCCTGAGCTGCCAGACGTCGAGGGATTCCGGAAGGTGCTCGAGTCCTGCGCGAAGGGCAGAGTCGTTCAACGCGTCGACGTGCGCGACGCAGGCGTCCTGCGCGGGGTGAGCGTGCGGCGGCTGCGGGACGCGCTGGAAGGCCGGCGGTTCACCGAGCCGCAGCGGCACGGGAAGTGGCTGCTCGCCCGCACCGGCGACGGTCCCACGCTCCTGCTGCACTTCGGCATGACGGGCCGGCTGGTCTGCGGTCACCCCGACGATGCGGTTCAGGCCCACGACCGCGTCCTGTTCACCGTGGGCGGCGACCGCCAGCTCCGCTACCGCGACCAGCGCAAGCTTCAGGGACTCTGGCTGGCCGACGACGACTGCGACGTCGACCGGCTGCTGGGCCGCCAGGGCCCCGACGCGATGGCGGTGGACGGCAAGGAGTTCGAGGCCGCGCTCTCCTCCCGCCGCGGCCGTGTCAAGAGCGTCCTCATGGACCAGTCCGTCCTGGCCGGACTGGGCAATCTGCTCGCCGACGAGATCCTGTGGCGCGCCGGGCTTCGTCCCACCCGCCGGGCGGGCGATCTCACCCGGGCCGAACTCCGGCGCCTGTACACACACATGCGCCGCACCCTGCGCTCCGCGGTCGCCGCGGGCTGCGTCCCCCCGCGCGACTCCTGGCTCACCGGCCACCGCGACGACCCGTACCCCGCCTGCCCGCGCTGTGGCGATACCTTGCGTCGTTCGCGGGTCGCGGGACGCGGGACGGTATGGTGCCCGCGGTGCCAGCCGGACGGGTCCTTACACGCCCCGGCCCGCGCGGCCGGGGCGGTGGGGAAGGGCGCCGGCCCCTTCCCCACGCGGTGCTGCACGCCGCCGTGACGGCCTGATCGCCGCGTGACGGGCTAGTTGCCGGAGACCGTCACCGTCTGGTCGTTCTTCAGCTCGTCGACCAGCGTCTTGACCTTGGCCTTGTCCCACAGCAGGTTGCCGCCGGTCGAGCCGGAGATCGGCATGTTCATGGACTTGCCGGCGCCGCCGTTGACGCCCTTCATCGCCCAGAACATGGAGGCCAGGTTCCACAGGGACATGTCCTTGTCCACGGTCAGCGCGTCCAGGCCGGAGCCCATCGTCGGGTAGAGCTTGAACGGGTTGAGGACCGTCGACGGGGTCGCGACCTGGTGGGCGAGCGCCGCCAGGAACTTCTGCTGGTTCTTGGTGCGTTGCAGGTCGCTCTGCGCGAAGGCGTGCCGGGTGCGGACGAAGGCGAGGGCCTGCTGGCCGTTCAGCTTCTGCGTGCCCGCCTGGAAGTCGGCGCCCGAGTACTTGTCCTTGAAGCCCTTGTCGATCGTGATCGTGACACCGCCGACCGCGTCCACGATGTTCGCGAAGCCGTCGAAGCCGATCTCCGCGTAGTGGTCGATGCGCAGCCCGGTGTTGTACTCGATCGTGCGGACCAGCAGCTCCGGGCCGTCCTCCGCGTACGCCGCGTTCAGCTTCGTGTGGCGGCCGGTGCCCTGGTAGACCTTGCCGGACGCGGACCCCTTGTACGTGGGTATCTCCACGTCCGAGTCGCGCGGCAGCGAGATCAGCGTGTCGCCGTTGTCACCGACGTGCAGGATCATCATGGTGTCCGTGCGCTTGCCCTCGGCGGACCCGGTGTGCAGCTTCTGCTTGTCCGCGTCCGACATGCCGGCGCGGCTGTCGGAGCCGACGATCAGGTAGTTGGTGCCCTTGCCCGCCGCGGGCCGGTCGATGACCTTGGAGAGGTCGACGTCGCGGTGGAGCTTGGAGTCGGCCCAGAAGTAGGTGGCGACCGAGGTCACCGCGAAGGCGGTGACCAGCGTGATCGCGGTCCACTTGACCCGGCGGCGCCAGTTGGGCGCGGTGCGCGCCCCGCCGGGCCCGCCGCCGCCCGGTCCGTGGGGTCTGTCGGCCGGGCTGCCGTAGACCTGGCCGGTGTTGTAACCGCTGTCATAGCCGTTGTCGTAGCCGCCGTACCCCTGGTCGTCGTACGTCGGCTGCTGCGGCACCCCGCCGTACGGCGGGGCGGCCTGGGGGCCGCCCGGTGCGCCGGGCGTGCGCCGGACCTGCCGCATCACGCGCGCGCCCTCGGGCTGAGCGCTGGAGCTGCCGCGTCCGTAGCGGTTGCCGCGGCTGTCGTCGGACCATCCCTCGGGCCAATCGTTCATGCGCCCCAGTGTGCAGGGTCGGGCTGTGGGCCGTACAAGAGCCGAGGAAAAACAGGGTCAGGGCTGTTGCGAAGCCGACACAAAGTCTCCGGATCGTGGCGCGGCATAAGGTGGAGGCCATGACAGACCAGGCCCCCGCCACGGAATCAGAAATTCTGGGCGAAACAGAGGCTGCACTCCCCGGGAAGCCCACCTCCGCGTCCCGGACCACGCTCAGCCACATCATGACCCACAACGACACCAACCTGCTGGGCACGGTGCACGGCGGCGTGATCATGAAACTCGTCGACGACGCGGCGGGCGCGGTGGCCGGCCGGCACAGCGGCGGACCCGCGGTGACGGCGTCGATGGACGAGATGGTGTTCCTGGAGCCCGTCCGGGTCGGCGACCTGGTCCATGTGAAGGCGCAGGTCAACTGGACGGGCCGGACGTCGATGGAGGTCGGCGTACGGGTCCTGGCCGAACGCTGGAACGAGTCCACCCCGCCCACCCAGGTCGGCTCTGCCTACCTGGTCTTCGCCGCTGTCGACGCGGACGGCAAGCCCCGCTCGGTCCCGCCGGTGATCCCGGAGACGGACCGGGACAGGCGCCGCTACCAGGAGGCCCAGATCCGCCGTACCCACCGCCTGGCCCGCCGCAGAGCGATCAAGGAACTGAGGGAGAAGAGGGCGGCGGAGGGTTTCGAGGACTGACGCACGGTAGTTCCGTTTCGACGCCCGGCGTCCCCTACGCCGGGCACACCACCTGATCCCCGGTCACCACCGCCTGCTGCGGCGTCGGCGAAGCCTGCGGTTCCGGCGTCCGCACCCTCACGGGCCGCACCTCCTTGAAGTCCGCCCCCACGATCACCCGGAGTGTCGTCCCCTGCCCCGGCACCGCCCGCAGCTCGCTCCCCGGCAACGCCGCCTCCAGGACCTTCGCCGAGCGGTCCCATCGCGGGTCGTAGATCACGACCGTGCGCCGCACTCCGCGCTCCGCAGCGTTCGCCGGCTGCCGCGTCGTCCGGAAACCGGCGGCCGCCAGCCCGTCGTCCGCCCGCCTGCCGAGCCCCTCCGTCAGGGTGCCGTTCTCCACCCGCACCTGGATCTGCTGCGGAGGCACCTCCACCTCCGCCGTCGCTGGTCCCCGGGCAGGAGCCTCCGGTTTCGCCTGCCCCTTCGGCCGCGGCTCCCGAGGAGCGAGCGGCCGGTCCTCCCGCAGTGAGTCGAACAACGCCTTCGCCTTCGCGTCGTCCCACTTCACCGTCGACCCCAGCCCCTTGACCTCGTACTCCATCCGCCCGATCGGCACGGTCGTGAACTCCGACGACCGCGGCGAGAAGTTGCGCATCGCCCGCCCCAGGTCCAGCAACTGGTCCGCCCCGAACCCCTGATCGGCCCGCACCGCCCCGAGCGCCGCCTGCGCCACGTCCCGGAGCTTCATCGGCTTCAGCAGCACACCCGACGACGTCGCCCGGTCGATCAGCGCCGCCAGGAACCTCTGCTGCCGCTGCATCCGCCCCAGGTCGGACGCCCCGTCCACATGCCGGGACCGCACGTACTGCAACGCCTGCCCGCCGTCCAGCACATGCGTGCCCGCGGCCAGATCGAGCCCGGTGTAGGTGTCCTTCAGCGGCTGAGTGGTACACACCCGCACCCCGCCGAGGGCGTCCACCGTCTTCATGAAGCTGATGAAGTCGACCTCCAGGTAGTGGTCGATCTTCAGATGGGTCATGTCCTCGACCGTCCGCACGGTCAGGTTCGGCCCGCCCTCCGCGTACGCCGCGTTCAGCCGGACCGGATGGGTGGCGCGCCGTTGCCCCGTCGCCTCGTCGGTGTGCTCCGGCACCTCCGCGTAGGAGTCGCGGGGGAGGCTGACCACGGTCGCCCGCTCCCGGTCCGCCGAGATGTGCACGATCATGATCGTGTCGGTGCAGTGGCAGGGCTCGCCGCCCAGGTGGAACGCCCGCCGCTCCCTCTCCGTGATCCTGTCGCGCCCGTCGGTGCCGACCAGCAGGACGTTCATGCCGTTCCCCGCCGCGGGACGGTTCTTCATATCCCTGAAAGGGTCGATGCGGGAGATCCCGCCGTCGAGGCTGGTGATCACCGCGTGCCCGATGCCCGCCGCGACCAGGACCACCACCGACAGGGTTGTGGTCATCCGTACGGGCCAGCCGCGCTTCCGCGGCCGGACGGGCGGCCGCCTGGCGGGGGAGCGGCGGACCGGCTCGCGGCGCGCGGGCGAGCGGGTGGGCGTGGGCACGGGGGAGACCTCCGCGGGGCTGGGCATGGGTCCGCGAGCACCGTAGGCCCCGGTGATCTTCGGCCCTCGGCGGCGCCCGGGCGGCGCGCACCGGTGTCCCCCGTTCGCGGTAACGTGAGGCTCCTATGAACGCCAAGCCCGACCTGCAGCTGCCTGCCGTGTCCGTGATCATGCCCGTGCTCAACGAGGAGCGGCATCTGCGCGGAGCCGTCCGAGCGATCCTCGCGCAGGAGTACGGCGGCGAGATGGAAGTCGTGATCGCGCTCGGCCCGTCCACGGACCGCACGGACGAGATCGCGGCCGAGCTGGTCCGGGAGGACCCCCGCGTGCACACGGTCCCGAACCCGACCGGCCGCACGCCCGCCGCGCTCAACGCCGCGATCAAGGCTTCCCGGCACCCGATCGTGGTCCGCGTCGACGGCCACGGCATGCTCTCGCCGAACTACATCGCGACCGCCGTACGCCTCCTGGAGGAGACCGGCGCGCAGAACGTCGGCGGCATCATGCACGCCGAGGGCGAGAACGACTGGGAGCACGCGGTCGCCGCCGCCATGACCTCGAAGATCGGGGTCGGGAACGCCGCCTTCCACACCGGCGGCGAGGCCGGCCCCGCGGAGACGGTCTACCTCGGCGTCTTCCGCCGGGAGGCCCTCGAGCAGCAGGGCGGTTACAACGAGGAGTTCATCAGGGCCCAGGACTGGGAGCTGAACTTCCGCATCCGCGAGGCGGGCGGCCTGATCTGGTTCTCACCGGAGCTGAAGGTGTCGTACCGGCCGAGGCCCTCGGTGCGCGCGCTCGCCAAGCAGTACAAGGACTACGGCCGCTGGCGCCATGTCGTCGCCCGCTACCACGAGGGCTCCATCAACCTGCGCTACCTCGCCCCGCCGGCCGCCGTGTGCGCGATCGCTGCGGGCATCGTGGCAGGCGCCGCGATCACCCCGTGGGGCTTCGTGATCCTGGGCGGCTATCTCGCGGCGATCGCCCTGGGCTCGATCCCGGCGGGCAGGGGCCTGCCGCTGAAGGCCCGTCTGCAGATCCCCGTCGCCCTCGCCACGATGCACATGTCGTGGGGCTGGGGCTTCCTGACGAGCCCCAGGTCCCTGGCGAGGAGGGTCATCGCGTCCCGGCGGCCGGCAGTGGTCAGCCAGTCCTGACCGGTCTGCCCCCGGAGCGTGCGGCAACGCCTCCGCAGTCGCACGGGGCCTGCCGCCTGGGCGGCAGGCCCCTCTTGCCGTACGTCACAGGTCCCTTCGCCCGCCTACCACCGGTAGGGCTTGTACACGTCCATGCACTGGCCGGTGTCCGAGCCGTTGATGGCGTCGGAGTTGCTGGGGATGTCCCCGGGCTTCGGTGTGGACTGCGTCGGGTAGCTCGAGCCGGTACGCCAGTCGGAGCCCACGGTGACGGTGACGCCCGACACGTCGGTGGACTTCTTCACGGCACTCATGGGGATGCCCAGTGCCGTGGCGACGCTCCGGGCATCGCCCTCCAGGTCCGCGCTCGGGTAGCGCACGACCGTCTGGTTCTCGGACAGCCCCGCGGCGGAGTCGAACACCGCCCTGCTGAAGCCCTTCCCCACGAGCACCTGGCTGATGTCGCGCGCCCGGCCGGGCACCGGGGCCTGTGTGGACGTCCTGGTGGCGTTCTGCACCACCACGCCCAACCGGTCGGCCGCGACTGTGGCCGAAGGAGCCTTGGCCGCCTGGCTCGTGCTCGTCGTCTTCTTCGGCGCCGGCGTCGTGCCCTTGTCGTCGAACGGCACGTCGTCGCGGATCATCTCCCAGATCTTGTCCGCGTTCGCACCGTCGGGGACCACGTGGTCGTCGTTCTGCGGGTCGGTGACGTTGGGCATCGTGGTCATGGTGATGCGGTTCGTCGGGACCGTCTTGAGCTGCATGGCCAGGTCGTACAGCTTCCTGACCGAGCCGATCTCCTCGGAGACCTGCAGGGACTTCGTGGCCGCCTCGGCCAGGTTCATCAGCCGGCCGGTGTCGGTGAAGACGTTCTGGCTCTTCAGCGTGCGGATCATCGAGTTCAGATACATGTGCTGAGCCCTGGCCCGCAGCAGGTCACTGCCCCAGGCGTGCCGGGTGCGCAGCCACTGCAGGGCCTGTACGCCCTTGACGTTGTGCGTGCCGGCCGTCAGCTTCAGGCCGGAACCACCGGGCGCCTGGGGCAGTGGGCGGTCCCAGACGTTCTGGTTCACGCAGACGTCGACGCCGCCGATGGCGTCCGCCATCTTCACCACGCCCGCGAAGTCGATCATCATCCAGTGGTCGATGTAGACCTTGGTCAGGTTCTGCCAGGTGGCCAGCGTGCAGCCGGGGCCGCCGCGGGCCAGCGACTCGTTGATGATGGCGTTGGTCGGCGGGTACTCGTGGCCGGTCGCCGAATCCGTGCACTTGGGGATCTCGACCCGGGTGTCGCGCGGGATGCTCACCACGGCGGCGCTCTTGCGGTCGGCGGACAGGTGGATGAGCATCTCGACGTCGGCCAGCGGCGGGTTGCCACGGTTGTCCTTGCTGCCGCCCAGCGCCACGTTCGCTGCCGAGTTACGGCTGTCGGAACCGATCAGCAGGATGTTCACCGGTGTCTGGCCGGCCGCGTTCGGCTGGGTCTTCTGTGCCTTGGAGTCGCCACTGCTGCGCTCGCCCTTGCGGATGTTGCCGTTCAGGTGCTGGTAGTAGAGGTATCCGGCGCCGGCCGTGCCGAGTATCACGACCGAAAGAACCGTCGCCGACCACCGCAGCGCGCGTCTTCTGCGGCGTCTGTTGCCGCCGCCGCGTCCGCCGTTGCCGGGCCCTCGCCCCCCGCTCGGGCCATGGTCGTCCGGCGTGTGCCGTCCCTGAGGTGTGAGGGACATGGCCTCTTCGACCGCAGATGCTTCCCCGCGCAGACCGTACTGCGTCAACTACCCATCCTCCCCACCCTTGCGGCACCTGACGGGCCTGTCAGGCGTCCTGTTAGACGCACGACAGGCCCGTGAGGTGGCGCTGTGCGCTCAACTGGCGCACTGAACCTTGTCCGCTGTGGACTTGTTGGGGACGTCCGGCGCCTTGGTCGGAGCGGTGAGCGGCGTGCCCGGGCCCCGGAAGTCCTGTCCGAGGGTCAGCACGATGGCGGGCAGCCCCTGGTCGTTCTTCTCGCTCTTGCCCGGCTTCAGCGCCGAAGCGGGCAACCCCATGATGTCCGCCAGCTTCCGCGCCTGGCCGGCCTGGTCGGGAGAGTACTCGAGCGTCGTCTTGCCGAGTGTCTTGCCCGCGTTGCCGAGCTGGCTGGACTTGGTCACGCCCTCGTCGTTCTGCAGCCAGCTCAGAGTCGCCTGTGCGCTGCCGGCGGGGGCGCCGCCGTTGTAGATGTCCACGCGGATGTCGGAGGCGGCGGATCGGGAGCCCTTGAGGGGGTCGCTCGCGGCAGTCTTCGCCGCCTTCTCCTTCTTCACGGTGGTGAAGGACACGTCGTTCTTGATCGCGTCGAAGACCTCGGGAGCCGTGTTCGGGTCGACGATGACCGTCTTGTGCACCGGGCCGTCCGCGGGATTGTCGACCACCGGCACGGTCAGGAAGGTGATGTTCTTCGTCGGTACCTTCTTGAGCTCCAGGGCCACGTCCTTGAGCGTGCTCACCTTGTGCAGGCCCGTGTCGACGGTCAGCGCCTTGGTGGCGGCCTCGGCGAGGTCGAGCAGCTTCGTCGGGTCGGTCAGCGTGTCACTCGAGGCCATCTTGCGCATCAGCGACGCCATGAACTGCTGCTGCACCTTGATCCGGTCCAGGTCGCCCTGGTTGCCCCAGGCGTGCCGCGTGCGCACGAACGCGAGGGCCTGCTCGCCCTCGATCTTGGAGGGGCCGGCGGGCAGTTTGAGGTGCGACTTCTCGTCGTTGACCGCGTGCTTGAGACACACCTCGACGCCGCCCACCGCCGTCGTCAGCGTCTTCACCGCGTTGAAGTCGAGCATCATGAAGTGGTCGGGTTCTATGCCTCCGGTGATCTCCTTCACCGTGCGCATGGTGCAGCCCGGGTCGCGGCCGTCCTGCCCGAGGCTCGTGTTGAAGCGGACGTTCTGTGTGCCGGGGATGACCTTGATGGTTCCGTCGGGCTGCTTGGTCGGGCAGTCAGGGACGTTGACGATCAGGTCGCGGGGAATGCTGAGCGCGGTCGCGTTCGTCCGGTCCTTGGAGACGTGCAGCAGGATGTTGGTGTCGGCATGGCCGACGCTGCCATTGTCGCCGTAGCCCTCGTTGCCCTTACCGGTGCGCTTGTCGGTACCGATGATCAGGATGTTGAAGGCCTCGTCCTTGCTGAAGCTGTTCTTGGCGGCGTCCCCCACGTCCGTCGTCGAGACGTTGCCCTCGAGGTGCTGCAGGTAGAAGTAACCGGCCGCCGTGACCGCGACGAGCACGAACGCCATGCTGCCGCCGGCCCACAACGCTATCTTCTTCGCTTTGCCCTTCTTGGTCTTCGTACGACCCCGGCGGCGCCCCGGCGGCTCCGGGGGAGCCGCCCGGCGGCGGCGCTGACCGGGGAGGACGTCCGGGGCCGGTTCCCCGCGGCCGGGTGCCGTGCGGGTGCCCCCCTGCGCGCTGCCGGCGGGAGTCCCCCTGCGCGGTCTCGGCACGGACGACTGCGCTCCGGGAGCGGCCAGTCGCAGTTCGTATTCGCCGGTGTTCGGGTTGAGCACCCACTGGTCTGCGGGGTCGATGTTGTCCGCCCGCCCACGGCCTTGCGCGTCCACGGTTGTCCGTATCCTCCGTCGGGGCCACGCGGCGCCTTCCCCCTCAAGGCGCTCGGGTCTCTTCAGCCAGTGCGTGAGCCCGGGACGGACCTCGGGGCGTGGCACCGGATCGCTCACACTATCCGCCCAGTTCAGCGTCGAGCGACGGCGGTGACAAATTCCACTTGCCTACAACCGGGCAATCCGCCCTATTTCTCAGACACTTCTTAGCTCACGCGTTCCCCGCCATGGGGTGCGCTTTACCCGCAGGCGTCCTGGGCGGCCGTGTTGCCGGTGAAAGTGGGCGTGGGTCCAGGGGGTGTCTTCTCCCGCGGCCCGGGTCCGAAATCGGGCGACGTATTGCTCGTTTTTGCGGCTGAATTACCCGGAACTTCCTTGGTGACCTCGACCGGCTGGTCCGCGCGCAGGCGCCGGAAGAGTTTGTCCGCCGCCGGCTGCACGAGTTGGTCACGATTGATGTCGCCCGGGTACGGGGCGCGCGGGGCCGTCAGGAACCGCACATGTTCGGCGGAGAGGTTCCCGAGCCCGCGCACGAGTGCATAGAGTCCGCGCAGACTCGCCAGACCCGGGTCCGTGGTGAGGGCCGAGGTGGCCGCGTCCAGCACGGGGTACAGCTTCACCGGGTTGAGCAGGACGCCGTTGCTGCGCACCTTGGTCACCAGCGCGCCGAGGAAACGCTGCTGGCGCTCCATCCGCTCGGTGTCGCTGCCGTCGCCGAGGCTCTTGCGGGCCCGTACGTAGCCGAGCGCCTGCTCGCCGTCGAGCGTCACCTTGCCCGCGGGCAGTCTGAGCCTGGCGGCCGTGTCGTCGATCGGCTGCCTCAGACACACCCGGACGCCGCCTAGCGCGTCGATCATCTTCTTGAAGCCGTTGAAGTCGACGACCATGTGGTGGTCGATCCGGATGCTCGTCAGCTTCTCGACGGTACGGATCGTGCAGGCCGAACCGCCGGTCGCGAAGGCGTGGTTGAACATGGTGAACTGCGCCTCGCTGCGGCTGCCGTCCGGCCGGCCGCAACTCGGCACGTTCACCATGAGGTCCCGGGGCAGGGAGACGGCGGTGGCACTTCGGCGGTCGGCCGCGAGGTGCAGCAGGATCGTGGTGTCGGACCGCTCCGTCCCGGAATCCCGCCCGTACCGGCCGTTGCCGGCGCCCGCACGCGAGTCTGACCCGATGAGCAGGATGTTCCGCGCGCCGCGCACGAGCGAAGTGGGCCGCTCCTTCTCGTACCGGGCGAGCTCGGCGGCCGCGGCCTCGTCCGCGGTGATGTTCGAGTCCAGCTTCTCGTACACGACCCACCCGGCCCCGGCGGCACTCAGCAGGAGCGCGGCCAGTCCGACCGCACACCATCGCACCCAGCGCCACCGCCGATGACGTGCTCTCACTGCCGGGTCCACCGCCTTGCGTCGTATGAGCGTGAGCTGCTGTTACGACCATGGCCCGGGGCCGGGTTGCGGGGCGTCCGATACTGGTCCGGATGGACGCCGACCGCGCCTCTATAGGGGCGCGGGGCTGTGACAATCGTGCGGCTCCTCGGCGTGGCGTCATCAGCCGCAAGGGACCCGCGGGCGAACAACGAGCGGGAGCCGCAGGCGCTGATCAGCTGACAGCCGTCGTCGTCACCTTCTCGCTCTCGATCCGCCTGGCCAGCCCTTCCCCTCCCAGCCGCTCGAGATGCCGGCACAAGACGACCGAGCCCCCCACGGCCAAGGGCGCGTACAAGCCGGCGCTCAACCCCGCCCACGTGTCATACGGCAGCCCCGACAGCAACCGCGCCCCGGGCTCCGTCAGCCCGAGGGGGAGCGCGTCCTCACGGGCCCGTTCCACGACCTCCGCCGCCGTGTACTCGGCCCCGGCGACGATCAGCGCCGGCTCGTCCGGGGCGACAGGCGCGTACGGCTGAAAGCGGTCGCCCTGGCTCGGCACTTCGACGGCGTAGTCGACGAAGCCGTCCGGGGTCTGCGGGAAGCGGCCGCCGAGGGGGCGCAGGGCGAGGGCCACACGCTCCCCTGGACAGGCACGCGCCGCGTCCAGCGTGTCCGGACCACTGACCACGAGGTCGGCGGCGGCCGGATCGCCGCCGACGTCCGCGAGGACGCCCACGGACGAGCAGGCGAGCAGCCACACCGCCGTCTGCCAGTGCGCGGGCAGCAACAGCGCGACCCGGTCGCCGGGCTCGGCGGCGAGGTCACCCTGAAGGAGGTTGGCGGTCTTGGCCACCCAATTGGCGAAGGTGGCCACGGAGAGTTCGACGCGTTCGCCCGTGGCGTCGTCGTAGAAGGTCACCAGGGGGCGCGCGGGGTCCGCGGCGAGCGCGGATCGCAGCAGGTCGGCGGGGGTGCGATCGGTGGCGTTCACGGCGCAAGAGTACGCGGGGGCCAACGTGCGCGCGTCGGCGGCGGGGTTTTGGGCGACACCGGTTCGGCTGAGTGCGATCGACGGGGCGTCAGATTCCAAATAGACATATATGTCTGACTATGTTCAAGATCGTGTGCATGCATGGATATCTTGCTTCCTCGATCGGCGTCGCCTGCGCGGCGGTACTGACCCTTCCGTTCGCGATCCCGGCGGCGGTGGCCGGAACGGGTGCGCGGGGTCCGTCGGCTTCGGCGGCCGTCCCCGGCAGTACCCAGTCCTTCCCCCTCGTGCCCTTCACCCGTGCCGCCGGGGCGGTGGTCGACGCGGGCCTGACCCCGCAGGCGGTGCGCTCCTTCTCGCTCGTCGGCGTCGTCTGGGACGACCCGGGCACCGAACTCCACGGCCACGTCGAGGTCCGTACCCGCGCGAGCGGGACGCACCAGTGGTCCGAGTGGCAGGAACTCGAGACGCACCACCGCGGCCACGGCCCCGATCCCGGCACCGCGGAGGGCCGGTCCAGCAGGGCACGCGGGGCGACCGCGCCGCTGTGGGTCGGTGACTCGGACGCAGTGGCGGTACGGGTGAGCGCCGAGGGGGACGACACCGGAACGACACGATCGCCCGCGCTCCCCGACGGACTCCGTGTCGAACTGGTCGATCCCGGCGTGGGTTCGAAGGCGGGCACCCCCGGGCCCACCGCCCACGCCGCCGCGCCGGAACCGTCCGACGGGGGCGCACCCGACACCGCGGCCGGCGCGGGCTCCAACGCATTCGGCCGGGACGCCCCTCGCGCGCCCCTGAATGACAGCGCGGCCCCGTCACCTTCGCGCGAGGGGCAGGGGCCGCAGGCGGCGAAGGAAACGCAGGGACCGCAGGGGACGGTGAAGGAACCGTCGGACACGGCGGAGGAGACCGTCGACCCTGCGCTGGGGACGGCGAACCCCGCCAAGGAGACCCCGAACCCGACGAAGGGGACCGCGAACCCGACGAAGGGGACCGCGAATCAGGGACAGGAGACCGCAAACCCGGCAAAGGGGACCGTGAATCCCGCGGACACCGCCGGCCCCGCAAAGGAGGCGACCCACACCGCCCCGCGTCCGAAAATCGTCACCCGCAGCGGCTGGGGCGCCGACGAAACCCTGCGCGAGGCGGGCTTCGTCTACACGGACAGTGTGAAGGTCGCGTTCGTGCACCACACGGCGTCGGGCAACAACTACACCTGCGAGCAGGCGCCTTCCGTCATCCGCAGTATCTACCGCTACCACGTGGTGAGTAACGGCTGGCGGGACATCGGCTACAACTTCCTCGTCGACAAGTGCGGAACCATCTACGAGGGCCGCGCCGGAGGCATCGACAAGCCCGTGCTGGGCGCCCACACCCTCGGGTTCAACAGTGACAGCACGGGCATCGCCGTCATCGGCACCTACTCCAGCGACACCAAACCGCCGGCCAAGACGCTGGACGGGGTGGGCGCACTGACCGCGTGGAAACTCGGTCTGTACGGCATGGATCCGCGCGGCACGACATACCTGGTGTCCGGGGGTGGCAATCTGTACCCGAAGGGTCAGATGGCGCGACTGAACGTACTCTCCGGCCATCGCGACGGGTACGCCACGGACTGTCCTGGTGCGCAGCTCTACGGCAAACTCTCCACGATCCGCTCCACCGCGGCCCGCCTGCAGGGCCGCTGAGGACGGAGGCCGCCGCATGACGAAAGTACCTGAGAGGGACCTCTCTCACGGTCCTCATAACGCCCCTTGCGGTCCTCGCAACACGGTCTGCATAGACTGGTCGGCCGATTCACAGTTTGGCCGGTCCCGGCAGGAAGCAGAGACGACAGGTGACAGAAGCGATCCTCCTGGTCGGCGGTAGAGGCACCCGACTTCGCCCGCTCACGGTGAACACCCCCAAGCCGATGGTTCCGGCGGCCGGGGTCCCGTTCCTCACACACCAGCTGGCGCGGGCGAAGGCGGCGGGCGTGGAGCACATCGTGCTCGCCACCTCTTATCTGGCAGAGGTCTTCGAGCCGTACTTCGGTGACGGCTCGTCCCTCGGCCTCCGCCTCGAGTACGTCACGGAGGAGGAGCCCCTCGGTACAGGCGGCGCCATCCGCAACGTGGCAAGCCGCCTCCACTCCGGTCCCGAAGACCCGGTACTGGTCTTCAACGGGGACATTCTCACGGGCCTCGACATCAGCGCCCTGGTCCGTACCCACCAGTCGACGGGCGCGGACGTGTCGCTGCACCTGACGAAGGTGACGGACCCGAGGGCGTACGGCCTGGTCCCCACCGACGAGACGGGCCGGGTGACGGCGTTCCTGGAGAAGCCGCAGACGCCGGAGGAGATCGTCACCGACCAGATCAACGCCGGCGCGTACGTCTTCCGCCGCTCGGTGATCGACACGATTCCCGTGGGCCGCCCGGTGTCGGTGGAACGTGAGACGTTCCCGGACCTGCTGGCGGCGGGAGCCCATCTGCAGGGCATGGTCGACTCCACGTACTGGCTGGACCTGGGCACCCCGGCGGCCTTCGTGCGCGGCTCGGCGGACCTGGTCCTCGGGCGGGCGCCGTCCCCGGCCGTGCCCGGCCGCTGCGGCGACCGCCTGATCCTGCCGACGGCCTCGGTCGCGTCGGACGCGAAGCTGACAGGCGGCACGGTGGTGGGCGAGGGTGCGTTCGTCGGAGAGGGCGCCCGGATCTCCGGCAGCACGGTGCTCTCCGGCGCCGTCGTGGAGCCCGGGGCGGTCATCACGGACTCTTTGATCGGCGCCCGGTCCCGCATCGGCGAGCGCTCGATCGTCACGGGCGCGGTCATCGGTGACGGCGCGGTGGTCGGCGCGGACAACGAACTCCGAGAAGGAGTACGGGTCTGGTGCGACGCGCGGATCCCGGCGGGCGCGGTGCGCTTCTCCTCGGACCAGCAGTAGCGCCTTTCGCCGACGCCGGGTGCCCTGTGCCACGTGGGTGCCCGGCGTCGCGCTACAACCGCCCGATGTCGCCCCGCCGCATCCGCGGGGCGCGCCGCGGCGGCGCAGACCCGCTCAACAGGATCAGCCGTGCCGCCCGGTGCCGCTGGCCGGCGTACGGCTGAAGCAACGACAGCATCAGGGAGTCGTCCGCGTCCCGGTCCCCGGCCAGCGCGTATCCGACGATCCCGGGCAGATGCAGGTCCCCCACGGTCACCGAGTCCGCCGCCCCGTGACTGCGCTGCACGGTCTCCGCCGAGGTCCACGGGCCGATCCCGGGCACCACCTCGAGCCGCGCCTGTGCCTCGGCCGGCTCCATGCCCACCGCCTGCTCCAGCCGGGCGGCGACCCGCACGGCCCGCAGGATCGTCGACGCCCGCTTGTTGTCGACCCCGGCCCGATGCCACTCCCAGGACGGAATGAGCGCCCACGTCCGCGGCGCCGGCATCACATGCATCCGCCCCGGCGCGGGTCCCGGCGCCGGTTCCCCGAACTTCCGTACGAGCAGCCGCCAGGCCCGGTACGCCTCGTCCGTCGTGACCTTCTGCTCCAGGATCGACGGAATCAGCGACTCCAGTACCAGGCCGGTCCGGGTGAGCCGCAGCCCCGGCCGGCGGTGCCGCGCCAGCGCGACCAGTCGGTGCCGCGGCTCGAAGGCGTCGGGATCGTCCAACGCGCCGAGCAATTCAGGTAGTTGGCCCAGCAGCCACTCCGCCCCGGGCCCCCAGGCCTCCGCCTCGGCGACCCCGCCCCGGAGGGCGACCCGCAGTGTGCCCGGACCCAGCGGCGTACGGCTGGCCCGCCACACCGAGCCGTCGGGCGTCGCCCGGAAGGTGGGATCGGCGGGCCCGCGCCGCAGCGGCCCGAGCACCAGGCCAAGGTCCAGTGGCCCGGGCGGGGTCCAGGTCCGCCGCCGTCCGGGTGCCGCGGCCGGCCGCGGCACGCCCGGGGGCACGACGACATGCCCACCGCGCGCGGTCGTCGGAGTGGGGCGGGGAGCGAATCGTCCGGCCACGGATGAGGTCCTGGTGATAGAGGTGTCTGGTGCCCTGGTTGTCGTGGTGTCGTGGCGTGTCGTCAGTGTCCTGGGTGTCGTCCTACGAGGGTAGGGGGCGTGTGCCCGGCTCCGGGCGCCTTGTGCCGGCGCCCCCGCTCACCGCACCTCGATGAACGCCCCCGCATCCCGCTCCGGCCGCGGCTTCGGTTCCTCGGCCGGATGCCCCACCGCCACCGCGCCCATCGGCTCCCAGCTCGCCGGCAGTTCCAGCACCTCGCGGACGACGTCCCGGCAGAACATCGTCGAGGAAACCCACGCCGACCCCAACCGCTCCCCGGCGAGCGCGACGAGGAGATTCTGCACGCCCGCGCCCGTCGCGACCACGAACATCTCCCGCTCGGCCGCGTCCCGCCGCGTGTCGCCGTAGGTGTGGGAGCCGTCCATGACCATGCACGGCACGACGAGGTACGGCGCGTTGCGCAGCACGTCCCCGCGCCGGACGCGCTTGGCGATGGACTCCTCCGTCTTCCCGTCCCGGCGCAGGTCCGCGATCCACGCGTCCCGCATCGTGTCGAGGAGCCGCGTCCGCGACTCCTCGGACTCCAGCAGCACGAACCGCCACGGCGTGGTGTGGTGCGGCGCCGGAGCCGTCACGGCGGCGGCCACCGCACGGCGTACGGCACCGGGGTCGACGGGCTCGTCGGTGAACGCGCGCACCGTACGCCGCTGGGTCACCGCCTCCCGTACCGCCTCGGACGTGCCCAGCCGGAACATGTCGTCGCGCGCGCCGCGCACCATCGCCCGCGCGCCGTCGCCGTGGTCGCCGGTCATCACATGCGGCAGCCCGCGGACCACCGCGACGGGCAGCCCGGCGGCCTTGCCCTTGACCAGATCACCCGCGGCCGCCAGCTCGTCGGCGGTGGCGACGACCGTCGCGCTCAACGGGTTGCCGTGTGCGTCCGTGCCGCCGCGCAGGTCGTCGAGGACCCGTACGCCCGCCGCCCCGATGGCGACGTCGGTGAGCCCGGTGCGCCAGGGCCGCCCGAAGGTGTCCGTGACGATCACGCCGACCTCCACGCCGAGCGTGTCCCGCAGCCCCTCGCGGATGGCGCGCGCGGACGCGTCGGGGTCCTCGGGCAGCAACAGCACGGTGCCCGCGGGGGTGTTGGAGGCGTCGACACCGGCGGCGGCCATCACCAGGCCCTGCCGGTTCTCCACGATCCTGAGCGGACCGCGCCGGGCCACGACCCGCACTGTCTCGGCGTCGATGGCGGCCTCCCGGTCGTCCGCCCGGACGACGCGTCCCTCCGCCTTCGAGACGATCTTGGAGGTGACGAGCAGGACGTCGCCGTCGACGAGCCCTGGCTCGGCCGCGGCGATCACCTTGGCGAGGTCGTCGCCCTCACGGATCTCCGGCAGCCCCGCAAGCGCCCAGACCCGGTAGGCGGGCGCCGCGACGGGGGCCCCGCCGCCGGCCCCGGCATCCATGGAAAGCCCGCCGCTCAAGCCCCCCGCACCTCCTCCGCCAGCGCGAGGGCCTCCCGGGCCATCCGCGCCGTCGCCTCCAGGTCCGTCATCATCAGCGGTACCACGCGGCAGCGGATGCCGGCGGCCTCCACGCGCTCCACGGCGGCCGCGTCCACCGTGTCGACGAGCCAGCCGTCCAGCAGCCCCGAGCCGTAGTGCTCGGCCACCGCCGCGGCCGTGGACTCCACGCCGACCGCCGCGAGCACCTTGTCGGCCATCCCGCGCACGGGAGCGTCACCGATGATGGGGGACAGGCCCACCACCGGGACCCCGGCGTCCGCGATGGCCTCCCGGATGCCGGGGACCGCGAGGATCGTGCCGATGGAGACGACGGGGTTGGACGGCGGGAAGAGGATCACGTCCGCCTCGGCGATCGCCTCCAGGACACCCGGCGCGGGCTTCGCCTGCTCGGCGCCGACCGGCACGACCGCCTCGGCCGGGACGGAGGCGCGCAGCCGCACCCAGTACTCCTGGAAGTGGATCGCCTTACGCTCGCCTGATCCCGCGCCGGAGCCGCTGTCGGGCAGGGTGACGGCGACATGGGTCTCGACGCGGTCGTCCGACATGGGGATGAGCCGGACCCCCGGCTTCCAGCGCTCGCACAGGGCCTCCGTCACCGCGCTCAGCGGGTAGCCCGCGCCCAGCATCTGGGTCCGTACGATGTGCGTGGCGAAGTCGCGGTCGCCGAGCCCGAACCACTCCGGCCCGACGCCGTACGCCGCGAGCTCCTCCTTGAGGTGGAAGGTCTCGTCGGCCCGACCCCAGCCCTGTTCCTCGTTGATGCCGCCGCCGAGCGTGTACATCACCGTGTCGAGGTCCGGGCAGACCTTCAGCCCGAAGAGGTGGATGTCGTCGCCGGTGTTGCCGATGACGGTGATCTCCGCGTCGGGCGCGGCCCGCTTCAGACCCCGCAGAAACCGGGCACCGCCGATGCCGCCTGCCAGAACCACAATGCGCATGGATGCAGTCTTGCAGGCGCCTACGACAACGCGTGACCCGGCGGTGACACCCGCGACGCCGCCCGGCACCGGGCCGGTCCCGACCCGCCGCCGGGCTCCCCTTCTGTCCGGGGCTCCCCCTTCTGTCCGGGGCTCCTCTTCCTTCCGGGGCTCTCAGGCCGTGACCGTGTCCACCCTGCCGCGCTCAGCCACGCACGCCCTGGTGTGCATCGGCATCTCCGTCAGCCCGGGGAAGTAGACGTGCAGGCTGACCGCCGGTTCCAGCGCGTCGTTCACCACTTCGTGTACGTAGCCGGGCGCGAACACGCGCTGCGCCCCCATGCGCAGTGCGCGCGTGCCGCGCTCCGTGCGCTCCGTGAGTGCGCCGTGCAGGACGGTCAGTACGCCCGACGAGCGCCCGTGGTCGTGCAGCCCGCTGCCCTGCCCGGGCACCCAGGACAGCAGCCACATCTCGTAGCCGGGTCCGGTCTGCAGCCGGTGGTACCAGCGGGAGGTCGCGTCGTACCGGACCAGGTGCTCCCACCGGGAGCGGTCGGCGGCGATGGAGCGGGCGAGCCCGGCGAACTCGGCCACGGTGACCGGGTGCTCGCGCGGCGGCTGAAGCAGGTGCGGTACTTCCAGGATGTCGCCGGCGATCTGCAGGTCGCTGTCGCTGTTCATGGGTGCGGTGGTTTCCTCGGCGGGAGAGAGCGGGGGGTGGGGTGTCGCGTGTCGTCCGCCCGGGTCACGGGCATGGCGCGAGCCCTGGTGCGGGCGGAGGGAACTACGGCCGGGCGTGTGGACCCGGGAGCGGCCGGAGCGCGGGGGAAGGCTCAACAGCCGGAACAGCAACAGCTACAGCGAGCGCGGGCAGCACCGTGGGACCCGGGGGTGCGGGTCTGGGTGAGTGCCGAGTTCGCGAGCATGCCCACTAGCACATCGGTTCACACCTTTCCCTGTCAACTTGACGTCCGCCATGTGGGAGCTGTTTCACCTCATCCGGTTCATCCTGCAGAGGAAAGGTTTGTTCAGTGCAGTCGGGGGGACACATGGCGCACCGCCGGGCGCGTGGACGTCGTTGCGATCTCGTGATCCGAATGTGATCCGGTTCGAGCTTCGGCGTGCGTGTCGGAACGAGATCGAACTGCTGGGCGTCCTTCTCGGTGAGGGGTGACAGGGCCACCTGGACCCTCACAGGCTGTCAGGGTTTATGCCGATTTGAACACTTTCCGCATAGCCTTGGTTCTGCAGAGTGAATAAGGGGCCCAATAGCAGATCTCGGCTTGACTGGCCCGGATCGGCACACTTGTAATTTCACTCGTGTCGTTCAGCCGGATTCGGTAACGGCTACATCACGGGGACGCGAAAGACAGACGAGGGGCGCACATGACCGAGCTGGTGCAGCAACTGCTGGTCGACGACGCGGACGAGGAACTCGGCTGGCAGGAGCGCGCGCTGTGCGCCCAGACCGACCCCGAGTCCTTCTTTCCTGAGAAGGGCGGCTCCACCCGCGAGGCCAAGAAGGTCTGCCTCGCCTGCGAGGTCCGCTCCGAGTGCCTCGAGTACGCGCTCGCCAACGACGAGCGGTTCGGCATCTGGGGCGGCCTGTCCGAGCGTGAGCGCCGCCGCCTGAAGAAGGCCGCCGTCTGACGTCCCTGTGGTCACCGTCGACACCGTCCGAAAAGAGTCGTTCAGGACGTCATAAAGCAGTCGCATGCGGGTGTGGCGGCGGCCGGTCCGCCCGGCGAGCGGCGAAAAGCCGCACATCCTTTCGTAACGAATGACCCGTCGCAGGTGGGTTGTCCACAGGCGGCGGGCCGTGATCTTGTCCAGCCGTTAGTGTGGGCCTCCGTCCGAGACGTCCCGCTGCCCCTCGGGGCACAGGCGTCCACCGCAGTCCAACGAACCGGGGCCCGTACCTCGATGTCCGTGCACAGCCATACGGCGGTCCAACACGACCCGTCTCCACCAGAGTTCCCGCGTCACGTGGTCACCGCGGTGCTCGTCGCCCACGACGGCGCCCGCTGGCTGCCCGACGCCCTCGCCGGGCTGCTCGGCCAAGAGCGCCCCGTGCAGGACGCCGTGGCGGCCGACACCGGCAGCGCGGACGACTCCGCCCAGCTGCTCACCGACGCCCTCGGCCCCGACCGCGTCCTGCACCTGGCCCGGCGCACCGGTTTCGGCCAGGCCGTCGAGGAGGCGAGCCGCTCCGCGCCCGTACCGACCCCGGACGACCTGCCGTACCTCAAGCGCCCCAGCGGCTGGGACCCCGTGACCCGCACCTGGCGGGACGAGGCCTACGACATGCCCGAGCTGCCGTACGGGGAGCCGGTGCAGTGGCTGTGGCTCCTGCACGACGACTGCGCACCCGAACCGGGTGCACTGGCCGAGCTGTTGCGCGTCGTGGAGCACGAGGCCGAGCTGGGGCGCGAGGTCGCCGCCGTCGGCCCCAAGCTCCGCGGCTGGTACGACCGCCGGCAGCTGCTCGAGGTCGGTGTCACCATCGCCAACTCCGGCCGTCGCTGGACCGGCCTGGACCGCCGTGAACAGGACCAGGGCCAGCACGACCACGTCCGTCCGGTGCTGTCCGTGTCCACCGCCGGCATGCTGATCCGGCGTGACGTCTTCGAGCAGCTCGGCGGATTCGACCGGAACCTGCCGCTGATGCGTGACGACGTCGACCTGTGCTGGCGTGCCCAGGCCGCCGGCCACCGCGTCCTCGTCGCCCCCGACGCGGTCGTACGACACGCCGAGGCGGCCTCCCGCGAGCGCCGCACCGTCGACTGCGTGGGCCGCACCGCGGCCTCCCCGCACAAGGTCGACAAGGCGGGCGCCGTCTACACCCTCCTCGTCAACGCCGGTTCCGCACAGCTGCCCTGGGTCCTGCTCCGTCTGGTGCTCGGCACCCTGCTGCGCACGGTGGCGTACCTCGTCGGCAAGGTGCCCGGTCAGGCCGTCGACGAGATCCGCGGCCTGCTGGGGACGCTGCTGCGGCCCGAGCGGATCATCGCCGGACGCCGCAGGCGCGGCCGCCCGCAGGTCGACAAGGGCGAGCTGCGCGCGTTGTTCCCGCCGCCCGGAGCAACCGTCCGGGCCACCGTCGAACAGGTCGCGAGCAACCTGGTGGGCCGCTCCGACCCCGAGGTGTCCTCGGCCGGCCGGCACGGCGGCGGCCTGGAGTCCGGACCCGGAGGTGACGACGCCGACTTCCTGGAGGTCGAACAGTTCGCCCGACTCAAGCGCATCGCCCGCAAGCCCGGACCGGTGCTCTTCGGCGTCCTCCTGCTCGTCTCGCTCGTCGCCTGCCGTGCGCTGCTCGGCGGTGGCGCGCTCGCGGGCGGCGCGCTGCTGCCCGCGCCCGCCGACTCCTCCGAGCTGTGGTCGCGCTATCTCGACGCCTGGCATCCGGTGGGCGCCGGCGGTACGCATTCCGCGCCGCCCTATCTGGCACTCGTCGCCCTGCTCGCCTCGATGTTGCTCGGCTCCACCGGTCTCGCGGTCACGGTGCTGCTCGTCTGTTCGGTGCCGCTCGCCGGGTTCACCGCGTACTTCGCCTCGCGTCCCCTCGTCGAGTCGCGGCTGCTGCGCGCGTGGGCGTCCGTCGCCTACGCCTTCCTGCCCGCCGCCACCGGCGCCCTCGCCGGTGGCCGCATCGGCACCGCGGTCCTCGCGGTCCTGCTGCCGCTCATCGCGCGCGCGGGCATCGCGGCCAGTGGCCGCGCCCACTCCTCCGGCGTGCGTGGCAGCTGGCGCGCCACCTGGGCGTACGCACTCCTGCTGACGATCACCACCGCCTTCACCCCGATCGTGTGGCCGATCGCCCTGGTCCTGGGCGTCGCGCTGCTCGTCGTGCGCCGCAACGACATCGTCGCCTACGGTCTGCGCTTCCTCGCCCAGGTCGGCACCCCGCTGCTGCTGCTCGCCCCGTGGTCGCTGTCGCTGCTGCCGTTCGGCTTCTTCAAGGAGGCCGGTCTGGCGTACGGCGCGAGCGCGGCCTCCGCCTCCGACCTGCTCGGCGCCAGCCCCGGCGGACCGGGCACGGTCAGCGGGCTGATGCTCATCGGCGTCGTCCTCGCCGCGCTCGCCGCCCTGATGCGCGGCGAGCGCCAGGCCGCCGTCTGGACGGCCTGGGCGGCCGCCCTGGTGGCGCTCGTCTTCGCGGTCCTGTCCAACCGCTCCGCCTGGTCCGGCCCCGCGACCCTCGTCTACGGCCTCGCGCTGCTGGCCGCCGCGGCGGTCGGCGCGGACGGCGCACGCGCGCGTGTGGCCGAGCAGAGCTTCGGCTGGCGCCAGCCGGTCGCCGCGCTCATCGCGTTCGCGTCCGCGGCCGGGCCCCTGCTCATCGCCGCCGGGTGGATGATCCGCGGCGCGGACGGGCCGCTGGAGCGGCGCGACCCCGTGCAGGTGCCCGCGTTCGTCGCCGAGGAGAGCGGGACCAGTGACCAGGCCCGCACTCTCGTCCTCGACGGCGAATTCACCGCGCGCGTGGGCTACACCCTGGTCCGCGGCTCCGGCGCCCGCCTGGGCGACGGCGAACTCGCCGCCGAGGACGGCGAGAACAAGCAGCTCGACAAGGTCGTCGCCAACCTCGTCGCGGGTTCCGGCGCCGACCAGGCCGACGAACTCGGCGGCTTCGCCGTGCGCTACGTCCTCGTCCGCAAGGGCGCACCCCGAGACATCAGCCGCATCCTGGACGCCACGCCCGGCCTGACCCGGCTCAGCCAGCAGGACGGCAGCGCCCTGTGGCGGGTCGACCACGAGGTCTCCCGCGCCGCGATCGTCGGCGGCACGGGCGCGCCGCAGCCCGTCGCGGCCGGACCCGTGGAGATCCACACGACGATCCCCTCGGGCGGCGAGGGCCGTATCCTGCGGATCGCCGACACCGCCGACCCCGACTGGACCGCCACCCTGGACGGCAAGCCGCTCACCGCCACCACCGTGGACGGCTGGGCCCAGGGCTTCCGACTGCCCGCCTCCGGCGGCACGTTGGACGTCACCTATGACACTCCGTTCGGCCACACCGCCTGGCTGTGGGCGCAGGGCGCGCTCGCCGTCGTGCTGGTGGTGCTCGCCCTGCCCGGGCGCCGCCGTGACGTCGACGACGACCTCCCCGAGGAGCGGGTGGTGCTCGCGCAGGACACCACCGGCGAGGGCCGCCGCGCCCGCCGGCTGCGTGCGCAGGCCGAGGCGGAAGAGGCTGCCCAGGACGCCGACACCCCGCCCGCCCCTCCGCAGGAGCCCCCCGCCGCCGTCCCGCACCAGCCGGCGTACGGGGAGTGGGACACGACGGGCTACGCGGACACCGACTACGGCTCCTACAGCGGCGAGAACTACCAGGGCGTCCCCCAGCAGTACGCGCCGGGCGCCTACGAGCAGCAGCAGTACCAGGCCGACCCTTATCAGGGCGCCCAGTACGACCCGTACGCGTACGGCAACACGGCGCCGTACGACCCGACGTACACCCAGGGCTACGCCACGCCGTACGACCCGGCGCACGGCACCGACAGTGAGCGCCCCGACGGGAGCCAGCAGTGAACCGTACGACCCTGTCCCTGATCGTCGGCGCGACCGCGCTCGCCGCCGTCACCGGATTCGCGGCACTCGGCGCGCCGGCCGCCTCCGGCAGCGACACCCCGAAGACGGCCGCACGGCTGCCGGTGGAGCAGACCCGGCTGCTGTGCCCCCAGCCGAGTAACTCGGACATAGCCGACACCTCCTACACGTCCTTCACGCCGGTCGCGCAGGGCACCGGCGGGAGCGGCAAGGCCCAACTGACCGCGGCGGCCGAGCAGTCGGCGGACAGCACGGACACCGGCAAGAGCGGCAAGGCGGGCAAGGGCAAGAAGCAGTCCGGCGCGCCGACACTGACCCCCAAGCAGCCCGGCACCCCGGCCACCGGGGACGGCTCGGGCGCCGACACGCCCGCGCTGATCGGCACCGCCACGGGCAGGTTCGCGCCCGGCTGGACGGTCCAGGAGACCACCGCGGTCGCCGCCGGCTCCGGACGCGGCTTGCTCGGCGTCAACTGCACCGCACCCGACACCGAGTTCTGGTTCCCGGGCGCCAGCACCGCCGCCTCGCGCACCGACTACGTGCACCTGACCAACCCCGACGACTCCGTCGCGGTCGTCGACATCGAGCTGTACGGCAAGGACGGCAACCTGAAGTCGGCGGTCGGCGAGGGCATCACCGTCCAGCCGCACTCCAGCGAACCGGTCCTGCTGTCCACGCTCACCGCAGCGAAGGAGAGCGACCTCACGGTCCACGTCAGCGTCCGCAGCGGCCGGGTCGGCGCCGCCGTGCAGGCCCTGGACGACAAGCTGGGCGGCGACTGGCTGCCCGCCTCCACGGGCCCGGCGGGGTCCCTGGTGCTGCCCGGCGTCCCCAAGGACGCCACCGACGTGCGTCTGGTCGCCTTCGCGCCCGGCGACTCCGACGCCGACCTCAAGGTGCGCCTCGCCTCGCCCTCCGGGGAGATCACCCCGGCCGGGAACGAGACGGTGCACGTGAAGGCCGGCATGACCACGGCCGTGGACCTCGGCGACATCACGCGCGGCGAGGTCGGCTCCCTGGTGCTGACGCCCGCCGGCACGCCGGTCCCGGTGGTCGCCGCGCTGCGCGTGGTGCGGGGCAAGGGCGGCGGGCAGGAGTCGGCGTTCATCCCGGCCACCGCGCCGGTCGGCACGCGCGCGTCGGTCGCCGACAACAGCGCCAAGGGGACCACGCTCGCGCTGGCCGCACCGGGCGCCACGGCCACCGTCAAGGTCACAGCGTCCGCGGGCAGCGAGGGCGGCACGGCCGTGACGAAGCAGTACACGATCAAGGGCGGCACGACACAGGACGTGGACGTGCCCGTGCCGAGCGGCGTGAAGGGCACCTACGCGCTGACCGTGGAGACGCTCTCCGGTGGCCCCGTCTACGCCTCCCGCACCCTCCGGACGACCATCGAGGGGCTGTCGGCGTTCACCGTGCAGACCCTGCCGGACGACCGGGGCACGGTGGCCGTGCCGGAGGCGCGCCAGGACCTGTCGGTGCTGCTGAAGAAGTGACGGAAGGATCCGTGAGCGTGCGGAAGGATCCGTGAGCGTGCGGGGCTCAGTCCTCGCCGTAGCGCGGATCCACCGTCTCCGGTGTCAGCCCCAGCAGCTCCGCCACCTGCTCCACGACCACCTCGTGGACCAGGGCGGCACGCTCGTCGCGGCCCTTGGTGCGGATCTCGACCGGGCGCCGGTAGACCACCACGCGAGCGCGGCGGCCGTCGCGGGCCGGGATGGTGCCTCCCAGGGGGACGGCCTCCTCGCTCCAGCCCGCGCCGGGGCCGTCCAGGCGCGGCACCTCCAGAACCAGGAAGTCGATGTCGGCGAGCTGCGGCCAGCGCCGCTCCAGGCGCTCCACGGAGTCCTGCACCAGATCCGCGAACACCTCGGCGCGGCTCGCGGAGAGCGGTACCTGGGGCGGTGCGACGGGGCCGCGCATGCCTCGGCCGTGGCGGTCACGGCGGCGGGGCCCGGGTGCGGCGGCGCGGGGCGGTACGGGGGTGTCCATCACTGAAAGAAGCGTAGTCCCCGCCGGGGCGCCACGCCCGGCCCCACGCGAACCCACCCCGCTTCGGCCGCGCCCCTCCGGCCGGGCTCGCCCCGGACGGCCCGGCCCCGGGCGAGCGGAGACCACACGGCATGTCGCCGGATGACCAATCCAGCCAAGCTTGCGCTCGATTCCGTATCCCTCAGAGACCGCTGAGCTCATGAACTTTGACGAGGTTTGTACCAAGTGGTGACCGCTTTCAGAGCCGCCCGGTATCTCGTCATGGGCTGTCCACGCAGGTCAGCCACGCGACCCCGAAAGGGGGTGTGGGGTGTTTCACAGCACGACACGGTGGAGTGACCTGGGGGAGAGTCGTCGCGGCCCGCTCAAGAGTGCGGTACCGTCCAACGTCGTGAGCCCTGTACGTCGCTGTTCGCGCACCGCTTGCGGCCGACCCGCCGTCGCGACGCTGACGTACGTCTACGCCGACTCGACCGCGGTCCTCGGCCCGCTCGCCACCTACGCCGAACCCCACTGCTACGACCTGTGCGCCGAGCACTCCGAGCGGCTGACCGCCCCGCGCGGCTGGGAGGTCGTCCGGCTGCTGGACGGCTCGGCCCACGCGCGCCCGAGCGGCGACGACCTCGAGGCGCTGGCCAACGCGGTCCGCGAGGCGGCCCGCCCGCACCAGCGCGCGGCCCAGGCGGGCGGCGGCAGCGCCCGTACGGCCGACCCGATGGAGGTCGCACGCCGCGGCCATCTGCGAGTCCTGCGCTCACCCGACAGCTGAGCGTCCACCCCTCCTCGTCACCCTCCTTTCCACCCCCTCATCGCACGCCCTGCCCCTGTCAGGTGCGGTCCAGCGGACCCGTGTGCCGGTGATATCCGGTGTGAACTCCGTTCGAACTGTTCGTCGGACCCCGGGGCCCCCGGCTGGGCACCGGCCCCAGCAGGTAATTTGGGGGCATCGTTGAGAACTCAGGAGGGTTGGCCGTGGCTGCTGATCTGTCGCAGATCGTGAAGGCGTACGACGTACGCGGGGTGGTCCCGGACCAGTGGGACGAGATGCTGGCCGAGCTGTTCGGCGCGGCTTTCGCCCAGGTGACCGGTGCGGACGCGATCGTGATCGGCCATGACATGCGGCCCTCGTCCCCGGGCCTGGCGGACGCCTTCGCCCGTGGAGCCGCCGGACGCGGGGCCGACGTCACCGAGATCGGCCTGTGCTCGACGGACCAGCTGTACTACGCGTCGGGCGCGCTGAACCTGCCGGGCGCCATGTTCACCGCCTCGCACAACCCGGCGAAGTACAACGGCATCAAGATGTGCCGCGCGGGCGCCGCGCCCGTCGGCCAGGACACGGGCCTCGCGGAGATCCGCGCCCTGGTCGAGGAGTGGCTGGACGGGGAAGCGCCGCAGCCCGTGGAGACGCCGGGCACGATCACCCGGCGCGACACGCTGGACGACTACGCGGCGTACCTGCGCTCGCTCGCCGACCTGACCTCCATCCGCCGGCTGAAGGTCGTCGTCGACGCCGGCAACGGCATGGGCGGCCACACCGTGCCGACCGTCCTCGCCGGACTGCCCGTCGACCTGGTCCCGATGTACTTCGAGCTGGACGGCACGTTCCCGAACCACGAGGCCAACCCGCTCGACCCGAAGAACATCGTCGACCTGCAGAAGCGGGTGCGCGAAGAGGGCGCCGACATCGGCATCGCCTTCGACGGCGACGCGGACCGCTGCTTCGTCGTCGACGAGCACGGCGACCCGGTCACCCCGTCCGCGATCACCGCGCTGGTCGCCGCCCGGGAACTGGCCAAGCACGGCGGCAAGGGCACGATCATCCACAACCTGATCACGTCCTGGTCGGTGCCCGAGGTCGTCCGGGAGAACGGCGGCACGCCGGCCCGCACCCGCGTCGGCCACTCCTTCATCAAGGCCGAAATGGCCCGCACCGGCGCCATCTTCGGCGGCGAGCACTCCGCGCACTACTACTTCAAGGACTTCTGGAACGCCGACACGGGCATGCTGGCCGCACTCCACGTCCTCGCGGCCCTCGGCGGCCAGGAGGGGCCGCTCTCCCAGCTCGTGGCCGAGTACGACCGCTATGTGGGCTCCGGCGAGATCAACTCCACGGTCGACGACCAGAAGGGCCGCCTCGCCGCCATCAAGGCCGCCTACGAGGGCCGCGAGGGCATCGAACTGGACGAGCTGGACGGCCTGACCGTCTCCTCCGCCGACTGGTGGTTCAACGTCCGCCCGTCCAACACCGAACCGCTCCTGCGCCTGAACGCCGAGGCGAGGGACGAGGTGACCATGGCGAAGATCCGGGACGAGGCCCTGGAGATCATCCGGGCCTGACGCCCCGCCACACGCCGCGCCAGGCGGGGCGGGGCGCACGGCAGCGCCCGCCCCGCCCAACCCCCGCATGCCGCCGCCCGCAGCGGTAGTCTGACCAGGCCAAGCGCACCAGCCCGAAGGGACCCGTCATGCCGCTCGAAGCCGGCCTCCTCGAGATCCTCGCCTGCCCGGCGTGCCACGCACCGCTCGAGGAGGAGGAGAGCGAGCTGGTCTGCACCGGCCAGGACTGCGGCCTCGCCTACCCAGTCCGCGACGGCATCCCGGTCCTGCTCGTCGACGAAGCCCGCCGCCCCGCCTGACGCACCCGGCGATCGGAGGCTGCCGCCCATGCTCGACGAATCGCTGCTCGACGACCCCGAGGCGCTGGCGCGCGCCGACCGACGCGGACTGCTCCGGGGCGCCGCCGAGGCAGGCGCCCGGGTCCGCACGGCCGTGCGGTTCGCCGCCGAGGCGGGGGTCAACGACCTGAGGCCCGACGGCCGGCCCCGAGCCGTGCTCATCGCGGGCCCCGGCACCGCCTCCGTGGGCGTCGCCGAACTGCTCGGCACCCTCGCCGGCGCCGCCTGCCCGGTCGTCCGCATCCACCCCGCCGGCGTCGCCCCCGCCGCCGGCGCGCTGCGCTGGGAGCTGCCCGGCTGGGCCGGGCCCGTCGACCTGCTGCTCATCGCCACCCCCGACGGCTCCGAACCCGGCCTCGGCATCCTGGTCGAGCAGGCCTACCGCCGCGGCTGCAGCGTCGTCGCCGTGACCCCCGCCCGCTCCCCGATCACGGAGGCGGTGACCGCCGCCCACGGCCTGTTCGTGCCCATGGCGACCGCCCCTTACGAGCAGGAGGAACCCCTCGCCGCCTCCGCGCCCGGCGTCCTGTGGGCCCTGCTCACCCCGCTGCTCGCCCTCCTGGACCGGACCGGCCTGCTCTCCGCGCCGCCCGACGTCCTGGAGAAGGTCGCCGACCGCCTCGACCAGGTCGCCGAACGCTGCGGCCCGGCCATCGCCACCTACAGCAACCCCGCCAAGAACCTCGCTGCCGAACTCGCCGAAGCGCTCCCGGTGATCTGGACGGAAGGCGTCTCCGCCGCACCCGCCGGCCGCCGCTTCGCCGCCGCGCTCGCCGAGCTGGCCGGCCGTCCCGCGCTCACCGCGCAGCTGCCCGAGGCACTCGCCGCGCACGGTGTGCTGCTCTCCGGCCCGCTCGCCGCGGGCGCCGACCCCGACGACTTCTTCCGCGACCGCGTCGAGGAGGCACAAGCCCTGCACGCGCGCGTGGTGCTCCTGCGCGACCGCCCCATCGGCGGCCTGAGCGCCGCCCCCGCCGCCCGAGACCTGGCCCTCAGCCACGACACGGCGATCAGCGAACTCGAACCCGAGGACGGCGACGAGCTGGAGACCCTCGCGGAACTGATCTCCATCACGGATTTCGCCGCCGTTTACGTGGCGCTCGCTTTCGCGGCCTGACGTGGCGCTGTCACCGGAAAGGCCCACCGCAGGCCTTTCCGGCCACAGCACTAGGCTCACACCATCTGACCAGCGCGCACCGGTCGACCCGTCCAGAGCGGCGCCGGCCGGGAGCGTACGTACGGAGACGAAGAAAAACTCATGGATCGCCTCGACAACACCGTCCGCCCCTACGCCTGGGGTTCGACCACCGCCATCCCCCGGCTCCTCGGCGTGGAGCCGACCGGTGAGCCGCAGGCGGAGATGTGGATGGGCGCCCACCCCGGGGCACCCTCGCGCACCCTGCGCGGCCCCCTGAACGAGGTGATCGACAAGGCTCCGGAGCGCGAACTGGGGGAGCGGACGGTCGCCCGGTTCGGCCCCCGGCTGCCGTTCCTGCTGAAGATCCTCGCCGCCGGCGCCCCGCTCTCCCTCCAGGTCCACCCCGACCTGGAGCAGGCGAAGGAGGGCTACGCCGACGAGGAGCGCCGCGGCATCCCCGTGGACGCGCCCCACCGCAACTACAAGGACGCCAACCACAAGCCCGAACTGATCTGCGCCCTCACCGAGTTCGACGGCCTGTGCGGCTTCCGCGCCCCCGACGCCGCCGCCGACCTGCTCGCCGGCCTCGACGTCGACTCCCTCAAGCCGTACGTCGACGTGCTGCACGCCCACCCCGAAGACGCCGCCCTGCGCGAGGTCCTCACCGCCGTGCTGAGCGCCGACCCCGAGGAGATGACCCACACGGTCACCGAGGCGGCGGCCGCCTGCGCCCGCCTCGGCGGCGCCTACGCCCCGTACGCCGACATCGCCCACCACTACCCCGGTGACCCGGGTGTGATCGCCGCGATGCTGCTCAACCACGTCCGGCTGCAGCCCGGCGAGGCCCTCTACCTCGGCGCCGGCGTCCCGCACGCCTACCTGAGCGGCCTCGGCGTCGAGATCATGGCCAACTCCGACAACGTCCTGCGCTGCGGCCTCACCCCCAAGCACGTCGACGTCCCGGAACTGCTGCGGATCGTCCGCTTCGAGGCGAGCGACCCCGGTGTTCTGCGCCCCGAGGCCTCCGCGGACGGCGAGGAGGTCTACGAGACCCCGATCGACGAGTTCCGCCTGTCCCGGTACGTGGTGACCGAGGGCGCCGCCCCGCACGACCTCACGCGCGCGACCCCGCAGATCCTGCTGTGCACGGCCGGTTCCGTCCGCGCGGGCGACCAGGTGCTCGCGCCCGGCGAGTCGGTGTTCGTGCCGGCGGAGGACAAGGCCGAGGTGTCGGGGGCCGGCACGGTCTTCCGGGCCACGGTCGCCGCCTGACACCGGCGCCCGGCCCCCGGGCCGGGCGCCGTCGCGGTCCCGGCCCGGCGCACCGCTGTCGGAGCCTGCTGCAACAATGGCCCACCGGCAAAGGACGGGCAAAGCCCCGGACGGCGTACGGTACGTACGGGCGTCCCGGGTGCGACGGCTACGAAGGGACAACGCGAACACATGAGCGCGTCAGGCGGCACCAGGGCGATCGTGGCGGCACTCGGCGCCAACCTCGCGATCGCGGCATCGAAGTTCGTCGCGTTCGCCTTCAGCGGCTCGTCGTCGATGCTCGCGGAGGGCGTCCACTCGCTCGCCGACTCCGGCAACCAGTTCCTGCTGCTGATCGGCGGCAAGCGCGCCCGGCGCGAGGAGACCCCGCAGCACCCGTTCGGCTACGGCCGCGAGCGGTTCATCTACGCCTTCCTCGTCTCGATCGTCCTCTTCTCCATCGGCGGCATGTTCGCCATCTACGAGGGCTACGAGAAGATCCGGCACCCGCACGCCCTCGAGAACTGGTACTGGCCGGTGGGCGTCCTCATCTTCGCGATCATCGCCGAGGGCTTCTCCTTCCGCACGGCGATAAAGGAGTCCAACGAACTGCGCGGCAAGCTCTCCTGGGCGCAGTTCATCCGCCGGGCCAAGGCCCCGGAGCTGCCGGTCGTCCTCCTGGAGGACTCCGGCGCGCTCATCGGTCTGGTCCTCGCCCTCGGCGGCGTCGGCCTCGCCCTGCTCACCGGCGACGGCATTTGGGACGGCATCGGCACCGTCTGCATCGGTGTCCTCCTCGTCCTGATCGCCCTGGTCCTCGCCGCCGAGACCAAGTCCCTGCTCCTCGGCGAAGCCGCGGGCGTCGACGTGGTCAAGCAGATCGAGGCGGCGATCGTCGACGGCGAGACGGTCACCGGCCTCATCCACATGCGCACACTCCACCTGGGCCCCGAGGAACTGCTCATCGCCGCCAAGATCGCCGTGCAGCACGACGACACGGCCGACCAGGTCGCCTCCGCGATCAACGCCGCCGAGGCCCGCATCCGCGCTGCCGTCCCCATCGCCCGCGTCATCTACCTCGAGCCGGACATCTACAGCGAGGCCGAGGCCGCGAAGGGCCCGGACCCCGAGGCGACGCCCGGCGGCCCGGGGCCGAGCACCGGTCACTGATCACACCGCCGAGCCGTGACGGACCACGTGGGGCCCTCGATCACACGGCCCGCTACCGGGATGCCGTCCGCAGGCAATCGGGCGTCTTCCGAGGCGGACTGGGGACGGCTGGGGCCTCCGGTGTAGCTTGGAACGGAGCCAGACGTCGCTGCTGATGGCGGTCGGGCGGTCCAGGACGGGCCGGCCGAGGGAGAGAGGGCCTCCGACGGACTGCGCTGCGCGCACGTGGGCATGCCTGTGTCCTCTTTCGGGCACCCCTGTGCCCGCCGCCGCGCAGACCAGCCGTACCCACCTCGACCCAACCCCGAGGAGCAGCTCGCAATGACGACTGTCGAGAACCGACAGGACTTCAAGGTCGCCGACCTCTCGCTGGCCGAGTTCGGCCGCAAGGAGATCACCCTCGCCGAGCACGAGATGCCCGGCCTGATGGCGATCCGCAAGGAGTACGCCGAGGCGCAGCCTCTGGCCGGCGCCCGTATCACCGGCTCCCTGCACATGACCGTCCAGACCGCCGTCCTCATCGAGACCCTCGCCGCTCTCGGCGCGCAGGTCCGCTGGGCGTCCTGCAACATCTTCTCCACCCAGGACCACGCGGCCGCCGCCATCGCCGTCGGCCCGAACGGCACGCCCGACAACCCGCAGGGCATCCCCGTCTTCGCTTGGAAGGGCGAGACGCTCGAGGAGTACTGGTGGTGCACGGAGCAGGCGCTGACCTGGCCGGACAGCCCCACCGGCGGCCCGAACATGATCCTCGACGACGGCGGTGACGCCACCCTCCTCGTCCACAAGGGCGTCGAGTACGAGAAGGACGGCAAGGTCCCCTCGCCCGACACCGCCGAGTCCGACGAGCACCGCGTCATCCTCCAGCTGCTCACCCGCACCCTGGCGGAGAACCCCCAGAAGTGGACCCAGCTGGCGTCCGAGATCCGCGGCGTGACCGAGGAGACCACGACCGGCGTCCACCGCCTGTACGAGATGCAGCGCGAGGGCACCCTCCTGTTCCCGGCGATCAACGTCAACGACGCCGTCACCAAGTCGAAGTTCGACAACAAGTACGGCTGCCGTCACTCCCTGATCGACGGCATCAACCGCGCCACGGACACCCTCATCGGCGGCAAGACCGCGGTCGTCTGCGGCTACGGCGACGTGGGCAAGGGCTGCGCGGAGTCCCTGCGTGGACAGGGCGCCCGCGTGATCGTCACCGAGATCGACCCGATCTGCGCGCTGCAGGCCGCCATGGACGGCTACCAGGTCACGACCCTGGACGAGGTCATCGACAAGGCCGACATCTTCGTCACCACGACCGGCAACCGGGACATCATCATGGCCAGCGACATGGCCAAGATGAAGCACCAGGCGATCGTCGGCAACATCGGCCACTTCGACAACGAGATCGACATGGCCGGCCTGGCCAAGGTCCCCGGCATCGTCAAGGACGAGGTCAAGCCGCAGGTCCACACCTGGACCTTCCCCGACGGCAAGAAGATCATCGTCCTCTCCGAGGGCCGCCTGCTGAACCTGGGCAACGCCACCGGTCACCCGTCGTTCGTGATGTCCAACTCCTTCGCGGACCAGACGCTGGCCCAGATCGAGCTGTTCACCAAGCCCGACGCGTACCCGACCGGCGTCTATGTTCTGCCCAAGCACCTCGACGAGAAGGTCGCCCGCCTCCACCTGGACGCGCTCGGAGTGAAGCTCACCAAGCTCCGCCCCGAGCAGGCGGCGTACATCGGCGTCGAGGTCGAGGGTCCGTACAAGCCCGACCACTACCGCTACTGACCGAGCCCCCGTCCGAAGGCAGGCCCCCGCACCCCCGTGCCGGGGGCCTGCCTCCTTTTCCAGACCACTGGGCCTTTCCAGACCACTGGGCGGACCGGCCCCGTCAAGCTCCAGGACCCTCATGCCCCGCGGCCGATATTCGCTTCACGACCCGCACGACCAGACCCTCCTCGCCGAAGAACACTTCCAGTGCGCGCCGGGCCCCACCGGCTGGCGCTATGTCTCCCGACTGACCACCCCTTCCGGCGATCACGCAGGCTCCGTCGACCTCGCCCTCGACGAGCTCGGCCGCCCCATCCGCCTCGAACTGCACGCCTCGAGCTGGCAGGTGCGGGGCGCCGCCCTCGACGGCGTCACCTGGGTCCGCACCGACCCCACCGGCAGCCGTGCCACCGAAGGCAATGTCCGCGCCCACGCCTTCACCGGCACATCCCCCGCTTTCCTCGTCGCCACCGCCCGTCTGCTGCGCCTCAATCCCTCTTCTCCCGAGACGCGCGTACGCCTAGTCGCCTTCACCGATCCGGTCCTCGCCCCCCGCACCGTGGACCAGTCCTGGGCCCTGATCGCAAGAGAAGCACACACCACTGACAACGCCCCCCTCATCGTGGACGAATACCAGGTCACAGCCCTGGACACGGGTGAGCGGCACACCGTCCACATCGCAGGAGACGTGGTGCTGGCGGCACCAGGCATCGAGCTGGAGGACCTCCAGTCGCCGCCGTCGGTGTTTCCATGACAGCGACCCGGCGGTGACCGCGGTTACGCGGGCGGCGCGAAGCCGGTGGAGGGCCGAGCCAGCGGTTCGGGATGTGTGGGCTGCATAGGTGGCGTCGGTGCCGGCTGCGGGTCCTGCGGGACGACGGGCGCCGGGGCCCGGGACGGGGCGTAGGGCTGCTGAACTGCGGCGCCGGTTTGCGGACCCCCCTCGACGGCCTCGACGGCTCCCCAGCCGCCGGAGACCCGCCGGGCCTCTCGTGCCTGCCGTTCCTGCACCACCGCCGCCAGATAAGCGGCCGGCGGCACGCCGGGCGGTGTCGGCACGCCCGTACGGGCCGCGAGGTCCGTGGCGAGACGTTCCGCCATCGTCCAGCCCACCTGCGGATCCAGCTGGTGCATCCGGGTCAGGTACTGCCGGATCGCCAGCCACAGCCCGTCCGGAACCGCCGAGAGGTCGAGCGCGGAGAACCGCCCTGCCAGCCACGGTGGCGGCGGAGGCACGAAGGACGCACGGCCGGCGGGCAACCGCTCGCGCACGACCAGCGTGCCCGCGAACACGTCACCGAGCCTCCGCCCCCGTGCCGACACCAGCGAGGCGATGCACGCCACGACCCCGAAGGTCATGAGGATCTCGACCACACCGACCGCGCCCCGTACCAACGCGTGCCGGAATCGGATCGGCCCCCCGTCGTCCCGCACCACCCGCAGCCCGCACGCCAGCTTGCCCAGCGAACGCCCATGGCTCAGCGTCTCCACCGCGATCGGCCCGCCCACCAGTACGAGGACGAAGGCGGCGATCGACACCGCGATCTGCGCGGCCTCGTCCAGGCCGGACGTGGACGCCACCAGAGCGATCAGCACAAGGACGTAGGCGACCACGGCCACCACCAGGTCGAGCAACACGGCCAGCGCCCGGCTCGGCAGCTTCGCGGGGCGCAGCTCCAGCGCCACCGCCTCACCCGTCACTAGCTCACTCACGCCGACCGCCCTTCCCCTGACCCGCTCCGGAGTACGACAGTCTGCCAAGCTGAGGGCACATCGCGCCGCAGTACGAGGAGCAGCCCATCCATGGACCTCGACGTGTTCGTGTCCACCCACCGCGCCGAGTGGGACCGCCTCGAGGTCCTGCTGCGCCGTCGGCGCCGCCTCACCGGGGCCGAGGCGGACGAACTCGTCGCCCTCTACCAGCGCACCGCCACCCATCTCTCGCTGATCCAGTCCAGCGCACCCGACCCCCAGCTCACCGGTCGGCTCAGTCAACTGGTGGCACGCGCGCGCAGCGCCGTGACGGGCACGCGCCGCGCCTCGTGGCGCGATGTCATGCGCTTCCTCACGCACGGTTTCCCCGCCGCCGTCTACCGTTCGCGCCGCTGGTGGATACCCACGGCACTGCTCTCCACGGTGGTGGCGGTGCTCCTGGGGTGGTGGATCGGCACCCACCCGGACGTCCAGGCATCGATCGCGGCCCCCGGCGAACTGCGCGACCTGACCCGCCCCGGCGGCGAGTACGAGACGTACTACTCCAGCCATCCCGCCGCCGCGTTCGCCGCCCAGGTGTGGACGAACAACGCCCGAGCCGCCGCGATGTGCCTGGTCCTGGGCATCTTCCTGGGCCTCCCGGTGCTGTGGATCCTCTTCGAGAACATGCTGAACCTGGGGGTCGGAATGGGCCTGATGTCCTCGGCCGGCCGCCTCGACACCTTCCTTGGCCTGATCCTCCCGCACGGGCTGCTGGAACTGACGGCCGTCTTCGTGGCCGCCGGAACAGGGCTGCGACTCGGCTGGACCCTCATCGACCCGGGGCCGCGTACCCGGCGCACCGCCCTCGCCGAGGAGGGCAGGGCTGCCTTGGGCATGGCCATCGGACTCACCCTGGTCCTGTTCGTCTCGGGTGCCATCGAAGGGTTCGTGACCCCCTCCGGCCTTCCCACCTGGGCCCGGATCGCGATCGGCATCGCCGCTGAGCTGGCCTTTCTCGCGTACGTCTATGTCCTCGGCGGACGAGCGGCGCGGGCCGGGGACACGGGGGACGTGGACGCCGACGAGCGCAGCGCGACCGTTCCGACGGCGGCGTGACCGGAACGGCCCCTCCGGATGTGCGTCATCCGGTGTCGGCCTGCTAATCTCCTCTTCGCCCCACGGAACCCGTTGACACGGGTGGCGTGGGGAGGTAGATTTAGACAGTTGCCTGGAGGTGGAGGTATCCACCCACAACAGGAACAGTGGGCATCTGCCGGCTCTCGGGGCGATGAGTTCTGAGGAGCCCTCCCCGATTGATTCAGAAGTGGTCGGCGGTCAGTCCGCCCTAAAACCTCTGATCAAGTCGGAACCGCCGGAAAGGGAAACGCGAGAGCGGGAACCTGGAAAGCGCCGAGGAAATCGGATCCGAAAGATCTGGTAGAGTCGGAAACACCGAAGGGAAGCGCCCGGAGGAAAGCCGAGAGAGTGAGTCTCTCCGGTGAGTACAAAGGAAGCGTCCGTTCCTTGAGAACT